>NZ_BAAGRL010000034.1:0-196676 GCF_054782975.1 Myceligenerans halotolerans
CATAAAACATTGGCATTGACTATCAAGCACACTGTTGAGTTCTCAAACAACCGACGCACACCGTTCCGGTCCAAACCATGTGGTTTGACCCGAATCCGGGGCAACCTCTTAAACTTACCACCATCGATTCCGTCTCGCAAATCCCCAGATCATAATCTGAAGTCTGCTTCGAGACGGCGCGATGCCGCATGTCTCAGAGGAGAGAGTCAAACCCCGGCACGTCCAGCCGTTCACCTTGCGGTTCCTGGCTGTCCGTCTGCCCGTCGGGCTGACGTCGAGAACATTACACACGTCCGACCGCGCATGCCAAATCACGGCCGGCGCCTCGGACGCGCCGCGTCACCGCAGGTGAGTGGGCATTTTGAGGGCTCGTTGGCAATACCCGACCATTCCTTGTGACGGGCGCCACCGGACCTGACCCGCAGTTGCCCGCCATGGCGATCCGACTACTTCGAGCTCCCCGGATCCGGACGCCGATTTTGGCTTGCCGGCGGCACGGCAGGGGCCACCGGTCGGAGTGGCCGCGTCGTCGTACGCACGCGCCGGCCGCGGCCCCGCGCCGAAGGCGTCGGCACACAGCTGGGCGAAGTGCCTGACCACCGGCAGGGCCAGAGCCCAGCCCACCATCGCCCAGCCGAGATGCACGTACCCCAGCGCGCGGGCCACCGCCTCGACCCCTCGCACCTCGATACCCGCTGCCTCGTAGGGAGAGTCCACCACGCGAGAGCCAGCGCCGGTACCAGCGCCACCGCTACGCCCACCGCCTCGCCGAGCAACCAGTGCTCACCGAGCACCACCACGGGCGCACCCATCGGCATCAGTCCCAGATCCAGCCACACGAGCCCGGGTGAACCTGTTCTCCGTGATCGACCCGGACCAGTCCCGTACCGAGAGCGTCTTCGCCCCGGCCGGCCGCCTGGCGCCCCGCGCCAGGCTTCTCACCATGCGCCTGCCGGGAGCACGGCGCTGAATGCGGACGAGTGCTTCGCCCGCCTTCGCGCCGGACCGAAGCGGGCCCCCGCCGCCGAGGTGGCGGGGGCCCGCTTCAGGCCGTCACCGGGTCACTCGATGGACCATTGCTGCACGGTCAGCTCGTTGCATGTCCACAGCTGTGCCGGTGTGCCCGGCTCCGTGCCCCAGTCCGTGTCGTCCAGGCACAGGTCGTTGTGCCGGTTTCGGATCAGGTGGTGGCCGTCACCGTTCTCCTCGAGGGACCAATCCTGGTTGGCCCCTCCGTGGCAGGTCCACAGCACCACTTCGGTCCCCGGTTCGGTCCCCTCCCTGAAGGCGTCCAGGCACAGGTCGCTGTGCACGTTGCGGATCACGTGGTGGCCGTCACCCGAGTCCTCGAAGGACCAGTCCTGGTTCGCGCCGCCGTGACAGGTCCACAACACCACGTCGGTCCCCGGCTCGGTACCCCGGCCGAAACCATCCAGGCACAGGTCGCTGTGCACGTTGCGCAGCGCCTTCGCGCCCGGGGGCAGCGGGGCCGCAGGGGTGAGCTCCATCCAGTTCACCCGGACGGAGTTGTCCGGGAACACGAGGTGGAGCGGGAACGTGCCGCCGGTGGGCGGCAGGTCCACCGAGACGGTCTGCCAGGTGGCGGCCTCGCCGTCGAGCGTGAGCACCGCGTCGTTGCCGGCCGCGGAGGAGTCGACGACGACGGTCCCGCCGTCCTCCTCGAACTGGTACCAGGCGAGGTTACCGCCGCCGGAGGTCCCGCCCGGTTCGGCGACCAGCGACCCGATCTCCTCGGCGGTGAGCGCCCGGTCGAAGACGTTGAAGTCGTCGACCGCGCCGTCGAGCAGCGGGTCGGGCCACTGGGACCGGCCGATCCAGTTCTGCGGCGTCTGCCCCAGGTCCGCCGGGCTCAGCGTCATCTCGGTGTTGCTCCCGACCACTTCGCCGTCGAGGTAGAGCGTTCCCGTGGACCCCGAGAGCGTGACCGCGACATGGTGCCACCCGTCCGGCGGCAGCGCGGACGGAGCATTGATCTGCTGCTCCGCCGCGCTGCCGCCGGCCGTGATGGCGTACCGCAGGCTGTCGGTGCCCCCCGCGCTCGGCGTGAGGAACATGTAGGCGTCCGTGCCGGATCCGAAGTCGAAGATCCGTGCCCAGGTCTGCCCTCCGTCCCAGTTCACCCACGTGGAGATCGTGAAGTCCTCCACGCCGCTGACCACGCCCTGGGGCAGCTCGGTGTCCCGCAGCGCACCACCACCGTTGAGCGACACGGCACCGCCGAACCCGGCAGGCCCTTCGGACCAGCCGGCGTCGATCATCCCGGGAATCTCGGCGGTGGCCAGCAGCTCACCGTCGGGTGCGTCGCGCCGTACCTCGACGGTGGCGTCCTGCGCCGCCGCCGCCCGGAGCGTCATCGAGCCGACGCCGCCGAGATGGTACGGATCGTACGCCGCCCAGGCACCCGCCTGGCCCCGGATGGCTTCACCTCCCCCCGTCTCCGGATCGTTCGCGGCCGCGACGTCGATGTCCGACGCCTCGTCGTGGTGCTCCACCTCCTTGCGGGGCTGCTGCAGGACGTGGGTGACGGAACCCGTCAGCTCCGGCGCCCCCGGGTCTCCCCCGAGGTCGGTGTAGCTCGCGATGACGACGAGTGCGATGTCCGCGGCGTCGCCGTGCTCGGCGTCGGCTTGGGTGACGAGCACGCCCTCGCACCCGGTCTCCTGCTGCCCCGGGTGCACATGCGCGTTGCCGCCCTCGTCGTGGAACAGGCCCTGCTGAACCGTCACCCGCTCGCAGTCGATCGCGTCGCCGGAGCCGTCCTCGGGGTCCACCACGGAGACCTCGAACGGAATCTCGTCACCCCAGGAGAAGACCTGCCCGTTCGCTGGTGTCTCGATCGTCACCTCGGGGCGCGTGTTGCCGGCGGCGATGGTGAGGTTCGAGCTGTTGGACCGGCCGGACGGGTCGCTGACCGTCAGGCGTGCCGTGTACGCGCCCGGCTCCGTGTACGTGTGCGTCAGGTTCGGCTCGTCCGACGTCGTGCCATCGCCCAGGTCCCAGGCGTAGGTCAGCGGGTCGCCGTCCGGGTCGTGGCTGGTGTCCCCCGTGAAGGACACCGTCAGCGGTGTTGGGCCCGAGTCGACGTCGGCCGACGCCTCGGCCAACGGGGTCCGGGCGCCGTCGGTGTAGTTGATCCGGTACAGGCCGGAGTCCGGGTTCACCCCGCCGCCGCCGTAGTTGAAGTCGACCCCCCATTCGATGAGGTACATCGCGCCGTTCGGCCCGAACTCCATGTCGTGCGGGCTGCGGAACTCGGTGTTCGGCAGGAACCGCTCGAAGCCGGCGTAGTCGCCGTTCTCGTCCAGGCGAAGCGTACCGATCCAGTTCCGGGACCACTCCATGACGAACACGGCGTCGTCGTAGTACGCGGGGAACTGCCCGTCGCCGAGGAGGTCCGGATCGTCGTGGTAGACGTCGCCCGCGAACGCGGTGCGGCCGCCGCCCTCGGGGATCTCCGGGAACTCGGGGGACGAGCCGTAGGGGTAGTACACGAACGCGTCCTTCGCCGGAGGGACGACGTCGAGGCCCGTGTTGAACGGCGAGTCGTTGGCCGGGCCGGTCGCGCAGTCGAAGAGCTCACCCGGTGTCTCGGTGGCGAAGTCCCATTCCCGGTAGGGCTGGTTGTCGGCGATGCAGTACGGCCAGCCGTAGTTGCCCGCCTCGCGGATCTGGTTCCACTCGTCGTAGCCTCGCGGCCCGCGGTCCGGGTCGTCGCTCCCCGCGTCCGGACCGACCTCACCGGCGTAGACCCAGCCGGTCTCGTCGTCGACGGCGATCCGGAACGGGTTGCGGTGCCCCATGGTGTAGATCTCCGGCCGGGTACCTTCCGTACCCGGTGGGAACAGGTTCCCCTCCGGGATGGAGTACGTGCCGTCGTCCTCGGGGGTGATCCGCAGGATCTTGCCGCGCAGGTCGTTGGTGTTCCCGGACGTGCGCCGCGCGTCGTAGGCGTGCTGGGCGTCCTCGCTGACGTGGTCGTCGTGCACGCGACCGTCGATCGGCGCGAACCCGCCCGAGGCGAAGTGGGCGGTGTCGTCACCGGTGGAGGCCAGCAGATTGCCGTCCGGGTCGAAGGCCATCGAACCGGACGAGTGGCAGCACACCTCCCGCTGGTGGGTGAATTCCAGCAGGATCTTCTCGGACGTCATGTCCAGCGACTCGCCGTCGACGGTGAACCGTGCGATGCGCTGCACCTCCGGCTCCGGAGCACTGTAGAACAGGTACAGCCACTGGTTCGCGGCGAAGTCCGGATCGAGCGCGATCCCGAGCAGGCCGTTCTCGTTGCCGCGGTGCACCGGGATCTCGGCCACCTGGGTGACCGCACCCGTCTCGGGGTCGTACAGCTTGAGCGCACCACCCAGCTCGACGTAGAAGACGCGCCCGTCCGGCGCGACCGCGAGCTCCATCGGGTTCTCCGTGCTGTCGTCCAGCGTGACCTTCTCGAAGGAGGCCTCCGCCGGCAGGCCGCCGCGCGGCTCACCGCAGTCGCCCTCCGCGGCGCCGGCCGCCCACTGGATACCGCCGAGGATGTGATCGCGCAGCAGCGGCTCGTCGTAGTACTCGGCCTCGTGCCCGAGCGCGGAGTACCAGCTGCGGCCGCCGTCGTAGCTCGAGCACCACGCGATCGGGTGGTCCCCACCCATCGCGTCCGGTCCCGGGTCGTAGGTCGACTCGTCCAGGGTGGCCAGGACGTGGACGTCGTCCCGCGGGTTCGCGGTGAAGTTGTACCACTCGTCGGTCCGCACCCACTCGGCCGGCAGCCCCGCCGTCGACGGATGCGTCGCGTCCTCGATGCGGACGGTCGCCTCCTGGAACTGGTCGTCCCCGGACGGGTGGCTCTTGAAGAACGCTCCGCCCATGAGATCGGACCACCACGGCCAGTCCGTCTTGTCCATGTTCGACGACGAGTGCAGCCCGACGACGCCGCCGCCGTCCTGCACGAACGCCTCGAAGGCCGACCGCTGCTCGGCATCCAGCGTGTCCTCGCCATCCGTGAACAGCACGACCGCCTCGTAGTCCGCCAGGGTCCCGTCGGTGAAGACCGCGGCGTCCTCGCTCGCCGACACCGAGAAGTCGTGGTCGGCTCCGAGCTCTTCGACGGCGGAGATCGCCGCCGGGATCGAGTCGTGCCGGAACCCCGTCGTCTTGTGGAAGAACAGCACGTCGAAGTCGTGCTCGTGACCCTCGTGCGCCTGAGCCGCGCTGAACGCGGCCCCGGCCAGGGCCGACGCCAGCATTGCCGTTGCTGTGACACCTGCGATGAATCGATTGCGTCTTTGCATGATCCCCTCACCGTGTTTCATTGTCGGTGCGGTGGCGGCACGTCGCCGGCCACCGCGAACCCCCCGCAGGCGCTGTCAGTGCACCGGCGCCTCCTCTCCGACGAGCCCGGTCAGGAACGCGAGACCGTCGAGCGCGATCGCGTCCTGGTCCGCCGCGAGCGGCCGCCAGATCGCCGCCGCGGTGGCGATCGAGTCGTTGTCCCCGGTGAACGACTCGATGTTCAGCGGACCGTCGTAGCCGACATCGTCGAGCGCTGACAGGAAGCCACGCCAGTCGATGTGGTCGGCCCCGGGTGCGCCGCGGTCGTTCGCGCAGACCTGCACGTGCGCGACCCTCGAGCCCGCCCGCCGGACCGCCGCGGGCAGGTCCTGCTCCTCGATGTTCATGTGGAAGGTGTCCAGGGCCAGCCCGCACGCCTCGGGCGCCAGTCCCTCGACGGCCTCGAGCGCCTGCTCGACGGTGTTGAGCAGGCTCGTCTCGAACCGGTTGAGGGGTTCGACGGCGACGACGGCACCAGCCGCGCGCGCATGCTCCACGACCGGCGCCAGCCCGTCCCGCAGCTGCAGGTAGCAGGCACTCCGCTCTGCGGGCGACATCCGCCACGTGCGACCCACCGAAGCGTAGGCGGGCCCGGCGACCACCCGCGCCGAGACGGCGTGCGCCATGTCGACGACACGTCGCATGTAGTCGCGGGTCGCGGTGATCGTCGCGCGGTCCGCCGCGACGAGCTCCCGGCCCGGCGCCATGGCGAGCACCAGCGTAGGTGTCAGGCCCAGCGAGTCGAGCAGCTTCGCCGTGCGGACGGGGTTCCAGTCGTCGACGTTCTCCACGGGCAGCTCGATCGAGTCGAACCCCCACCCAGCGATGCGCGGCGCGAGCTCGGCCAGGCGCTCGTCCGTGAGCGGCGAGCACCACACCCAGGTGTTCACTCCGAAAGTTCTCGGTGCCTTCATCCGTCCTCCAACGACGTGTCCCGGCGCACGGGGCCGGGTGCTTGCTCACCTACGGTTTCTTCCGTGCCGACCCCCAGGTACCGGGCCTGCAGGTCCGGGCGCCGCAGCAGCTCGTCCCCGGAGAACTCGGCCTCGATACGGCCGGACACCATGACGAGCTGGCGGTCGGCCATGCGGACGGCGGCACGCAGGTTCTGCTCGACGACGAGCACGGCCACCCCTTCGCCGACCAGGTGGCGCACGGCGTCGACGAGCACGTCGACGACGGCGGGAGCCAGCCCCTCGGACGGTTCGTCCATCACCACCAGGTGGGCGTTCAGCAGGAGCGCGCGCCCGACGGCGAGCATCTGCTGCTCGCCGCCGGACAGGTCGCCCCCGCGGTTCTTCTTGCGCTCAGCCAGACGTGGGAACAGCTCGTAGACCGCCTCGGGGGTCCAGCGTTTGCCGCGCGCCCGCCGTGCCAGCATGGCGAGGTGCTCGTCGACCGTGAGCGACGAGAACAACCGGCGCCCCTGGGGGACGTAGGCGATCCCCGCCCGTGCGATCCGCTCCGGGGTGAGCCCGCCGATCCGGCGGCCCCGCAGCGTGATCTCCCCGGCCGACGGAGGGACGAACCCCACCAGGGTGTCGCAGAGCGTCGTCTTGCCCATACCGTTGCGCCCGACGACGCCGACCGACTCGACGCCCATGTGCAGGCCGACGCCGTCCAGCACGGTCGACGCCCCGTACCCGGCGGACAGCCCCTCCACCCGGAGCAGGGGCTCGCTGGTCTCACCCACGGTCATCCCTCCGTCCCGAGATAGATCGCGTGCACCGTCGGGTCGCTGCGCACCTCGTCCGGCGGCCCCTCGGCGACGAGCTCGCCGTCGGCCATGACGACGACCCGCTGCGCCACGGCGAAGGCCACGTCCATGTCGTGCTCGATGAGCAGCAGCGTCACCCCGTCGGCCAGCGAGGTCAGCAGCTCCGTGAGCCGTTCCCGCTCGCCGCGGGACAGGCCGGACGCCGGTTCGTCCAGGAGCAGGACCTCCGGCCGGCAGGCCATGGCCATACCGAGCTCGAGCTGCCGCCGCCGGCCGTGGGACAGCTCACCGGCGGTCGCGTCGAGGTCGCCGGCAAGCCAGACGCTCTCGGCGACCTCGTCTGCGACGGTCTCCATCTGCCGGTCCGCCCGCGACCGCCAGAGCGGCCACTGATGCCGCCTCGGCCCGGCGACGGCGAGGTACAGGTTCTCCCGGACCGTCAGTCCGCCGAAGCTGCGTGCCTTCTGGTAGGTCCGTGCCATCCCCAGCCGGGGCCGGTGCCGCGACGGGACGAAGCTGCAGTCGTGTCCCTTGATCGACACCGTGCCCTCGGTCGGGGTGAGATCCCCGGCGATCACGTTGAACAGGGTCGACTTCCCGGCCCCGTTCGGCCCGAGGATCGCCAGCCGTTCGCCGGCCGGGACGTCGAGGTCGACGCCCCGCAGGGCACGCAGCCCGCCGAACGCGACGACGAGCGAGCGCACCTGGACGGCCAGGTCGGTGACGAGCGATTCCGCGTGCTCCGGGGCGACGCGCTGCACGGTGGCCGTCACCGCTGCGGGACGCCGTCGACGACGGGGATCGCGTTGCCCTCCCAGGGCAGTTCACGTTCCTCGCAGCCGGGGAAGTCGCGCGAGGGCGACGGCGTGTCCGGGCTGAACGTCCCGCCGAAGGTCTGGTCCACGCCGGGGATGACGGCCACGGTCTCCTGCTCGATCTCCCCCGCGTCGTTGACGACGAGCTGGGACAGCCCGACGTCGACGATGCCGCTGCGGTTCTCGTCCAGTCGCATCGGGCCGTAGGGCAGGTCGAGCTCGAGGCCGGCCATCGCCGCCTGCAGCGCCGCCGGGTCCGATGCGTCTCCGCCGGTCTCCGCGAGCGCCTCGACCAGGGCCACGCCGGCCGAGTAGTAGCCGTAGAAGAACCCGAACGCGGCCGCCACCGACGGCGACGCCGGCTCGTTGTCGGACAGTGCCCCGGGCAGGGTGTCCCAGGTGGCGTCGGCACTCGCGAGGTACTCCTCGATCTGCGGGGTGTGCACGTCCCCGGGGAACGTGGCGAAGCCTCCGACGTACGCTCCGGCGATGTCCGTGCCGAGCGCCTGGGCGAGGTCCGGGTTGAAGAAGAAGTTGCCCGCGTGCTGGTCGCCGGTCAGGTCGCCCTTGCCGTTGACGAACGCCTCGAGGGAGGCCTGGGTGCCGGTACCGCCGACGGCCCAGAAGTACCCGTCGACCTCGTCCGGGCTCGGGAGCTGCGCGATGTAGGACGAGTAGTCCGTGGTGCCCAGCGGCGGGTAGACCCGGTGCGTGACCTCGCCCCCGACGGCGCAGAAGTCGGCGATGAATCCCGCTGACGACGTGTGCCCGAAGCTGTAGTCGTCGGCGATGACCGCGACGGTGTCCCAGCCCTGCTCGTTGTGCAGGATGTCGCCCATCCCGGCGTTCCAGATCGCGCCGTCCCCGTACCACCGGAAGTAGTTGGGTGCCTGCACGTGCAGGGTCTGCTCCTGCGAACCGGAGATCCCGGCGAGGACGGTCAGGTCGGGGTTGGCCTTCGCGTACTCGGCGACGGCGAGTCCCTCGTCGCCGGAGAGCGGGCCGATGATCACGTTCGCGCCCTGCTGCTCGACGAGGCGGCGGGTCTCCTCGAGGATGCGGTCGGCGGTGTCGTTGCCGCAGCCGATGCCGACGAGCTCGATGGCCGTGCCGTTCACCTCGGCTCCGGAGAAGCCGTCCAGGGCACTGGTCGTGGAGCTCACCATGGCGCCGGCGTGGTTCACCATCGCGAGTGCGACGCCACCCACGACGTCCTCGTGGAAGCCGCCGAACGGGCCTTCGCACTGGCCGAGGATGCCGAGGCGGACGGCGCCGTCGTCGGCGGGTGCGGCGCCGTCGTCGGACCGTGCGGTTCCGCCGTCGGCGGGCAGCCCGTCGCCTGCTCCGGCTCCGGCGTCGGAGCAGGCGGCTGCGGCCAGTACGAGACCTGCGGCCATGGCGGCGGCGAACGTCCGTGTCCTGCGTGGTCGGGTGATGGTCATGGGTTCTCTCCTGTCGGTGTGGCTTGCGGCCGGCTGAGGTCGGCCGATGGTGCGGTTCGCGCCCGTGACGGGCGAAGGCGGTGGCGGATCTTCTCAGCGATGCCCGCGAGACCTTCCGGCGAGAGCACCATGATCAGGAGCACCACCGTGCCGATCACGGTGTTGAGCCGGGCCTCGGTGATCCCGATCTGGTCCGCCAGGGGGATGTCCCGGAGATAGGTGAAGACCAGGACATAGACGAAGGCGCCCAGCCAGGCGCCCTCGATGTAGGAGATGCCGCCGATGACGGCCATGATCAGCAGGATCAGGCTGGGGTCGAGCGCGATGGAGGCGGGGTCGATCTGCCCGTTCCACCAGACGTTCAGGACTCCGGCGAGCCCGGCGACGAACCCGGCCAGGGTGAAGGCGGCCGTCCGGTGCAGGGGGACGTTGAACCCCAGGGACGCCATCCGGACCGGGTCGTCGCGCACGCCCTGCAACGCCAGGCCGAACGGGGTCCGGCGGATCGCGCGGAATCCGGCGTAGGTGACGGCGGACAGCAGCACGGCGGCGTAGTAGAGACTGACCGGTGCCGACATGAGCTCGGGCCGGGGGATGCTCGTGAGGCCGCTCGGGCCGGAGAGCTCGACGATCTGCGCGAAGACGAAGAAGCCGATCACCGTGTAGACCATCGTCAGCATCAGGAAGTAGAGCCCGGTCATCCGGCTCGCGAGCCCGCCGAGCACCGCCGCGACCGCCGTCGTGACGACGACCGCGAAGACGACCGACGGCCACGGCCCGAGCCCCAGGTTGAGCCCCCGGGCGCCGTCGGTCAGGACGGCGTTGCCGTACATGAATCCGGCGATCCCGAAGAACAGGAACTGCGCCAGCGACACGAGACCGCCGTACCGGGCCAGGAAGATGATCGACGCGGCGGCGACGCCGAGCACCAGGGTCTTGGTCATCACGAAGTTGATGAAGAACGCGGGGGCGAGCGCCGGCAGCACCAGCAGCACCCCGGCCAGGGCAAGGAGCGAGATCATCCCCCGCCGGGTGGTGCGGGACCAGGTCATGACGCCCTCCCGAGGAGTCCCTGCGGGCGGGCCGCCAGCACCAGGGCCAGGACGGCGAACGTCACGATGATCGCGTAGAACGAGTACTGCGCCGGAAGGTACGCGGGGGCGAAGGCCACGACGGTGCCGTACAGCAGCGACCCCGCGACCGCGCCCCGGAACGAACCGAGCCCGCCGATGATCACGACGACGAGGGAGTTCAGCAGCCAGTCGGCGTCCGTGCCCGGGGCGGCTCCCGCGAAGGATGCGCCCAGCACCCCGCCGAAGCCGGCGAGGAACGAGCCCACGAGGAAGGTCACCGCGAAGACGAGCCTGATGTTGATGCCCAGCCCGCGGACCATCTGCCGGTCGTCGACACCGGCGCGGATCACCAGGCCGAAGCTGGTCCGGTGCAGCAGCAGCCACAGCAGGACGCCGACGACGACGGCGACCGCGAGCATGAACAACCGGCTCAGCGCGTAGCGCTCGCCGAACACCGTGAAGAAGTGGGTCACCGCGCCGGGCCACACCATCCGGCCGGCCAGCCCGCCGAACACGCGGAGCATCTGGTCGGCGAGCACGACCGTGATGGCGAGCGTGATGAGCGCCTGACGGAGCTCCTGCCCCTCGTTCCACTGCAGGAACACCTGCTGGATGACCAGGCCCAGTACCGCCGCGACCGTCGCGCCGGCGAGCGCCGGCACGACCCAGTCGAGGATGCCGACGTCCGAGGCGTCGATGTTGCGGGTGCGACCGGTCATCGCCTCCTGGACGCGGATCGCCACGTAGGCGGCCAGGAGGAACAGCGATCCGTGCGCCATGTTGACCGTGCGCATGAGCCCGAAGATCAGCGTGAACCCGGACGCCGCGACGAACAGCAGGCCACCGAACGTCAGGGCATCCAGCAGGGTCACGAGGAACGTGCCCGGGTTCTGCGCGGCGGGGCCGGCCGGCGTGTCCGTGGCGACGAACACCACCCAGGTGGCCGCCGCCGCGGCGACCACGGCTCCCAGGAGGCCGGGGAGCTGTCGTCGTACTTCCTGGCGCCGGACCGGGGCGGCCATCTGGGTGGTCCGCTGTGCCGTGGCAGTCATCACGGTACGTCCGCGTAGTCCGGAACGGTGACCCGTGCGCCGTCGCGCATGGCGGAGTCGTGGGCGCAGATTCCGACGGACGTCCAGTTCGCGGCCGTCACCTCGTCGACGGCGGGTGCCCGGCCCTCGGCGATGCTCCGGACGAATTCGTGCACCAGGTGCGGGTGGGAGCCGCCGTGACCGGCGCCCTGGACGAACGAGAGATGCTCGTTCTCGTCGTCGTAGACACCGTGGGTGGTGAACGGCGCGATCTCCGGCGGCAGGCGGTGGGCGAAGTCGGGAATCTCGATGCGCTTCGGCGTCTCACCGACGTGCAGTACGTGCCCCGCTCCCTGCGTCTGTTCCCACTCGAAGGTGGCCCGGTCGCCGAAGACCGCGAAGTTCTCGACGTACTCTCGTGCCGTCTCGAACAGCGAGCGTGCGATCTCGGCGCCGGCCTCGGAGTCGCGGAGGGTCAGCAGCGCGCTCTCCACGGCGAACGGTGATCCGTAGTGTGCTTCCAGGTCCGGTGCGATGCGGCCCGACCCGAGGCAGACCACGCTCTCCGCGAGCGTATCCGCGAGCGCGAGCACCGGGCTCACCGCGTGCGTGGCGTAGTACATGGGAGGCAGGCCTTCCCAGTAGCCGGGCCAGCCGGCCATCTCCTGGTGGTGTGCCCCCCGGAGGAACTGGATCCGCCCGATCGTGCCGTCGGCGACGAGGTCCTGGACGTGGAGGAACTCTCGCGAGTACACGACCGTCTCCATCATCATGTACGTCTTGCCTGATTTGCGAACCGCGGCGACGATGGCCCGGCACTCGTCGAGCGTCGTCGCCATGGGTACCGTGCATGCCACGTGTTTGCCGGCCTGCAGGGCGGCGATCGTGTGCTCGGCATGCGCGGCGATCGGGGTGTTGATGTGGACGGCATCGATGTCGGGGTCGCGGAGCATCTCGCGATAGCTGGTGTACCGGTGAGGGACCCCGAAGGCGTCCGCGACGCGGTTCAGGGCGGCCTCCGACCGCTGACACACGGCGACCAGCTCGGCATCGGGGTGGGCCTGGTAGATCGGGATGAACTCGGCTCCGAACCCGAGCCCGGCGATCGCGACCCGAATGTTCTCAGTCAACGTTGACCTCCTTGGGTTGCCACCACGCTAGAGAGCTGCCCCGGGGGGACTCCATGCGTGATCACGCATGGATGCTTAGATATTTCACATGGCCTCCGAACGGACTCGTCACGTCGCGTTGCTGATCGAGACCTCGAACGCATACGCCCGCGCCCTGCTGACTGGTGTGCACCGATACGCCGAGGACAGGGGCGGCTGGTCGATGTACCTGGGCGAGCACAGCCGCCAGGAGACCGACTTCTCGTGGCTCGACGGCTGGCGCGGCGACGGCGTGCTGGCGCGCATCGAGAACAAGGCGACGGCGCAGATCGTCCAGCGGCTCGGCCTTCCGACGGTCGATCTCAGCGCGGCGCGGCTCCTGCCGGCCCTGCCCGGGGTCGAGACCGACGACGACACGATCGCCCGGTGGGCGGTCGAGCACTTCGAGCAGCGGGGACTGCGGCACTTCGCCTACTGCGGCGACCACCGCTTCGCGTGGGCCCTCAAACGGGGTGCGTGGTTCGCCGAGCATGTGCGCCGGCGCGGCCTGAGCTCCCACGAGTTCCAGATGGTGCCGTCCGGGCGGCGGGCGGCCGACCGCGCCCGGCTTGCCGGCTGGCTCGCCGAGCTGCCGAGGCCGGTCGGGGTGCTGGCGTGCTACGACATCGCGGGGCAAGAAGTGCTGGAAGCCTGCACGATCGCGGGTCTTGCCGTGCCGGACGAGGTCGCCGTCGTCGGCGTCGACAACGACGAGCTCATCGCCGGCCTGACGTCGCCCCCGTTGTCCAGCATCGAGCCGGGCGCTGTCCGGATGGGGCACCTGGCTGCCCGGCTCCTGGACAAGATCATGAACGGAGAGCCGATCGAACCGGGCCTGCGGCTGATCGACCCGATCCGTGTGGTGACAAGACAGTCGTCCGACGTCCTGGCCGTCGACGATCCCATCGTCGTCGAGGCGCTCCGGTTCATCCGGGACAACGCCGACAAGGACATCAAGGTGGGGGCGGTGCTGCGGGAGGTGGGACTCTCCCGGCGGGCCCTGGACCATCGGTTCGGCAAGCTTCTCGGCCGTTCCGTGCACGCTGAGATCACTCGTGTCCGGATGGCACGTGTCGCGGACATGCTGTCGTCGACCGACTGGACGCTGCCACGTATCGCGGACCGGCTCTCCTTCAAGCATTCGGAGTACATGAGCGTCGCGTTCAAGAAGTACACCGGCAGCTCACCGGGCGCGTACCGGCGCACCGTCAACAAAGGCGTCGCCCTACCGGACGCCGACCCTGGCTGACCGAACGGCGTCGCCGGCCGTCAGCCCCGGTAGCGGGTCCCAGCAGGCTCGACCACCAGGTGGCCGATCCCGCCGAGACCTGCTACCGGAACTACCTCACTTGGTAGAGAAGGCCGCGTCGAAGGCCGCCTCCGGGGCGTCGAAGGCGAGGCGGCGCACGAGTTCGAGCGCCTCGGGCGCGCCGAGGAGCCGGTCCATGCCGGCGTCCTCCCATTCCACGGAGATCGGGCCTTCGTAGCCGATCGTGTTGAGCATCCGGAAGGCGTCCTCCCAGGGGACGTCCCCGTGCCCGGTGGAGATGAAGTCCCAGCCGCGCCGGGGGTCGGCCCACGGGAGGTGGGAGCCGAGGCGGCCGTTGCGGCCGTTCGTCATCCGCTTCTTGGTGTCCTTGCAGTCCACGTGGTAGATCCGGTCGCGGAAGTCCCACAGGAACGCCACCGGGTCCAGGTCCTGCCACACCATGTGCGACGGGTCCCAGTTCAGGCCGAACGCCTCCCGGTGCCCGATCGCCTCGAGCGCGGCGACGGTGGTCCAGTAGTCGTAGGCGATCTCGCTCGGGTGCACCTCGTGGGCGAACCGCACCCCCACCTCGTCGAACACGTCGAGGATCGGGTTCCAGCGGTCGGCGAAGTCCTGGTAGCCGGCCTCGATCATGTCGGCGGAGGCCGGCGGGAACATCGCGACGTACTTCCAGATCGACGACCCGGTGAACCCGACGACCGTCTTCACCCCGAGCTTCGCGGCGAGCCGGGCGGTGCACTTCATCTCCTCGGCCGCGCGCTGCCGCACGCCTTCCGGGTCGCCGTCGCCCCACACGCGGTCGGACAGGATGTCGCGGTGGCGCTGATCGATCGGGTCGTCGCACACCGCCTGTCCCTTGAGATGGTTGCTGATCGCCCAGACCTGGAGCCCGTGCCGCTCCAGCAGCTCGCGCCGCCCGGCCACGTACTCGTCGTCGTCCCACCGCCAGGGGTCGAGGTGGTCGCCCCAGCAGGCCAGCTCGAGTCCGTCGTAGCCCCAGCCGGCCGCGAGCCGGGCGACCTCCTCCAGTGGCAGATCGGCCCACTGGCCGGTGAACAGCGTGATCGGTCGTGCCATCGTGTTCTCCTCCTCTACGTGACGATCCGGCGTCGCCGGGTCGTCCCCTGTCGGTCTTCGGTCACGCCGCGCGCCTGCGCAGGACGACGACGGCCGTCACCGCTCCGGCGACGACGAGTCCGCCCAGCGCCCAGCCGGTCCATCCCGGCATGCCGGCGGCCGTCGGCGACCCGTCCGCGGTGCGCGCGGCCGCCTCGGCGCCGTCCGTCTCCGCGGCGGGCGGGTCGGCGGCAGGCGCCTCGGAGTGCTCGGACTGCTCGGGTTCGGACGGCTCGGCGCTCGGTGGTGCCACGACGTCGAGCTCGGTCTCGGCCTTCGCCTTCCGTGGTTCCTTCACCCGCGCGGTCACGGTCCAGTGCCCTTCGTCGAGCAGCGCGGGCTCCGAGCGGTACCAGCCGACGCCTTCCGAGGCGGAGGCGAGCGTGACCGGACCGACCTCCTCGCCCGTGCCGGAGACCGCCCGCACCACCACGACGGCCGACTCCTCGACGGGGTGTCCGTCCCTCGCCCAGGTCACCGTCGCGGAGATGCCACCGGCGCCGTCCGTGCCGAGGTCGATGTCGATCGGGCCGCCGTGAGCCGCCGCGGGAGCCGTGGCGGCGGGCCCGACGGCGAGTCCGAGCGCCAGCGCGAGCGCCACGCCGAGACGTGTGAACCGTCGCATGGTCGTTCCTCTCCGGGTTGTCGGGGGTGGCCCCCGTGGGGCCTCGGCACGGGGCCGGAGCGCGTCCACCCCGTGCCGAGGGTAGGCCGGTGGTGACCGGCCCTGCCGTCGGCCTTCATCGCACCCCGGGACGGCCCTGGGCCGGGGCCGTCGGTGGGGCGTTCAGCGCGGTGCCGGCCGACGGCGGTCGGCGGGGCGTGCACCGGCGGGCCGGTGCACGCCCCAGGTCTGTCAGTTGCACCTCTCCTCGACGGTGACGACGATGCGTGCCTTGCCGGACGGGAGGAGTTCCCAGTCCCCGGTCACGGTCAGGTCGGTGCGGCGGGCCGGCACGGCGATCACCCGGTAGTCGCCCGCGGCGAGGTTGTCCAGGTCACGCGCCTTGCCGCGCACGGAGCCGTCGACCCACCGGTGCACCTTGTACTTGCGGACCCCAGGAAGCTCGACCGGGTCGATCGACCCACCGGCGCCGCAGGTCGCCGGCCGCACGACGACGTCCGGCGTGTTCGGGTCCGGGCAGTCGGGCTCCAGGGTGACCGTCGTCTGGAGACGGCCGTGGAAGATCTGCGTCCACCCGTCAGCCGGGACCAGTTCGTAGCCGTCGGCGGGCCAGGCCCGCACGACGTAGTCCCCCGGCGGCAGGTCCGACCCGTCGCCGATGTAGGTGCCGATGTCGTCCGCGGCCCACACGACGTAGCGATGCACGCCGTCGGTGGGCACGCCGCTGACGTCGCCGGTGCCCACGACGGTCGAGCCGTCGTCACCGAACGAGCAGGTCGGCTGGGTGAGTTCGACGGCGGGCGTCGCCTCGAGGACCTCGGGTTCGGTGCCGGCCACCCGGAAGTGGTCGAACGACGCCGTGGCGACCGACTGCTGGGGGCCGCCGAGTGCGAACAGACCCACCCGGGCGTCCTGCAGTCCGTCGTGCGTCACCGGCTCGGCGAGGGCCGTCCAGTCCTCACCGTCCGCGCTGTACTCACCGGTGAAGGTGGACCCTGCCTTCGTCAGGCGCAGGTGCCACACACGCGACTCGAGGCCGTTGGCGCCCGGCTGCGGGTCCTGGATCACGGCGTCGACCTCGCTACGGAGCTCGATGCGCTGTGTGACGGCGCTGCCCGGCGCGTTGTCGGTCACGATGTCGAGCTTGACGTAGTTGTCGTCGTCCCCGTACGCGATGAGACCGCCCTGCTGGTACTGCTGGTCGAAGTCCGACCCGTCCACCAGGGTCTCGACGGTCCAGTCGTCGTCCGGGAGGTCCTGCACGACGATGTTCGGCGTGTCGGTGTTGCTGCCGGTGTAGATGTCCGTGGCCGTCGTGTCGATCTCCAGCGCGCCACCGGTCACCCGGTACCCCGCCGGATCCTCGCGCACGACGTCCCAGCGGCAGCCGTCGAGGGCGTCCCCGTCGAACTCGTCGGAGGGCCCGGGGGGCTCGGCCGTGTCGTCCGGCGTGAGGTGGAACCAGTCGAACTCCGCGTCCACGACCTCCGCGGCCGAACCGGTGCCCGCGAGCGCGACGAGCCCGATCTGCGGGTCGTCGATGCCGGTGAGCGACTTGGTCTGCGGCATGGCCGTGAAGTCCACGCCGTCCGACGAGTACGACGCCGTCAGGTCCTCGCCGTCGCTGCTGGCCAGCCGCACGTACACCGTGTCCGGGTACGTCCCGCCGAGGGCCCCGGTGTTGGAGTCCCCGACCTCGTTCGGTGCGCCGTCCTCCTCACGGACGTACTGGAAGATGCGCGTGGCCGGGTCGGCAGGTGCCGAACGCCCCTGGATCACGATCTTCGCGTAGTTGTCCGCGTCGCCGTAGATCAGCAGGCCGGCCTGCTGGTACTGCGCGTGGGCCGGGATCGTGACCTTGGCCGTCGCGGTGAACGGGCCGTCGGGGAGATCCTGCAGGACCAGGTTCGGCACGGTGACGTTGTTCGTCCCGTAGAAGTCGGACACGCTCGCCGGGATCGTGAGGATCCCGTCGGCGACCCGCAGGTCCTGGTTCTGGTCGAGCACCGTCCAGCGGTCCGGGTCGAGCTCGGCACCGAGGAAGTCGTCCGACCGGCCCGACAGGCAGGGAGTCGGCTCGGAGCCGGTCCCCGTGACCTCGACCATGACGTACTCGACGGCGTAGGCGCCGCCCTCGTCGGTGACGCGCACCTGCAGCCGGTAGGTGCCCGGCTGGTCGTAGGTGTGCTCGAGCGTGGGCGTGCCACCCTCGACGAACCCGTCGCCGAGTCCGACGTCCCAGGCGTAGGAGAGCTCGCCGGACCCGTCCGGATCGGTGGCGTCGGCGGTCGCGGTCACGGTCAGCGGGGCGTCGCCCGAGACCGGGTCGACCGTCAGCGTGACGTCCGGTCGTTCGTTGTCGGTGACCCCGCGGCCGTCGATCTCCATCCAGTTGACGTTGATCCCGCCGGAGAGCAGGACGAAGTGCAGCGAGCCCGAGCCGGACGGCACGTCGGTCAGCTCGGTGCCGACGTCGACGTACTGCTGCCAGTCGCCGGTGTCCGGCACGGTGATGCGGCCGATCTCCGGACCGTCCGGCGCGTCCCAGCGCAGGGAGACCTCACCACCGCCGGCCGCCGAGGCGGCGCGCAGCGAGATCGCGTCGACGCCTGCCAGGCTCACCGGTTCGTGAGCCCAGTAGTCACCGGGCTCGATGAAGCCGATGTTCTGGCCGCCACCGGCGCTGTCGCCCGTCTCCTCGATCTCGACGCCCGGGTCGCCGGCTCCGTCACCGATGCCGTCGACCCGGCCCGTGCCGGTGAAGAACTCCGACTGGACCAGCTTGGGCTGCAGGACCTGCAGGTCCGTGGCCGTCAGCGGCTCGCCGGCCGCTCCGCCGTCGTCGGTGTAGAACGCCTCGATCACCCAGAAGATGTTCGACTCGATGCCGTGGCCCTCGTCGCGGGCGGTCTGGAGGACACCCTCACAACCGGTCAGCTCGTCGAACGGGTGGGCATGGGAGTCGTGCCCGAGCGAGGTGAACAGGGAGACGTTCTCGCACGTGACCTCGCCGTCGGGATCGTCGACATCGATCTCGTAGCGCACCTGGTCGCCCCACTCGAAGAAGCCGCCGTTCTCCGGGAAGGTGATCGACACCTCCGGGGCGATGTTGCCGACCACGATCGTCACGTTCGCCACGCCGGTCAGCCCGGCGGAGTCGGTCGCGACGAGCTGGGCGGTGTAGCGGCCGTTCTCGGTGTAGGTGTGGGTCGGGTTCGCCTCGGTGCTCGGCGCGGAACCGTCCCCGAAGGTCCACTGGAGCGAGATCGGTTCCCCGGCGGGGTGCCGGGTACCTTCCGAGGAGAACTGCACCGTCAGCGGGGCCAGGCCGTCGGTCACGTCGGCGGTGGCCCGTGCGATGGGTGCCGGGTCGCCCTCGACGTAGTTGACCTTGTACACGCCCGAGCTGTCGTTGTTGCCGCCGAACCCGGAGCCCCAGTCCACGACGTACAGCGCGCCGTCGGGCCCGAAGTCGAAGTCCATCGGCCGGTCGAAGCCGGCGTCCGGATCGAAGATCCCCGGCAGGACCCGGTTGATGTCCACAAGATCGTCGCGCTGCTCGCCGGTGAGCTGGAAGGAGTACATCCGCCCCTGGTTCCACTCCCCGAACAGCGCCTTGCCGTCCCAGTAGGCCGGCCACTTGACGTCGGACTCCAGCTCCGGGTCGTAGGAGTAGACCGGGCCGCCCATCGGCGCGCCACCGCCGCCGATCTCCGGGAACAACGGGTTCTCCGCGTACCCGTACCAGACCTCGGCCTCCACGGCCGGCGGCAGCTGGGTGAGGCCGGTGTTGTTCGGCGAGTCGTTCACCGGCCCGCCGGTGCAGTCGAACGCCGCGCCGGACTGCCCCGTGGCGAAGTCGTAGTCGTGGTATGCGCTGTTCGCGCCCGTGCAGTACGGCCAGCCGTAGAAGCCGGGCTCGCTCACGACGTTCCACTCGACGGTGCCGGCGGGGCCCCGGTCCGGGTCCGCCGAACCGGCGTCCGGACCGTAGTCGGCGACGAGCACGTTCCCGTTGGCGGGATCGACGCCGATCCGGAACGGGTTGCGGAAGCCCATCGCGTAGATCTCGGGCAGGGTGTCCGCCGTGCCCGGGGCGAACATGTTGCCCTCGGGAACCGTGTACGAGCCGTCGTCCTGCGGCGTGATCCGCAGGATCTTGCCGCGCAGGTCGTTGCTGTTCGCCGCCGTGCGCTGCGAGTCGTAGTTCTCCCGCCCGTCCCGCTCGTCCAGCGGCGAATACCCCTGGGACTCGAACGGGTTCGTGTTGTCGCCGGTGACCACGTACAGGTTGCCGTCGCCGTCGAAGACCATGTCACCGCCCGCGTGGCAGCACGTCTGGCGCTGCGTCGGGATGATCAGCACGGTCTCCTCGGTGGCCGGGTCGATCGTGCCGGAGCCCGCGTCGTAGTCGAAGCGCGAGACCCGGTTGTGCGGGCCGTCGTCACCGACGTCCTCCGGGGACCAGAACAGGTAGACCCACCCGTTGGCCGCGAAGTCCGGATCGAGCACGATGCCGGTCAGTCCGTCCTCGTTCGACTGGGTGACCGAGAGCGTCATCGCCGTCTCGGTGGTCTGCGACTCCGGGTCGATCAGCTGCACCCGGCCGTCCCGCTCGACGTAGAAGACGGTGCCGTCGTCGGCCACGTCCAGCATCATCGGGTTCGCGGTGTCCTCGTCGAGCGGCACCATCTCGTAGCTGTCGGTCTGCGTCGCGGAGCAGTCGGAGACGACGACGCCGGCCGCGGTCTGCAGGCCGCCCAGGAGGTGCTCGAGGAACTCCGGCTCACTGAACGAGGCGTCGGTGTGCCCGCCGCCCGTGTACCAGGACCGGCCTCCGTCGAAGGCCTGGCACCAGGCGATCGGGTGCTCGGCACCCATCGCGCCCGTCCCGGCGTCGTAGGAGGACTCGTCCAGGGAGGCGAGGACGTGCACCTCGTCGCGCGGGTTCGTGCGGTAGTTGTACCACTCGTCGTAGCGCTCCCACCGCTGCGGCAGGTGCTCGGTGGACGCGTGCTCGTGGTCCTCGACCTTGACCGTGGCGTCCTGGTTCTGCGGGTGGGAGTTGAAGTAGGCCCCCACCAGCTCCCCGTACCACGGCCACTCGTACTCCGTGTCGGAGGCCGCGTGGATGCCGGCGTAGCCGCCGCCACCCTGGATGTAACGCTCGAAAGCAGCCTGCTGCCCGGCGTCCAGGACGTCACCGGTCGTCGAGAGCCAGGCGACGACGTCGTAGTTCGCCAGGTTCTCGTCGGTGAACGCCGCAGCGTCCTCGGTGGTGTCCACGGTGAAGCCGTTGTCGGCACCGAGCTGTTCGATGGCGGCGATCCCCGCGGGGATCGAACCGTGCCGAAATCCCGCCGTCTTGGAGAAGACGAGCACGTTGAACGGGTCGGCCTCGGCCGGGGCCGCGGCGAGCGGTGCGGCCAGTGGTGCGGCCTCCACGGCCGCCTGTGCCGACGTCGCGCCGGCCAGCGTCACGGGAGTGGCAACCGCGAGTGCGATGGCGACGGCTGCCAGCCGTCTCCCCGCACGCGGTGCTCCCCAGAGCAGATTTCTCACCAAGAACTCCTTCGTCGTCGAACGGTCTTGTTGTGCGCTCCGGGGCTCCGAGCCGTCGGCCCTGACGGCGTCGTCACCGGTCGTGCTACCGGCCTCGGACGTCCGCCGAGGCTCCGCTCCTCCTCTCCTCGCCCGTCAGGGCAGCTCCACCCAGCCGCTGCCCTGCCGCGAGCTGCGCTCCACCGCGTCGAGCACCCGCTGGACCGCCAGGCCGTCGGCGAACGACGGCCGGGGCTGGCGCCCGGCCGCCAGATCTCCCACCAGGTCCACGACCTGATGGGTGAACCCGTGCTCGTAGCCGAGCCCGTGACCAGGTGGCCACCAGGCTCCGGTGTAGGGGTGGTCCGGCTCGGTCACCACGATGCGGCGGAAGCCCGCCGTGCGTGAGTCCTCGCCGTCGTCGAAGAAGTGCAGGACGTTCATGTCCTCGAAGTCGAAGGCCAGCGAACCGCGCGTGCCGTTGATCTCGATGCGGATGGCGTTCTTGCGGCCCGTGGCGAACCGCGTCGCCTCGAAGCTCGCCAGGCCCCCGCCGGACAGCCGCCCGAAGAACAACGCGGCGTCGTCCACCGTGACCGGGCCCGTGCCCTCGCCGGCCTGACCGGACAGGCCGGCGGACGACGCCGCGACGGGGCGCTCGCCGACGAAGGTCTCGAGCAGCCCGCTGACGCCGGCGACGGACTCGCCGGTGATGAACTGGGCCAGGTCGACCACGTGTGCGCCGATGTCGCCCAGCGCGCCCGACCCGGCCTTCTCCTTGTCCAGCCGCCACGACAGCGGCGCCGACGGATCGGTCAGCCAGTCCTGCAGGTACTGCGCCCGCACGTGGCGCACCTCGCCGATGCGGCCGTCGGCCACCAGCTGCCGGGCGAGCTGCATCGCCGGCACCCGGCGGTAGGTGAAACCGACCATGGCCCGCACCCCCCGCTCGGCCGCCCGCTCGGCGGCCGCGGTCATCTGCTCGGCCTCGGCGACAGTGTTGGCCAGCGGCTTCTCGCAGAGCACGTGCTTGCCGGCGTCCAGGGCGGCGATGGCGATCTCGGCGTGCGTGTTGCCGGGCGTGCAGACGTCGACCAGGTCGACGTCGTCCCGCTCCAGCAGCGTGCGCCAGTCGGTCGTCGAGTCCTGCCAGCCGAGCCGGTCGGCGGCGGCGCGGACACCCTCGGTGGAGCGTCCGGCGACGACGCGCATCTCGACCCTCAGCGGAAGATCGAAGAAGCGGGGGGCGGTGCGCCAAGCCTGGGAATGAGCGGCGCCCATGAACGAGTAGCCGACCATGCCGACGCCGAGCCGCGTCCGGAGCGCGTCACCCATGAGTGTGGTCCTTCCTTCGTCGGGTTCCGGCCGTCGTCGCGTGGCGGCCGGGAGGGCGGCGGCGAGGCGGGGCGCCTCGCCGCCGTGAGGTGGCGTCCGGTCCTCAGGAGCGGAAGCCGATCTCCAGGTACTGGTCGACGTTGTCGGCCGTGACGACGGGGGCGTAGAGCTGGATGGTGCGCGGCGCCCCCGCGGAGTTCAGGTCGGACATGTTCTTGTCCTGGGCGATCAGCCTGGCCAGCTTGATGCCGTCGGCCGCCTGGGTGGACGGGTAGATGACGGTGGCGCGCAGGACGGAGTCGCCGGCCTGGATGTGCTCCATCACGTCGAGGGAGCCGGCGCCGCCGACCATGAAGAACTCGTCGCGGCCGGCGTTCTCGATGGCCGCCAGGACGCCGACGCCCTGGTCGTCGTCGTGGTTCCAGATGGCGTCGATCTCCGGCTCCGCCTGGAGCAGGTTGGAGGTCGCGGTCTCGCCGCCCTGGATGGTGAAGTCGGCGGCCACCTGGGTGGAGACCGACAGGCCGCAGTCGTCGAGGGCGTCGGCGAAGCCCTCGGACCGGTCCTGCGTCAGCGGCAGGTTGGCGATGCCCTGGATCTCCGCGACGACGGCGTCGGGCTGGTCCCCGAGCTCCTCGCAGATGTAGGTGCCGGCCGAGACACCCATCCCGTAGTTGTCACCGAGGATGGTGGCCCGGGACGCGAACGGGCTGGACAGCTCGCGGTCGACGTTGATGACGGGGATGCCGGCCTCCATCGCGTCGAGGGCGACCTCGGTCAGGGAGTCGCCGTCGAACGGCAGCAGCACGATGGCGTCGACGCCGTCGTTGATGAACTGCTCGATGTGGCTGATCTGCATGTTGACGTCGTTGGTGGCCTCGGCCTGGCGCAGCTCGACGTCCTCGTACTGCTCGGCGGTGTCCAGCGCCGACCGGGTGATGGCACCCATCCAGCCGTGGTCGGCGGCGGGGGCGGAGAAACCGATCACGACGTTCTCGCCGGGCTCGTCGTTGGCGGTGCCGCCGGAGCCGTCCTGCTGGCTCATCGAGTCGTTGTCCTCCTCGGGCGGTTCGTTGCTGACGCAACCGGCGACCAGGAGGGCGGAGGCGGCCAGGGCGGTGGGGATGCCGAGCATCCGGCGGAGGTTCTTTCTGGCGGACATGAGATCTTCCTCGATTCGGTCCGATACCGGGGGGTGGGGTGAGGTTCCTGGAGAGATGAGCCTGGGAGGGCCTGGTCAGGTCGATCTCGACCTGTTGGCGAAACGCTGCTGCAGGAGCACGGCGGCCACGATGATGGCGCCCTTGGCGACGAGCTGCGCCGAGGTGGACATGTTGTTGATCGTGAACACGTTGGTCAGCACGGTGAAGATGAGGACACCGACGACGGTGCCGACGATCGTGCCCCGGCCGCCGATGAGCAGGGTGCCGCCGACGACGACGGCGGCGATGGCCTCGAGCTCCCAGAGCATGCCGTGGGTGGAGGTGCCGGCCGTGGTGCGGCCGAGCATCATCGCGCCGGCGATCCCCGCGGTCAGGCCGGCCAGACCGTAGATGTACAGCGTGTGGCGCTGCACCTTGATGCCGGCGAGGCGCGACGCCTCCGCGTTGCCGCCGATCGCGACGGTCCGCCGGCCGAACGTGGTCCGGTTGAGCAGGAACCAGCCGGCCACGGCGACGGCCGCGAAGATCCACACGAGGATCGGCACGCCGAGCGGCTCCGTGCGGAAGAACTCGATGAAGTCGTCGCTCTGGACGCGCTGGGTCTGCCGGTTGGAGATCATCTCGGCCAGACCGCGGGCGCTGGCGAGCATCGCCAGCGTGGCGATGAACGGGACGACACGTCCGTAGGCGATGATCGCGCCGTTGACGAGGCCCGCGGCCGTACCGACGACCATGGCCGTGGAGACCATCACCACCCAGTGGGTGTCCTCGGCCATGGCCTGTGTCGCCAGTGTGGTGGCCCAGACGGTGGTCAGCCCCATGACGGAGCCGACCGAGAGATCGATGCCGCCGGAGGTGATGACGAACGTCATCCCGATCGCGAGGACGCCGATGACGGCGGCGAGCCGCAGGACGGTCATGAGGTTGTCGATGCTGGCGAACCGTTCACCGCCGGTGATGACACCCACCACGCAGATCAGCGCCAGGGCCAGCACGAGCCCCAGGTTGCGACCGGCGGCGCCGGAGAACATCGAACGGAATCGTGCCCTGCTCTCGGTCTCCATGTCGGCCGGCGGGGCGGCCGTGGGTTCGGTCACGCGCTTGTTCCTTCCATGACGAGGTCGAGCACCTGGTGCTCGTCGAGCTCCTGCGCGGGCGCGCTGCGCACGACCCGTCCGTCGGACACGACCAGGACCTGGTCGGCCAGCCCCAGCACCTCGGGGATCTCGCTCGAGACCACGAGGACGGCGGCCCCAGCGTCGGCCAGGCGGCGGATCAGTGCGTAGATCTCCGACCGCGCCCCGACGTCGACGCCGCGCGTGGGCTCGTCGAGCAGCAGCACGTCGCATCCGTGCACGAGCCAGCGGGCGAGCATCGCCTTCTGCTGGTTGCCGCCCGACAGGGTGCGGATCTCGCGGTCGACGTCGGGGGGACGCAGGTCGAGGGCGGCGGCCTGCTCCCGCGAGGCCTTCTTCTCCGCGGGCTCGTCGAGCCATCCGGCCCGCGCCATGCGGGCGAAGGTGGACAGGGTGACGTTGCGGTAGACAGGTTCGTGGAGTATCAGGCCCTGGCTCTTGCGCTCCTCCGGGGCGAGTCCGATGCCGGCGGAGACCGCCGCGGCGACGGAGCCGCGACGGAGGGCTCGGCCGTCGAGCGTGATCCTCCCCGCCGTGGCGCGGTGTGCGCCGTAGATCGTCTCGAGGATCTCCGAACGGCCCGAGCCGACGAGCCCCGCCAGACCGACGATCTCGCCGGCGCGGACCGTCAGGGAGACGTCCTGGAAGGTGTCCGCGAGGCCCAGCCCGTCCACCTGGAGCCGCACCGGGGCACCCTGCGGCACACCGGGCCGTTCCGGGAACGCATACTCGACGTTCTTGCCGGTCATCAGCCGGATCAGCTCGTCGGTGCCGGTCGAGGCGACCGGGAGGTTCCGGCCCACGGTCACGCCGTCCTTGAGGACGGTGATGCGGTCGCCGATCCGGCGGATCTCCTCGAGGCGGTGGGAGATATAGATGATCGCGATGCCCTGTCCGGTGAGTTCGTCCACCACCCGGAAAAGGTTGTCGACCTCGCCGGAGTCGAGGACCGCGGACGGCTCGTCCATGACGATCACCCGGGCGTCGCGCGACAGGGCGCGCGCCATCGAGACGATCTGCTTACCGGCCGCCGACAGTGCGCCGACCTCCTGGTGGGGCCCGATCTCCGAGTGTCCGAGCCGTTCCATGAGGCGGCGCGTGCGGCCGGAGGCCTCGCGCCGCTGGGTGAAGCCCGCCGACGCGAGCTCGTGGCCGAGGTAGATGTTCTCGGCCACGGTGAGGCCGTCGACGACGTCGAGTTCCTGGTACATCGTCGCGATGCCGTGCTCGAGGGCCGCGACGGGGTGCGGGATCCGGATCTCCGCGCCGTCCAGGCGGATCGTGCCGGTGGTGGGCTGGTGCGCCCCGGCGAGGACCTTGATGAGGGTCGACTTGCCGGCCCCGTTCTGGCCCAGGAGGCAGTGCACCTCACCGGGTGCGACGTCGAGATCGACGCCGTCGAGTGCCCTGGCGCCGGGGAAATGCTTGACGATGCCCTGCATCTGCAGCAGCGGTGCGGCGGGGTCTCCAGTGACCATACGCCGACCCTAGGGGCGACTTCTGCGCACTGTCAATCATAAGTTCGGGTACTTTAGGACTGTTACCTCCCCGTGATCGGGATCCGCAGGCGGCAAAGTCGCAATGAAAGGTGGCATGGTTCACTGTGCTCATGGAAGGGCTGGCGAAGTTCCCGCCGCGACCGACGGGAGCGGGCGAGATGTTCCAACTGTTCAGGAACGGTGCGCCACGAACGCGCGCCTCGCTCGTGGCCGAGACCGGACAGTCACGGTCGACCGTCGCCGCGCGTATCGACGCGCTGCGGTCCATCGGGCTGCTGGCCCCGGCCGGCGAGGCCTCCAGCACCGGCGGCCGACCACCGTCGACGTTCGCGTTCAACCCCCGGTCGCGGATCGCACTGGGTGTCGACCTGGGCGCCACTCACGCGCGTCTCGCCGTCACCGACCTCGCGGGCGAGCCGATCACGCACCTCGACGAGCCGCTGGCCATCGCCGAGGGCCCCGACCGCGTGCTGACGTGGGTGGCCGAGGCCGGCAGCAAGCTCGTCACCCAGGCAGGACGTCGCATGGACGAACTCGCCGGTGTCGGCATCGGACTGCCCGGACCGGTCGACCACAGCACGGGCCGGCCCGTCAATCCCCCGATCATGCCCGGCTGGGGCGGTGCCGACGTCCCGGCCGAACTGTACGCACGGCTCGGGGCACCCGTGATGGTGGACAACGACGTGAACATCATGGCGCTCGGCGAGCACCGCACGATGGCCCCTGACGTCGACGATCTGCTGTTCGTCAAGGTGGCGACCGGCATCGGCGCCGGCGTCATCATGGACGGGTATCTGCGCCGGGGAGCGCAGGGAGCCGCCGGCGACCTCGGACACGTCACCGTGCCCGGCGCCGGCGACATCCCCTGCCGGTGCGGCAACAGCGGGTGCCTCGAGGCCGTCGCCGGCGGCGGGGCCATCGCGACCCGGCTGCGCGACGCGGGCGCCGCGGTCGGCACCACCCAGGACATCGTCGAACTCGTCCGGTCCGGCAACGTCGCCGCCGGACAGGCGGTCCGCCAGGCCGGCCGCGACATCGGCAGCGTGCTGGCCACGTCCGTCAGTCTGCTGAACCCCGCGCGCATCGTCGTCGGCGGCATCCTCGCCGACGCCGGCGAGCATCTCATGGCGGGCATCCGCGAGGTCGTCTACCAGCGCTCGCTCCCGTTGGCCACGCGGGACCTGCGGATCACGCCCTCGGAGGCGGGTGCCCAGGCCGGCGTCGTCGGGGCGGCGACACTTGTCATCGAGCAGTACCTCGCGCCATCGTCGGTCGACACACTCATCGCTGCCAAGGAGGACTCGTGACCACGCGTACCGCACTCGTCGTCCGGGGAGGTTGGGACGGACACGACCCGGTGGAGACCACCGATCTGTTCGTCCCGTTCCTCCAGAAGGCCGACTTCGAGGTCATCGTCGAGGATTCCCTCGAGATCTACGCCGACGAAGAGGTCATGGCCCGGACTGATCTCGTCGTCCAGTCGTGGACGATGGGCGACATCCTCGTCGAGGAGATGCACGGGCTGCGGGTGGCGGTCGAGAACGGCACCGGCCTCGCCGGCTGGCACGGCGGGATCCTCGACGCCTTCCGCAACGCCACCGACTTCCAGCACATCGTCGGCGGTCAGTTCGTCGCCCACCCCGGCGACTTCGTCGACCACGAGATCGCGGTCCGGCCCGAACGTGCCGACCACCCCGTCGTCGAGGGCGTGCCGTCACCGATCCCGCTGCACACCGAGCAGTACTGGGTACAGCACGATCCGGCGTGCGACGTCCTCATGACCACCACGCACCACCCGCGCCCGGACATGCCGTGGCACGAGCCCGTCACGGTGCCGGTGACCTGGACACGCCAGTGGGGGAAGGGACGCGTCTTCGCCTGCACCGTCGGCCACTCGATAGCGGAGCTCAAGCATCCCTCGATCCGCCGGATCATCACTCGCGGGCTGCTCTGGGCGGCGCGGCCCGCGCAGTAGGGGGCCCACGCACCAGCGGCCGGGACGCGACGGCGCCCGGGACGCGTCGTCCCGGGCGCCACCACTCCTGCGGGGTCAGCCCGCGTCCGACAGGTCCTTCACCCTCACGTCCCGGTAGTAGATCGTCTCCCCGCCACCATGGTTCTGGAGGCCGATGTATCCCCGGGAGAGGTCACGCGCGGGATCGGTGCTGACGAAGTCGTTCACCAGCACGCCGTTGAGGAACACCTTGATGGTCTCGCCCACCACGCGGATCTCGTAGGAGTTCCACGACCCCGGCGGGTTCAGCGCCCGCTCGACGGCGTCCGGGTCGGCGCCCTGGAACGTGTAGATGGCCCCGGTGGTGCGGTCCTGCTCGTCGCTGGCATCGATCTGGATCTCGTAGCCCTCGTTCACCGCGACCCACGGGTCGTTCCCCGGGTCGGGGAAGCCGACGAAGACGCCGCCGTTGTCGTCCGTCACCAGCTTCCAGTCGAGCTTGAGGCTGTACTGCCCCAGCTCCCGGCCGGTGTACCAGAGCAGGCCCAGACCGCCCGTGCTGCGGATCGAGCAGTCGCTCTGGCGGCCGAACGAGCCGGCACCCGCCAGCCGCCACTCGTCCAGCGACTCCAGGGTGCCGTCGAACAACGGCTCGTAGCCCCGCGCGGACCGCTCCGGCCGGCAGATGTCCGGGCTGCCGCGGCCGACCTTGAGCACGTCGAGGTTGACGTTGCCGTCGTCCCCCTCGTCGTAGCGCAGCGTGATGGTGTTGACGCCCCGGTCCAGCCGGAGCTGCCGGGTGACCGTCTCCCAGGTCTTCCAGTCGCCCGTGGGCTCCAGCGCCCACGGCTCGACCTCCTCGCCGTTGACGAGTACGGACACGGTCTTGGTGCCGTCGAAGGGGTTGGGCCCGTTCGAGTACCGCAGGCTCACCGGCTGGACGCCCGGGCGGCGGCTCTCGACGGTGAAGGTCGCCGAGGCGCCCACCTCGCCGAACCCGTCGACGAACCCGGAGCCCGAGTAGCCGGAGTGCTCGGTGTCGACGCCTGCCGAGCCCCGCAGCGTCGCCTCCTCCGCCTCGTGGTAGCCGCGCTCGGCGGGTGACCGGTAGCCCGGGATCGCGTTGAGCGTGTACCAGGCCTCCGTGTTCCACAGCTCGCGGCCGGCGTGGTCCGAGAACGGGCGCGGGCTGCGCAGGTGCACCACGCGGCCCGGTTCGAGCCCGTCCACGGCGAGGTGGACGCGCGTGCGGTCCCTGGACACCTTGGCCCGTGAGACGAACAGCGGCCGCTCGTCGACCTTCGGTCCGCCGTACGTACGCGTGGGCACGTACCGCCAGTGGTCCATCCGGAAGGCGGCGTTGGGATCCTCGGCGATCTTCGCCACCGTCTCGCGGGACAGCGGCTGCGTGTACTCGACCACGAACCCCTTCCTGGTGGCCCGCATCTCGGTCATGTCGAAGGCGTTCTCGCCGTTCGGCATGAGCTTCTGCAGGCCGTAGCGCAGCTTGCCCGGCTCGCTCCAGTTCCCGCCCTCGCCGATCCCGCCGACGTACAGCGCCCCGTCGGGCCCGACGACGGTCCGGTTGACGCCCGCCTCCAGGCCGGCGGAGTGGCGGAACACCGCGCCCTGGTACTCGCCGTCGACCTTCTCGAGGAAGCCGCGCTGCAGGCCGCCGTAGGTGACGTCGCCGAACACGAGCTGGCCCGCGTACGGGCCCTCCTCGAGCCGTACCGGTGAGCTCGGCGAGTTGCCGATCTCGTTCTGCGGCACCCACAGCGCCGGGGCGCTCACCGGCTGCTCGTCGAAGGGGCCCGCCGGGTTGGTGAAGTGGTTGAAGAACTTGTCCTGCTCGATGTGGACCAGCTTGGAGCTGGGCAGCCAGGCGCCCTGGTTGTCCATCACGAACAGCTCGCCGTCCGGTCCCTCGACCATGCCGTTGGGCGTCCGCAGGCCGCCGGCCACGTACTCGACGTCGCCGGTCTCCCGGTCGATCCGGATCGCGGTGCCGCGGTTCTGCGCCGGCTGCGGATCGGTGGTGGCGCCGCCGTTGTCGATGGCGACCGACAGGTTGACGTAGAAGTAGTCCTCGTCGTGCAGCAGGCCGAAGGCGAACTCGTGGAAGTTCTCGCCGAACGGCCACTCGGCCACCGTGCGGTGCTCGTCGTAGAAGCCGTCCCCGTCCGGGTCCGTCAGTTCCGTCAGGGCGTCGCGCTCGGAGACGTAGATCGAGTCCCCGATCACCGCCACGCCCATCGGGTTGAACAGATCCGTGGCGACCTTCTCGACCGTGACCTGGTCCCGTGAGGTCTCGCCGGTCACGTTGTCCAGGAGGAACACCTCGCCCGGCTCGGGGTCCTCGACCCAGCCGGCCGGACTGACCGACCCGGACGTGACCACGACGAGGCGGTCGTCGCGGGTCCAGTCGAGCGCCGCGACCATCGGCTCGAACCCCTCCGGGCGCAGGTCGGTGAGCGTGTAACCGGCGTGGACCGAGTCGAGGCGCATGCCGTCGCCCGCCGTGTCGTCCTGCCCCTCGCAGTACTTGGTGCCCGGCGCCGTCACGCGCACCACGCCGGCCTCCGTGCTCAGCACGGTCGAGGGCACGACCTCGTAGTCGGCGGCCCCCGGCGGGCGCCACTCCAGCTTGAGGACGTTGTCCCCGGTGTTCTCGAAGTACTCCACCCGCAGGTCGTGGTACCCGGCGGTGAGGGCCGCGGAGCCCTCGACCGACTCGGCGCCGTGCAGGCCGTCGTTGTCGACGACAACGCTGTCGTCGATGGCCAGGCGCGACCCGTCGTCGCTGGTGAGCCGGAACTCGTAGGTGCCGTCGGACGGGACCGACAGGTTGGCCAGCGCGTGGGCGATGAAGCGGTCGCCCAGGCCGAAGTCCGCATCCGTCGAGTAGTCGATGGTCGGCTTGAGCTGGTCGACGTTCGGCGTCTGGCCCGAGCGGAGCGTGCACAGCTCGCTGATCTCTCGCGCCAGGTCGTAGGTTCTCAGGGTGACGCCCGGCTCCTGCGGCGGCAGGTCGTCGGCCGCCGCGGCGACAGGGACGGTCCCCGCCAGCACGGCACCTGTCGTTGCTACGGCGGCCGCGAGCGCGACCGCCTGTCTCGTACGGGTAGTGGATCCTCGCGAGCGCATGCGCCCTCCTCGGTCGACTTTGACCTTGCGAGGATGAACTTACGAGGACTTATGTCGATCGTCAAGCAGAAGCTGTCTAATCGCCGACATTACTCGGAGGCAAGGCCGACGGGCCGCCCTCCAGGAGCGTCCTGAAGCCGTCCTCGTCGAGAATCGGCAGCCCGAGCTCCTCGGCCTTCGCCGCCTTCGATCCGGCGCTCTCCCCCACCACCACGTAGTCCGTCTTCTTCGAGACGGACCCGGCCGACTTGCCGCCCGCGGCGATGACCGCCTCCTTGGCGCCGTCACGCGTGAAGTCGACCAGGGACCCGGTCACCACGACGGTCAGGCCGGCCAGCGGGCCTTGCGGCTCGCTGCCCTCGGCGGCCTTCGCGGCCATCGCCTCCGGGCCGGGATGGTCCGGCGTGGCGAACCGGACGCCCGCCGCCCGCCACGCCTCGACGATCTCCACGTGCCACGGGACGTCGAACCAGGCGAGCACCTCGTCGGCGATGACCGGGCCGACGCCGTCGACCGCGGCGAGGTCCTCACGCGAGGCGGCGCGAATCGCGTCCAGCGAGCCGAACCAGTCCGCGAGGGCGCGGGCGGCGACCGGGCCGACGTGCCGGATGTTGAGCGAGACGAGCTGTCGCCACAGGTCCTTGGTCCGGGCCAGTGCGAGCTCGTCCAGGAGCTTCGTCGCCTGCGCGGACGGCTCCACCAGCTCGTGGTCCTTGCGGATGCCCTGGCGGCGGCGTTCGGCCGGGTCCATGTCCTCGGTGCCCGGGGGGTAGACCTTCGACGTCTTCTGGAAGGGCTTGCGCACTCGCGCCACGCCGTCGTCGTCCACCTTGGGCTCGCCGGTCTCGGCGTCGCGGACGACGACCTCGATGGGGACCAGGTCGTCGAGGGTGAGGGAGAACAGTCCCGCCTCGGTGCGCAGCGGCGGCGTCGCAGGGACCCGCGGCTGCGTGAGGGCGGCCGCGGTGACCTCGCCGAGCGCCTCGATGTCGAGGCCGCCCCGGGAGCCGATGTGCTCGACGCGTCCGCGCACCTGCGCGGGGCAGGATTCGGCGTTGGGGCAGCGCAGGTCGACGTCGGCCTCCTTCATGGGGCGCAGCGGTGTGCCGCACTCGGGGCACTCGGCGGGCATGACGAAGTCGCGGCGCGGGTGGCCGTCGTCCGCGAGCGCGGCGACGGGGCCGAGGACCTCGGGGATGACGTCGCCCGCCTTGCGCAGCACGACGACGTCGCCGATGCGCACGCCCTTGGCCGCGACGACGTCCTGGTTGTGCAGGGTGGCCTGGCGGACGGTCGAGCCGGCCACCGTCACGGGCTCCATCACCGCGTACGGGGTGGCCCTGCCGGTACGGCCGACGCCGATCCGGATGTCCAGGAGGCGGGTGTTGACCTCCTCGGGCGGGTACTTGTAGGCGATGGCCCAGCGGGGGGCGCGGCTGGTGGCGCCGAGGCTGCGCTGCTGCTCGCGGCTGTCCACCTTGACGACGATGCCGTCCAGCTCGTGCTCGATGTCGTGCCGGTGCTCGGCGAAGTAGGTGATCATCTCGCGCACCCCGGCCAGTCCGTCGACCACCCGGTTGTGCGGGGACACCGGGATGCCCCACTGCTCGAAGAGGGCGTAGGCGTCGGACTGCCTGGCGAGCTCCGCGTGCTCCCCCGTGGTCCACTGCAGCGCGCCGACGCCGTGGGCGTACATGCGCAGGCCCTCCAGGCGGGCGAGCCCCGCCTCCAGGTTGAGCCCCTCCTTCTGGTCCAGGAGCTGCCGCAGGCCGCCGGCCGCGGCGTTGCGCGGGTTCGCGAACTGGGGGAACCGGCGCAACGCGGCGAGGCGAGCCTTCTCCTCGTCGAACGGCTTGCCTCCGGCATGGCCCGGCGCGCGGTCCCGTGCCTCCTGCACGACCCGTTCGCGGAGCTGCTCCTGCAGCTCGTTGAGCCGGGCGAACGTGGCCACGGGGATGAAGACCTCGCCGCGCACCTCGACGAGGTCGGGATGCCCGTCGCCCTCGAGCCGCTGCGGTATGCCGGCGATGCGCAGGACGTTCCGCGTGACGTCCTCGCCCTCACGGCCGTCGCCGCGGGTCACGCCGCGGACGAGCCTGCCCTGCTCGTAGACCAGAGAGATGGCGAGCCCGTCGATCTTGACCTCGCACAGGTAGCTCGGCACGACGTCCTCGGCCAGGCCGAGGTCGCGGTGGACCCTGGCCGCCCACTCGGCGAGCTCGTCGGTGCTGAAGGCGTTGTCCAGCGACAGCATCCGCTCGACGTGCCGGACGGTGGCGAACCCGGCGGCGGCCGCGCCGCCGACGGTCTGCGTGGGCGAGTCGGGCGTGACCAGCGAGGGGAACTCGGCCTCGAGGGCCTTGAGTTCGCGCATCCAGCCGTCGTACTCGGCGTCGGACACCTCGGGGGCATCGCGCGCGAAGTACGCCTCGCGCGCCGCCTCGACGAGCTGGGCGAGCTCCGCCCAGCGGCGCCGCGCGGCCACCTGCTCGCCGGCGGCGCCGCCGGTGTCCGACGAGGTGTCGGCGGGAGCGTCCTTGAGGACGACGGACTGGGGTTCGATGTTGCGCTCGGTCACGGGTCCATCATGGCCCGGCTGTCTGACATCGACGACGCGAGGAGTTCCTCGCGGCACGGCCCGGCACCGGGAGGAGCGCCGCCCGCCCGATCAGGCGTCGACGGTGACCGCGTGGTGCGCGATCTTCTCCTTGAGCTGCGGCAGCAGGGCCGCGTACGCGCTCGGGTCCAGGGGCAGCAGCCACTGCTTGACCTTCTGGCCGCGGGAGACGTCGATGCCGATGTCGGCGAGCGTCTCGTCGATGTTGTGCATCGAGAACGGGATGACGTTGGTGCCGCGCGCGTGCTTGCCGCTGGTGCGCTCCTTCATCCAGCGCACCCGCTCGGTGACCGCGACGCGCCGCTCCTCGAGCGGCGGCAGGTCGAGGATGCCGGCCAGGTAGGCGCCGATCCAGAGCGCGCCCACCTCGGCCGACAGCGGGCTGAAGAGCGACGAGTTGTACCCGGCGAACGTCAGGTTGGGCACGTCGTGCGGGAGGATCTGGTGCCAGAACTCGAAGTTGCCGTCGTCGTCCTGGAGGCTCCTGGCGATGGCGTCGTCCAGGAACGGGATCCGCTGGTGGAACCCGGTGCCGCACACGACGACGTCGGCCCGCACGCTTTCGCCGTCGCTGAGCTCGGCGACCGGGTGTCCCTCGTCGCCGACCACGAACCGGGAGATCTCGGTGTCGCGGTGGACCGTGATGGTTCCGGCGGCGATCTGCTCGTAGAACCCGTCGGTCGACAGGGAGATGGTGCTGCTGGCGATGTCGGAGAACGCGCCGTGCGGCACGAGGCCGAGTTTCTTCAGCCCCAGCTGGGCCGACACGAACGCGCCCAGGGAGTCGACCATCCCCTGCCGGACCGGGTTGCCGGCGCCGTGCAGGAACCGCTCCATGCCGGTCTCCTGCGTCTGGTACCGGAACAGGTTCTCACCCAGCCGGTTGAGCAGGAGGTACTTCATGTTGAGCGCGCCGCCGATCTTCTTCGGCATCTTCCACAGCAGGTGCCGGGCGACGACGGTGGTGCTGGCGGCGACCTCGCCGATCTCGGCGGCGACGTCGCACGCGGACTTGCCGTAGCCGACGACGACGACGTGCTTGCCGCGCACCGACTCGACGTCGTTCAGCTGGCTGGACGCGATGAGTCGCCCGCCCGCGCGCACGAGGTCGGGGTAGCCCTGGTAGCGGGGCAGGACGGGGTCGGAGAAGATGCCGTTGGCGACGACGAGGTGGTCGAAGCGCTCCGGTGCGCGCAGCGGCGCCCCTGACGGGCGCGCGGTCACCAGCCAGCCGTCCTTCTCAGGGGTGGGCTCGGCGCGTACCACCTCGGTCGACAGCCGCAGGGTCGGCTTGAGGTCGAAGGTACGCACGTACTGCTCGAGATAGGCCTGGACCTGCGTCCCCGTGGGCCACTCCGGGTACTCCTTGGGCATCGGCAGATCCGAGAAGGCGTACGAGTCGCGGTTGTTCTGCGTCCGCAGGCCCGTGTAGCGGCGGGTCACGCTCCACACGCCGCCGACGTCGGGCGCCTTCTCGTAGATCGTGAGCTCGTGCCCCAGTTCCTTGAGCACCTTGGCGGTGGCGAGCCCCGCGAATCCGGCTCCGACGACGGCAATCCTCACAGTTTCCCCTGCTCCTTCGTCCGGAAGAAATCTTCATTGCGACAATCCGGTCGAATGCTAGCGCCATACCCCCCGTCAGGAACAGGGGGTATGCGGGAAATGTTCTGCTCGTGCAGATCCTCGCCGGTCCCCGCCGGTCACCAGCGGCTCGCCTGGAGCGGCTCGATGAACCGCACGGGGAGGGCCGCCGGGTACCGCGTCCAGAGGGAGCGCGCCATCCGGATGTCCTCCGGGGCCACGTCGAGCCGCATCTGCGGGATCCGGTGGACCACCGCGGAGATCGCCGTGCGCCCGATGATGGACGCCACCCGCTGCGCCGGACAGCTGTGCGGCCCCACGCCCCAGGTCAGGTGGTACCGGCCACCGGCGTCGGACAGGGGGTCGTCGATGGACAGGGCCGGGTCCGCGTTCGCGGCGGCGATCGCGGGGATCAGCGCGTCCCCGGCCGCCACGACGCGGCCACCGAGCTCGCAGTCCTGGCGCGCGAAGCGCGGCAGGACGTTCACCACCGGCGGGCGGATCCGCGACGCCTCGTCCACGGCGCCCGTCACGTCCAGCCGCCCCCCGTACAGCCGCGCGGCGAACCGGTCGTCGGTCAGCAGCATGTGCAGGGCACCGGCCACCCAGGCGACCTCGGCGTCGTGCGCGATGACGAACATCTCGGCGAGGGTGGTCATCACCTCGACGTCGTTGTCCATCGCGGAGTGCTCGATCACCGCCGTGGTCAGGTCCTCGCCCGGCTCGAGCCGGTGGGCGGCCACGTGCTCCATCATGATCTGCATGGTCTCCTCCGACGCGGCGATGGCCGCGTCGGTGGCCGCGTAGATGTCGCGGGTCAGCAGGCTCATGCGCTGCGCGTCGGCGTGGCTCAGGCCCAGCAGCTCGCCGAGCACGTGCACGCACAGCGGCACCGTGAAATCCCGGATCAGGTCGGCGTCGCCCCGGCCGGCCAGTCCGTCGAGGATCGCGTCGCACGCCACCTCCACGGACACGCGCAGTCGTGTCTCGTCGATCGTCGTGAACGCGTCGTCGATCGGCGCCCGCAGCCGGCGGTGCCGCGGCCCGTCCACGTAGTAGGCGTTCTCGCGCGGCGCCATCACCGCGAGCAGGCCCGACGGGAGCGCACGCCGCCGCACGTACGTCCAGTTGCGCGGGTCGCGCGAGAACATGATCTCGCTGCGCAGCATCGACGCCGCTTCCTCGTAGCCCAGCACGAGCCAGGCCGGAACGCCGGGAACGATGTCCACGGGAGCGAGGGGTCCCCACTTCTCGCGCAGGCGCTCGTAGTCGGAGTACGGGTCCAGCACGTCGCGCTCGCCGAGCAGGACCGGCCGGTACGGCACGTTCTCCAGCCTGGTCCGGTCGGGGCCCACGTTCAGTCGCCTGGGTTGCATGTGGGACCTCTGAGGGCCGCCCGCGTCACGCGGGCGCTTTCTGGAAGGCCGGGAAGGTCAGGGCGTGCTCGACCAGCTGGATCAGCGCCGCGGCCGACGACGTCTTGTTGCGCGCGTCGCACCGCACGATCGGCGTCGTGGGCAGCAGGTCGAGCGCGGCACGGATCCGCTCCACCGGGTACTGCGGCGAGTCGGGGAACTGGTTGATCACCACGGCGAACGGCATCTTGGTGCGCAGCTCGAGCTGGTCGAGGACCTCGAACGAGGCCTCGATGCTGCGGGTGTCCACCATGACCAGGGCGCCCACGGCACCGTCGGCCAGTCCCGCCCACAGGTCCCAGAAGCGCCGCTGTCCGGGCGTGCCGAACATGTACAGCGCGATCTCCTCGGACACGGTGAGCCGGCCGAAGTCCAGGGCGACGGTCGTCGTCTGCTTCTCGGGCAGGTTCGGGTCGACGCCCACGCTGGCCGTGGTGATCTGCTCCTCGGTGCGGAGCGGCTCGATCTCGCTCACGGAGTCGATCAGGGTGGTCTTGCCCACCCCGAACGCGCCCACCACGAGCACCTTCACCGAGCGCGCCACCGAAGGCGCGAGATGCTGTCCTGGCATCGCGGATCCGGATGTCGGTTCAGATGTTGCGGAGTCCATCGAGCACCTTCTCCAGGATGTCCCGTTCAGGCAGGACGTGCGCCTGGTGGTTGGAACGGATCGTGAGGTGGCCGGAGTCGACCAGGTCCGAGACCAGCACCGCGACCAGGCTGACCGGCAGGGCCAGGTAGGCGGCGACCTCGGCGAGTGCGAGCGTTCCCCGGCAGAGGCGCACCAGGTCACGCTGCTGTCGGGTCGCGGTCGTCGGCGCGGGTCGGCCGTCGACGGCGACCAGCAGCGTCTCCGGGCGCAGGGTGTTGCGGGTCGGGTGTGCGCGCCCGGACGTCAGGACATACGAACGGACCGGATGGTCCCGGTACTCGTCCCCCTGTGACATAGAGCTACCGCCTCTCCTCGATGAGGTCAGTTCTCCCTGGCCTCGGTACCCAGGGTGCGTTCCCCGATCATCAGGACCTGTGCCTGCATCTGCTGCGCGACCAGGGCCGGGTCGATGCTCGACTCGGTGACCACGGCGAGCCGCGAACCGTCACCGGCACCGCGGACGAACAGGAAGCCACCGTCGAACTCGACGACGATCTGACGGATCGTGTCGCTCGTCCCGAACTCCCTGCTCATACCGATTCCCAGCGCCGCCAGGCCGGCGCAGGCGGCCGAGACCTTGTCCGCGACGTCCAGCGGCGTCTGGTCGGTCCGCACCTTCATCAGGCCGTCGGACGTGAGCACCACGACGTGGCGCACACCGCGCACGCCACTGATGAGCTCGAGCATCCAGCTGTTCTCGTCGGCCTGTGTCATGCCTTCGGCCTGCGTGGTCATCGGTCCTCCGAAGTCGCGCCGGCGTCCGCCGACGGATCGCTGCTGTCAGTTGCGTTGCCGGGCGTCGGGTCGACGCTGAAGAAGGCTCCCATCCACTGTCCCGCCTCCTCCGCCGTCTGCTGCCGGACGTGCCTGGTGTGTCTGCCGTTGGACTCCCCGGATCCTGCGGGTTCGATGGTTTCTGCCTCCTCGCGACGTGAGCGCCGCTGCGGCAGCGCGATCGGCTCCGGGAACTCGTCGTCGTCCGTGCCCCTGCGGGCCGGACGGATTTCCGGGGCCGATGCGCCCGGCGATGGGGTGGTCGTCGTGTCGAGCCCGTCGAGGGGCTCGCGACCGCGCGGCGGCCGGTCGGTGACGGTCGCCGACGCCGACGGCGTCGACCATGGTTCGTCGCTCAGCGTGGACTCCTTCTCGTCGACCGCGTCCGTGGCGGCGCTGTCCGCGAATCCGCCGAACTTCCCGGCGGAGTCGGTCCCCTCGTCGGCCGGCGCCGCCTCGGGGGTGGCGGAGACCACCGGCATGGCCCCGGAGAACGGTGTGACCGGCGCCGTCGGCCCCGTGGTCCGGCTCGCCGCCGGAACGTCGGCGGAGGCCGAGACGTCGGCGATCGCGGTCGCCGCCGACACCGTCCCGCGGGTGGGCAGGCTCGGTGCCGTCGGCACCGGCGGGACGCGCACGGCCTCGCCACCGCCGGTGTTGCCGAGGTTGGACGGCGCCACCGGCTCGGTGAGCTCGCCCGGGATCATCACGATCGCACGCAGGCCGCCGTAGACGGACTCGGTGATGTCCACGCGGAACCCGTGCCGCCGCGCGTAGGTGCCGACGACGGCGAGGCCGGTCTGCGGGATCTCGCCCAGGTCGGTGATGCTCACCTGCTTCTTGCCCGAGGCGATGTCGCGCGCCTGGTCGAGCTGCTTGGCGTCGAGGCCGACACCGCAGTCGTCGATCTCGACGACCGCGCCGCGCTGCACCTGGCGCAGGGAGACGAGCACCTGCGTGGTGGGCGGGGAGGACTGCGTGGCGTTCGCCAGGAGCTCGGCCACGAGGTGGATGAGCGGCTCGACGATCCGCGCGGAGACGGCGACCCCGGGGTCACCCGAGACCTCGACGCGGTGGAAGGCGGTGATGCGCCCTGCCGCGCCCTGCACGACGTCGGGCAGCGCCAGCGGCTCGTTCCACTGCTGGCCGGGCCACTCGCCGCACAGCGCGGCGAGGCTCTGCGCCTGTCGCGCCTGCTGGGCGGCGGCGTGGTCGACACGCATCGACGTCTGCAGGATGTCCGGGTCCGTGGGGTGCCGCTGCACCATGCGCGACGCCTCCTCCTGGATGCGGTGCGCGGACGCCTGCACCTTGCGCCCCAGCGAGACGACGGCGACCTGGACGGCGTCGCGCCGCGCCACACGCTCCTCCTGGACCTGGGTCAGCGCGATCCCGGCCTCCTCCAGCCGCTTGAGCGCCTGGTCGTCGTCGATCCGGGGCAGCGGCGGCACCGGGTCGTTCGCGAGGAAGGCGGGCAGCTGCTGCGTCACGAGCGCGTCGAGGGCCGCGCGACGCTCCTCGGCGATCTTCTCGAACACGTGTGCCCGGTGCACGTACATCCGGCTCTCGGCCACGTCGGTGTTGGCGCTGCGCTGCGCGATGATCGCGGCGACCACGGCAAGGATGATGGCGGCGACTCCCACGATCCAGCCGAGGGTCTTGCCGCCCCACTGCGACGTGTAGAGAGCAGGTGCCACCAGGACGAAGGCGGCGACGCCGACGACGCTGACCCAGGGCGCGACCTGGCGCAGCCTGCTCGGCGGAGTGGAAGACGTCGAGCTCACAGAGCCGGTCCCCTCATGTTGGATTTCATCGTCAGAGAGCCACGCGGGACGAGAAGACGCTTCGTGGCCCTCCTCGCCGACATGGCGCGACGAAGGCGGAGCAGCCCTCATCTGGGTTCGAGTTCTACCACAGGAAGAAATCCGGCGGTACCCCTCAATCGTGGTGTGAACAGGAATTTTCCCCCGGAACGGCCACCCTCTGCGCCCGCACGACCGCGCCTGGCCTGTGAAAAGTTAGTGTTCCCTCATGACTGCTGCACCCGGCACCCCGCTCGATCCTTCCGGCGACCCGTACACCGGGCTCGAGAACGTCTCCGGCGACGAGGCCCTGGACTGGGTCCGCGAGCGCAACGCGCACATGTCGGACGCGCTCGGCGGCGAGCTGTTCGACGAGATCGAGAAGCAGGTCCGGGAGGTGCTCGACGCCGAGGACAAGATCCCGCACGTGTCCCAGATCGGCGAGCACTACTACAACTTCTGGCGCGACGCGCAGCACGTGCGCGGGGTGTGGCGGCGCACCACGCCGTCGTCGTACGCGACCGACCGGCCGGACTGGGAGACGGTCCTCGACCTGGACGCGCTGGCCGAGGCGGAGGGCGAGAGCTGGGTGTGGCACGGCGCCTCGGTGCTGCGTCCCACCCCGGAGCAGCTCGCCGCCGGCGAGCCGTGGCGTCGCGCGCTGGTGGACCTCTCCCCGGGCGGGTCGGACACGGATGTCACGCGAGAGTTCGACCTGGTCGAGAAGCGGTTCGTGCCCGCCGCGGAGGGCGGGTTCGTCCGGCCTGCCGCGAAGGGGAGCCTGGGCTGGGTCGACGCGGACACGGTGTACCTGTCCACGGACTTCGGCGAGGGTACGACGACGACGTCGGGCTACCCCCGGATCGCGAAGCTGTGGCGCCGCGGCACGCCGCCGGAGGAGGCGGTGACCGTGTTCGAGGGCGAGGAGACGGACGTCGTGGTCTCGGCGCGGCGGTCGCACACGCCGGGGTTCGAGCGCGACCTGGTGGTGCGCGTGCCGACGTTCTACACGAGCGAGACCTGGCTGGTGACCGGCGTCGGGACGCCGGAGCAGGAGACGACGCGGATCGACGTCCCCGACTCGGCGAACGTCGGGCTGCACCGGGAGTGGCTGCTCGTGCGGCTGCGCGAGGACTGGGACAGGTACCGGGCCGGGTCGCTGCTCGCGGCGCCGCTCGACGCGTTCCTGGCGGGGTCGCGGCAGCTGACGGTGCTGTTCGAGCCGACCGCGACGGCGTCCCTCGCCGGCACCGCCTGGACGCGCCACCACCTCGTGGTCAACGTCCTGGAGGACGTCACCAACCAGCCCTACGTGCTGACGCCCCCGGACGTGCCGGAGGGCCCCGACGGGGCCGCCGCCGTGCTGGAACGGCCGTGGACGCGGTCGGAGCTCCCGGTGTCGGGCGAGCTGCTGTCCGTCGGGGTGAGCTCGGTCGACGCCGTCGACTCCGACGACGTCTGGGTGACCACCGCGGGCTTCCTGACGCCGCCGACGCTGGCCCGGGGAACCGTCGTCCCCGACGCCGGACCGGACGGCGGGCCCGCCACGCCGGTGCCGCTCAAGGCGGCCCCTGAACGCTTCGAGGGCGGCGGCCTCGTCGCGCGCCAGCGGTTCACGACGTCCGACGACGGCACCCGGGTGCCGTACTTCCTCGTGGGCCGCTCCGACGCGCTCGACGGGGACGCCACCGCCCCGACCCTGCTGTGGGGCTACGGCGGCTTCGAGATCGCGCTGCAGCCGGCCTACTCGGGCACGATCGGCCGCGCGTGGCTGGAGCGGGGCGGCGTCTACGCGGTCGCGAACATCCGCGGCGGCGGCGAGTACGGCCCCGCCTGGCACCAGGCCGCGCTGCGGGAGAAGCGGCACAAGGCGTACGAGGACTTCGCGGCCGTGGCCCGCGACCTGGTCGCCACCGGGGTCACCGAGCCGCGTCGCCTCGGGATGGAGGGCCGGTCCAACGGCGGCCTGCTCGCCGGGAACATGCTCACGCAGTACCCGGACCTGTTCGGCGCGGTCATCGTGGGCGTGCCGCTGCTCGACATGAAGCGGTACTCCCACCTGCTGGCCGGAGCCTCCTGGGTGGCGGAGTACGGCGACCCCGACACGGACGACTGGGAGTTCCTGCGCGGCTTCTCGCCCTACCACCTGTTCTCGCAGGACCGGGAGTACCCGCCCGTGCTGCTCACGACGTCGACCAAGGACGACCGCGTGCACCCCGGCCACGCCCGGAAGCTCGCGGCGCTCATGCTCGCGCACGGCAAGGACGTGACCTACTACGAGAACATCGAGGGCGGTCACGGCGGCGCGGCGGACAACGCCCAGGCGGCCTACATGGCGGCCACCCACTGGACGTTCCTCTGGAACCGCCTGGCGGAAGCCTGACCGGCTGCCGACCACGCCATCGTGTGCCGACCACGCCATATTGCCCGGTGGTAACGCTGCCATGAGACGGAATGGCGTGGTCGACGAAATGGCGTGGTCGCGGCCCTGAGACGACGGGGGTCAGGCGCGCCAGGAGGTCGTGACCGTGGCCTGGCCCAGGACCTGGGTGCCGCGGTAGGCGACGACCGACTGGCCCGGGGCCACGCCGCGGAGCGGGTCGCCCGTCAGCTCGATCTCCATGGTGGTGTCCGGCGCAGGTGCGTCCGGTGTCGCGGTATCCGGTCCCGTGGCGCCCGACGGCGGTCCAGGGTTGCGCCCGGCGACGGCCGGCACGTCCCCGGTGGTGACTGCGCGGATGCGGGCCGGGACCGGGGTGCCGTGGGCGCGCACCTGGACCTCGGCGTCGAACCAGCCGTCGTCGTCGGCCGGCACGCCGGAGCCGCCCGGGGTGGCGTCCAGGACGCCTTCGAACCAGATCGCCTTCTCGCCGGCGATCCGGTTCACGCTGAGCAGTTCGGCGGGGCCCACGACGATCGTGTTGGTCGAGGTCTGCACGTCGACGACGTAGCGCGCCTTCCCGTCCGCGCCCGGGCGGCCGAGCCCGAGCCCCTTGCGCTGGCCGACCGTGTACGCGTAGGCGCCGTCGTGCTCGCCGACCACCTCGCCGGTCGTGTCGACCACGGCGCCAGGCTTCGAGCCGAGGCGCCGCTGCAGGAAGCCACGGGTGTCGCCGTCGGCGACGAAGCAGATGTCGTAGGAGTCGGGCTTCGCGGAGACGGACAGGCCGCGCTTCGCCGCCTCCGCGCGGACCTCGTCCTTGGTCGCGAACCCGCCCAGCGGGAACATCGCCCGCGCCAGGCGTTCCGGTCCCGCCACGGCCAGCACGTACGACTGGTCCTTGGCCGTGTTCGGCGAGCGGTGCAGTTCGCGGACCACACGGGCCGCGCGTCCGCCGGGGGCGTGTTCGTCGTCCCCGGGAACGCCACCGGCGTCGTCCCCCGCCACCTCGCGCGTCTCGATCCGGGCGTAGTGGCCCGTCGCGACGGCGTCGAAGCCGAGGGCCGTCGCCTTGTCGAGCAGTGCCTCGAACTTGATGTGCTCGTTGCAGCGCACGCAGGGGTTGGGCGTGCGGCCGGCCCCGTACTCGGAAAGGAAGTCGGCCACGACCGTCTCCTCGAACGTCTCCGACAGGTCCCACACGTAGTACGGGATGCCGAGCACGTCCGCGGCGCGGCGGGCGTCGCCCGCGTCCTCGATGGAGCAGCAGCCGCGCGAGCCGCTGCGGAACTGGTCGCGGTTGCGCGACAGGGCCATGTGCACGCCGACGACGTCATGCCCCGCCTCCACCGCGAGCGCCGCGGCGACGGCGGAGTCGACGCCGCCGGACATCGCTGCGAGGACCTTCACGCGCGACCACCTCCGACGAGTCCGGCGGCGCGGGCGCGTTCGACCACCTGGGGCAGCGCGGCGGCGAGTCGTTCGACGTCGGCCCGCGTGGAGGTGGCGCCGAGCGAGAACCGCAGGGCGCCGCGTGCGGCGGTCTCGGGGATGCCCATGGCGAGCAGGACGTGCGAGGGCTGGGGCACGCCGGCCTGGCAGGCGGATCCGGTGGACGCCTGGACGCCGGCGGAGTCCAGCAGGTAGAGCAGGGAGTCGCCCTCGGCGCCGGGGAACGCGAAGTGGGCGTTGCCGGGCAGTCGCCCGCCGGGGTCGGCCTGCGGGTCGGGGCCGCAGAGCATGGCGTCGGGGACGACGGCGCGCACCTGGGCGACCAGCAGGTCGCGGAGGGCGGCGACGCGCGCGGCATGGGTCTCGCGGACGGCGACGGCGTCGCGGACGGCGACGGCGAACGAGGCGATCGCGGGCACGGCGAGGGTCCCGGAGCGGACGCCGCGTTCCTGGCCGCCGCCGTGCAGGACGGCGTCGAGCGGGAGGTCGCGACGGGCGAGCAGGGCGCCGACGCCGGCGGGGCCGCCGAGCTTGTGCCCGCTGACGGTCATGGCGTCGGCCCCGGAGTCGGCGAAGTGCACCGGCAGCTGGCCCACGGCCTGGACGGCGTCGACGTGGACGGGGATCTGGTGATGCCGGGCGACGCGGACGACGTCGCGGACCGGCTGGACCGTCCCGACCTCGTTGTTCGCCCACATCACCGAGACGAGCGCGGTCTCGCTCGCGTGCTCGGCGAGTTCCGCGCGCAGGGCGTCGAGGTCGACGCGGCCCTCGGCGTCGACGGGGAGGAGCACCACCTGCGCGCCGGTGTGGCCGGCCAGCCAGAAGGCGGGGTCGAGCACGGCGTGGTGCTCGACGGCGGACACCAGGATGCGGGTGCGGCGCTTGTCCTCGGCGCGGCGGCCCCAGAACATGCCCTTGATCGCGAGGTTGTCGGCCTCGGTGCCGCTCGCGGTGAAGATCACCTCGCTGGGGCGGGCCCCGAGCGCCTCGGCGACCGTCTCGCGGGCCTCCTCGACCGTGCGCCGGGCGGCGCGGCCGGCCGAGTGCAGCGAGGAGGCGTTGCCGGTGTGGCGCGTGTGCTCGACGAAAGCCGCCAGCGCCGCCGAAGTCATCGGCGTCGTGGCGGCGTGGTCGAGGTAGGCACCGGTGTCCGGAGGCCCGGAGCTCTCCGGGTGCCCGGCGACGGGCTCGGTCAGGGAGGCTGTCACGTCCATCAAGTCTACGAACCGCGAGAGGGTGCTATTACTTCCCGCCGCGGCGCCAGCGTGCAGCCGGCGTGCGGCCGGGGATGCCGCCGCGGGTGTTCTCGACGCGCCGGGCCGGCGTCGTGGACGGTGCCACGACGCCGGGCCGGAGGTACTCAGGGGGCACCAGGGTGCGTCACCATCAGCGGCGGCCGCGCTTCTTGTACACCTGGACCGTCGACGGGCGGGGCCCGCGCCACGAGCCCACGGGCCCGCTCTCGCCCTCGTCGAGGTAGTCCGGGAAGTAGGACGTCTGCCCCGCGAACGAGCCGTCGTCGCCCGGGTGCTGGACGTTGACGTAGACCATCTTGTCGCGCACGTCGATGAGCGGGCCGCACGCCTCCGCCCTGCGGGGCACCGAGAGGAACTGCTCGACGTTGCCGCGCTCGCGGCCGGTGAGCGTGACCTTGAAGATGCCGTCGCACTTCTGGATCGCGGAGGGCTGGCCGTCCGTCGAGATCCACAGGTTGCCGTCGGTGTCGAACGCCACGTTGTCCGGGCAGGAGATCGGCGACACCTTGTCGGCCGGGAAGCCCGAGAAGTACGTGGAGTCGTTCACGCTCGGGTCTCCCGCCACGAGGAGCAGGTTCCAGGCGAACCAGGTGGACGTCTGGTCGCCCTCGACGATCTCGACGATGTGCCCGTCGCGGTTCTCGTTGCGCGGGTTCATCTCGTCGGCGGGCGGGCGCCCGTCGGTGCCGCGCTGCGAGTTGTTGGTGCAGGCGATGTAGACGTTGCCGGTGAACGGGTTCGGCTCCACGTCCTCGGGGCGGTCCATCTTCGTGGCGCCCACGGCGTCCGCCGCGACGCGCGTCCAGAGCAGGACCTCCTCGACCGACATCCCGGGCACGGCCGACTCGCCGTCGACCACGAGCGGCAGCCACTCGCCGGTACCGTCGAACGCGCCGTCGGACGGCACGGTGCCGGAGCCGTCGATCTCCTCGGCCGGGGAGTCGCCCAGGAACTTCGCGACGTACAGGTCGCCCTCGCTCAGGAGCGTCTTGTTGTGGGCGCGTGCCCAGTGGCTGTGGCCGTCGCGCATCGCGTTCTTCGAGACGAACTTGTACACGTAGTCGAAGCGCTCGTCGTCGCCCATGTAGGCCACGATCCGCTTGTCCGGCGCCACGATGACGTTCGCGCCCTCGTGCTTGAACCGGCCCATCGACGTGTGCTTGACCGGGGCGGCCGACGGGTCGTACGGGTCGATTTCGACCACCCAGCCGAAGCGGTGGTGCTCGTTCTCGTAGCCCGGGTTCGAGGTGTCGAAGCGCGGGTCGTCGAGCTCCCAGCCGTACCGGGTGCCCGAGTTACCGAGGCCGTAGCGGGCGTCGCGCGGGTCGTTGCCGGCCACCTTGAAGTAGCCGTGCCAGTTCTCCTCGCCCGACAGCACCGTGCCCCACGGCGTGGTGCCGCCGGCGCAGTTGTTCAGCGTGCCGCGCACGGTGATGCCGTCCGGGTCCTCGACCGTCCTCATGAGGTCGTGGCCGGCCAGCGGGCCGTCGATGGTGAACTCCGTGTCCATGTGCACGCGGCGGTTCTTCGGGGCGACGCGCAGGTAGGTCCACGGACCGCCCTCGTACTTGCGCGTCACCTCGACCACGGACATGCCGTGGGCGGCGCGCGTCACGGCGCGCTTGGTGGCGTCGTCGTAGGACTCGTCGAACATGATGTTCGGGTTGGTGTACTCGTGGTTCGTCACGAGCAGGCCGCGGCGTCCGCGCCGGGTCTCGACCATCGAGCGGATGTGGCGCGGGTGCTCCGGGAGGATGTCGAGGTAGTCGCAGTTGTAGCCGAACTGCAGCTTCTGCTGCTCCTCGGACTGGTCGGCGATGTCGAAGGCGTGACCGCCGGGCAGGATCGGGTCGCCCCAGCGGATGATGGTCGACCAGTCGTAACCCTGGGGCACGACGACGTCGTCGACGGTCCAGTCCTGCGTCTCGATCGGGCCGAACGACAAGCCCCTGCCGCGACCGTGGCCCTGGCCGGTGAGCGTGCCGGCCGCGGCGGGCTGCGCGCCGATCGCCTCGGCGCCCACCACGACCGCGCCCGCCGCGACGGCCATGCCGCCGAGCATGACGCGGCGCGACAGGGCCTTGGAGGCGACGTCGCGGAAGTACTCGTTGGCGCTCACGTTCGGCGCCGGGTGCGCGCACTGGTCGGCGCACTTCCAGTAGCAGGTGGCGGCGGCACGTTTGCCGCGGGCGTAGTGCGGGGTGGTCGCGACAGGCAACAGCTGACGCGACTCGGGGGCGATCGTCATCGTGGTGACTCCGGTCTGGCGAGGAGGGGGGACGGTCGTCGCCGACGCTAGGAGCGAGCCGTGACCTCGTGCCGACCTGGTGTGAACGCTCAGGTGAACAGGAGGTGACCCGCTGGCGTGACGTCGCTCCAGCCCAGGTCGGCGAGCAGCGCGGCAGCGCCCCGGGATCGCAGGCCCCGCTCGCACACGACGACGACGGGTGCGTCCGCCGGGTGGTCCGCGAGGGCGGGGGGCAGGTCGCCGGCGGCGAGTGCCTCCAGGTCGGCGCGGACGGCGGGGGTCCCGGCGGGGAGCCGCGCGGGCAGTCGCCCGACGTCGACCACCAGCGCGCCGTCAGGCAGGTGCGTGGTGAGGTCCGCGCTGTCGGGCCCATCGGTCCCGGTCGCTCGTCCGTCGTCGGGCACGGGCGGTGCCGCGGGTGCCGCGAGCGGGATCGTGTCCCAGCCCGACGTCCGCGCGTCGTACACGAGGAGTCGCCCGAGGGCGACGTCGCCCGTGCCGGTGAGCAGCTTGACCGCCTCGACCGCCAGGGCCGAGCCGACCGCGCCGCACGCCGGGCCGAGGACGCCGACCGTCTCGCACGAGTCGCCCTCGGGCGGCTGCGGTCCGAACACGTCCGGGTAGGTGAGGGCGCGGCCGCCGGGCGCGGCGGACCACCACACCGAGACCTGGCCGTCCCAGCCCAGCACGGTGCCCCACACGACGGGCATGCCGAGCGCGGCGGCGGCGTCGGACACGGCGTAGCGGGTGGCGAACGTGTCCGAACCGTCCACGACCAGGTCGTAGCCGGCCAGGATCTCCGCCGCGTTCGAGGCGTCGAGGCGGAGGCGGTGCTCGGCGATCTTGAGGCCGGGGCCGCACAGCGCGCGCAGGGTGTCGGCGGCGGACGTCGTCTTGGGTCGCCCGGCGTCGTCGGGGCCGTGCAGCACCTGACGTTGCAGGTTCGACGGCGCGACGACGTCGTCGTCCACGATGCCCAGCGTGCCCACGCCTGCGGCGGCCAGGTACTGCAGCACCGGCGACCCGAGCCCCCCGGCCCCGATCACGACGACGCGCGCCCCGGTCAGCCGCGCCTGTGCTTCGGGCCCGAACCCGCCGAGCAGCAGGTGCCGGGCGGCACGGCGCCGGTCGCCGGGCGACAACGGCTCGCGGATCGGCACGAGCGGCGGCAGGGACGTCATGGCACCATTCTGCGCCGTGCGCGATGGCGACCGTGATCGCCAGGAGGCCACCCTCAGGCCCCGGTGGCGATTACAGTCGCCAGAGCAGCCAGATCGAGCCGGAGTGGCGATCGTAATCGCCACCCCCGGAGGCATGCTCGCCACGGACGAAAAGCACTTCGCCGGGGACCACGGGCTGGTGAATGCCCTGTTCGGGTACTCCGACACGCGGCTGCCAGGCATCCTGGAGAACATCGTCTGGCTGGAGCTCCGTCGCCGTGGCTACGACGTGCGGATCGGCAAGGTAGGAGCCACCGAGGTCGACTTCGTCGCGGAACGGCACGAGGACAGGATCTACGTGCAGGTCGCCACGACGATCGCCGCATCCGAGGAGACCCGGCGGCGCGAGTACGCCCCGCTGCAGGCGATCGAGGACAACTACCCCAAGTACGTGCTGACGCTCGATCCGCAGGCGGGGGACCGCACGGGCGGCATCCAGCACCAGCGCATCCCGGACTTCCTCCTCGCGAAGACCTACTGATATGCCTCCATGAGCCGGGTTGCTCCGGCGCTCAGGCCTTGTGGTTGCGGATTTCTTCCGCTGCCTGGGGGAGGACGTCGGCCAGTTCGCCGATGACCGCGAAGTCGCAGATCTCGAAGATCGGCGCCTCCGGGTCGCTGTTCACGGCGACGATGTGCTGCGACGCCTGCATCCCACCCCGGTGGTGCGGCGCGCCCGAGATGCCCGCGCCGATGTACACGCGCGGCGCGACGGTGACGCCGGTCTGCCCCACATAGGTGTCCCACCAGCCCTCGAACACCGCGTCGCGCGACGCGCCGACGGCCGCGCCGAGCGCGTCGGCCAGCTCGACGACGGGGGCGAAGTCGCCCTCCGTCCCGCGCCCGCCCGCGACGACGATCGCCGCCTCCTCCAGGGGAGGCCGGTCGCCCACGCGTGCCTTCACCTCGCGCGACGCGAGCGTCACGCCGAGCTCCGGCACCTCGACGGGCAGCGGCTCCGTCTGCGTGTTCACGGGCGTGCCGGCGGGAACGGGGACGACGGCGTTCGCGCGGACGGTCAGCACCGCGACGTCGGTGGTCACCTCGCACGACGTGTCCCACGACCCGGCGAAGACGCGCTTCGAGCCCACGATGCGGCCGGAGGGTCCCTCGGAGACCCCGGCGGCGTCGATGATCAGGCCCGCGTCCAGCGTGCGGGCGGTCAGCGCCGCCGCCTCCTTCGCCGCGAAGCTGCTCGGCAGCAGCACCACGTCGGCGTCGGCGCGGCGCACCGCCGCGGCCAGCGCCGCGGCGACGACGGCGGGCAGGTGCCGCTCGTCGCCGGCGACCACGTTGCCGGCGGCGTCGGAGAACTCCGCCTGGTGCACCGACTCGACGCCGTACGCCTCGAGCTGCGCGAGGACCTCGACGCCGACGCCCTCCAGGGCGACCACCTCGACCGTGCCGAGGCCGCGGGCGATCGTGAAGAGCTCCAGCGCGCTGGTGCGGATCTCGGTGGCCGGGTCGAGCAGGACCAGGACGGTGCGGTTCGTCATCTCGGGTCCCTCAGACCAGGTCGTTCTTGATCAGGTATGCGGCCAGGGCCTTGCCGCCCTCGCCCTTGTCGGTGACGAGCTCCACCTCGGGCCGCTGGGGGCGCGGCCCGGCGCTGAGCACACGCGTGCGGGCGACGGGCGCGTCCAGCCCGATGTCCGACGCCGTCCACGCCTCGCCCTGCTTGCTGCGCGCGGCCATGATGCGCTTGAAGTTGGGCAGCCGGGGCTGGTTCGCGGTGTCCGTCACCGACAGCACGGCCGGCAGCGGCGCGGAGAGTTCCTCGGTGACGTCGTCGTGCTGACGGGTCACGGACAGGACGCCGCCGGACACACCGACCTTCTTCGCGAGGGTGAGCGCGGGGCGGCCGAGCTCGGCCGCGAGCAGGGTCGGAACCACCGAGCCGAGGCCGTCGAGCGCGGCCATGCCGGTGATCACCAGGTCCACCGGGCCCTCGGACTCGAGCTTACGGACGGCGGCGGCCAGGGCCGCGGCGGTGCCGAAGTAGTCGGCGCCGGCGAGAACGTCGTCGGATACGCGGATCCCGCGGTCGACGCCGAGCTGGAACGCCTTGCGCAGCGCGGGGTCGCCGTCGGGCGGCGCGACCGTCAGGGCGACGACCTCGCCCTCCCCGGCCGCCTCGACGATCTGCAGGGCGGCCTCGATGGCGTTCTCGTCGAGCTCGTTGAGGGTGCCCTCGTCGGGCGCGCGGCGGACGCGACAGTCCTCGAAGCCCCGGTCCGTGCTGATGTCCGGGACGTACTTGACCGCGACGACGATGCGCATGAAAGAAACCCTAACCGGGCGGACCGGGCGGCACCCGGCAGCCTGCCGACCGCATCGCCCGGCCGCGCGGGCGGGCGATGCGGTCGGATCAGTTCCCGGTGGGGCGGTCAGCGCACCCAGTCGGGGCGGGCGGGGTCCGTCGTGTAGTCCAGGCGGGGAGCCGGCGGGGTCTCCATGCCCTCGCCGAGGAAGTAGCTCACGTGCGGCGGCTGGTTGTACGCCGTGTTCTGCCAGGCCACCGCCGTGCGGTACATCGGATCCGACATGAGCGTGCGCAGGCGGTGCGCCGTCGGGTCCACCGTGGTGGCGATCCGCAGCGCCGTCGAGTCCTCCGTGCGGGTGACGATCTCCTCGCGCCAGTCACCGAACAGGTCGGCCTGGAGCGACACGTTGCCCTTCGTGGAGTTGTTCGAGAACGTCCCGGTGGCGCGGTAGATCTCCACCTCCTCGCCGGCCTCCCAGTCCCACTTGGCGATGGTGGGCACTCCGACCCCGGCATCCTGGGAGAAGTCGTGGTCGCCGATCTCCCGCAGGAGGTCGCCGTCCCACCAGGTGAGGAAGTTGGCGGCCGGGATATCGGTGCCGATCAGCTCCCCCGACACCGAGCGCAGCTCGCCGACCCGCGAGTTCCACGCGTAGTCGCCGCCGATCGCCCACGACTCGGCGCCGTCGTACCGGGGGTCGACGTCGCCGGCCGCGGCGCGGCCGGTGTCCCGGTTGCCCGGGATCGACCACAGCACCTCGCCCGTGGCCGCGTCCCGGAAGGTCGCCCCGCGGTCGCCGGACGCTCCCATGGACTCGTGCGCGGCGAACACCTCCAGACCGTCGCGCGCCGGGTCGAGGTCGCTCACGTGGATCGCGTCACCGTGACCGAGCTCGGTGCTGTACAGCCCGGTGCCGTCGTCGTCCACGGTCATCGACCCGAAGACGATCTCGTCGAGCTGGTCGCCGTCGACGTCGGCCACGTGCATGTCGTGGTTGCCCTGGCCGGCCCACTCGGCGCCGGTCTCGTTCGAGTCGAAGACCCAGCGCTCGCTGAGCTCCTCGCCGTCCCAGTCGAACGCGGCGATGACGGTCCGGGTGTAGTAGCCGCGGGAGAACACCGCGGAGGGGTGCTCGCCGTCGAGGTACGCGGTCGCCGCGAGGAACCTGTCCACGCGGTTGCCGTACCCGTCGCCCCAGTCCGCGACGTTGCCGCGCGGCGGGACGTAGTCGATCGTGTCGAGAGCGACGCCGGTGGCGCCGTCGAACACCGTGAGGAACTCCGGCCCGTTCAGGACGTAGCCGTTCGTGGTGCGGTGGTCCGCGCCGGCGTCGCCGATCACGGTGCCCGCGGCGTCGGTGGTGCCGTCGGCGGTCTTGGCCATCAGCTCGGCCCGGCCGTCGCCGTCGTAGTCGAACACCTGGAACTGCGTGTAGTGCGCCCCGGCCCGGATGTTCACGCCGAGGTCGACGCGCCACAGCCGCGTGCCGTCGAGCTCGTACGCGTCGAGGTAGACGTTCCCGGTGTAGCCGGAGTGCGAGTTGTCGTGGGAGTTGGACGGGTCCCACTTGACGATGATCTCGTACTGCCCGTCGCCGTCGACGTCGCCCACCGAGGCGTCGTTCGCGCGGTAGGTGTACTCCTCGCCGTCGGGCGTGACACCGCCGGACGGCTTGTCGAGCGGGATGTCCTGCGTCTGGCCGTCCCACGGGGTGAACTCGGCGGTGGCCCAGCGCTCCTTCGCCCCCTTGCCGTTGCCCCGGCCCTTGCCGTTCCCGTGGCCCTTGCCTCGCACCTCGCTGACGCGGTACGTCGAGTCGGCGGTGCCGTGGGCGTCGGTCAGGTTCGTCGAGCCGGTGACCGGCCTCCTCGTGATCCGCTCGCCGTCGCGGTAGACGTGGAACCGGATCGCCTCGGGGTCGTCCCCGAGCATGCGCCAGCCCACGTAGACGCCGCCGTCCGGCAGCGCGACCGCGACCGGCGACCGGTCGATCCGCTCGGCCTGCCGCGACAGCAGGGTGTCGGCCGGCGAGACCACCGCGTCCGACGACGCCGACGCGCCGCCGGCGTTCATCGCGACCACCGTGTAGTGGTACGGCACGGTCGTGAGGACGTCGGTGTCGTCGTACGAGGTCCCGGTGACGGCGCCGACGACCACCGGCTCCTCGTCCGCGGACTCGGCGCGCAGGACCCGGTAGTAGAGCGCGTCGCCGACGGCGTCCCAGCTCAGCGACACCAGGTTCTTGCCGACCTCACCGACCGCCAGGCCCGACGGCGTCGCCGGCACCTCCACGTCCGGGTCGACGGTGGACACCTCCAGCGGCGGGCCCGCGATGCCCTCCGTGCCCTCGTCGTCCAGGGCCAGCACGGTGTACTCGTAGCCGAGCCCGACGTACGCCGTCGTGTCGGTGTACGACCCCTCGGTGACGTCCGCGACGGCCTCGCGCACGGTCGTCCCCTCGGCCTGCCGGTACACCCGGTAGCCTGCGGCGTCGTCAGTGGTGTCCCAGGTCAGCGGGACCGAGGCGGTCACGCCGTCGAACGTCACCTCGCCGGCCGCCAGGTTCGCCACGGCCGTCTCGAGCGGCGTGATCGTCACGCCGTTCAGCCAGCCGTTGGCGACGATGCCGAGCGTCCCGTCCGTGACCTCCACCGGCTGGATCACCTTGCTCGACACGGAGCCGCGCCCCGCGTTCGACGAGCCGAGGTCACGCCCCTCGACGTTCAGGCCGAGCCGGGCGGTGCCGAGCATGTCGCCCCAGTACGCGGTCACGGCGTAGCTGCCGGGCACCAGGTCGACGGCGAACGGCGTCTCGGAGGACGGCAGGAGGAAGTCGCGCTCCATAGCGTTCGGGTCGTAGTCCCAGTCGGTGCCGCGGTCGCGGCCGCCGGGTCCGGCGTCGCTGGTGAAGCCGTATCCGAGGTCCTGGCCGTAGAGGGTGGTGGGGTCGACGGCGGTCCAGCCGTCGAGCGTCTCGTTCCCCTGGAGCTGGAAGTCGAACTTGTACAGCGCCGCCTTCGTGCTGACGGTGATGCTGTCCGACGGCGCCGAGTCACCCCGGCCGTTCGCCGCCACGACGCGCAGGTCGTAGGTGGTGCCCTCGGTCAGCCCCGTGATGTCGGCGACCGGGACGGTCGACGTCGTGGCGAGCGCCCAGTCCTCCGTGCCGCTCTGGCGCCGGAACACCCGGTAGATATCCGCGTTCTCGGTGTCGTCCCAGGTCAGCCGGATGCTCGTGTTCGACACGGAGCCGGTGTCCAGGCCGGTCGGGGCGGGCGGGACGGCCGCGGGCGGCTCGACGTCGACCACCTCGCCGGACAGCGGGATGCCCAGGCCGGCCGTGCCCTGGGCGACGAGCCGCGCCATCTGGATCGCGCCGTACTCCTGGAAGTGCGTGTCGTCCGTGGTGCCGTTGGGCCGGTTCGGGTAGACCCCGGCCGGGACGTGCAGGAACACGGACTTCGCTGCCTCGGGCCCGATCTCGTCCAGGTAGCCGCGGCTGCTCGCGGACAGGTCCACGAGCGGCACGTCCAGCTCGGCGGCGAGCTCGCTCGCCTCGCGGACGTAGGCCGGGAACGAGACGTTGAACTCGCCGGTGTCCGGGTCGAACGAGCGCCGGGAGACGGGCGTGACGAGCACGGGCGTGGCTCCGCGCTGCCGCGCGCCGTCCACGTAGGTGCGCAGGTAGTTGCGGTAGTCGGCGGGGGCCGCGTACCGGTCGTCCACGCCGTAGCTGTTGTCGTTGTGCCCGAACTGGACGAACAGCGTGTCGCCCGGGCGGATCCGTGTCAGCACCTCGTCGAGGCGGCCCTGGCTGATGAAGTTCTTCGAGGAGCGTCCGCCGATCGCCTTGTTCGTGACGACGACGTCGTCCGACAGGAACCGGTCGATCATCTGGCCCCAGCCGGCCTGCGGCGCCCAGTACGTGTCGTACGTCTGGACGGTGGAGTCGCCCGTGACCCACACGGTGGGCAGGGCGCCGGGGTCGCGCTCCGTCCTGCGGGTGATCGTGAGGCCCGCGAGGTTCGCCGCGCTCCCCGCGAACTCGAGGTTGAGCTGGCCGTCCACGAGGGCGATGTCGAAGGTCGCGGTGACGAACTCGCCGGCTTCCGCCTGGGAGGGCTCCACCTTCTCCATCTGCTCCGCGGTGATCGCGATGTCGGTGGCGCCCTCGAGGTCGCCCGCGACCACGTCGATCGTGTAGTCGCCCGCCGGCAGGTCGGCGACGAGCTCGGTGTCGCCGACGGTGACGAAGTCGCCGCGCAGGGCGTTGTCCGTGCCGCGGTCGGTGCCGGTGACGGCGGAGGGGTCGACCCAGCCGAGGCGGTTCCCGGCGGTGTAGGCGGTCTCCGCGGTCAGCGCGGCGGCGCCGTCCGCGACCGCGCCGGGCCCGAGGTCGAGGACGAGCCCGCCGTCGGGCAGCTCGACGTCGGGCAGGCCGACCAGGGAGCCGACGCCGGGGGCGCTGGGCGCGCTCTCTCCGTCCGCCCCGAGCGCCGTGGCGCGGTAGTAGTGGACCGCGCCGGTGTCGATCCCGGAGTCCGTGGCAAACACGGTGCGCTCGTCGGTGCGCGCGACCTCGGTCCACGGCCCGTCGAGGCTGTCGGCACGGCTCAGCACGTAGCCGGAGGCGTCCTCGACCTCGCTCCAGCGGATGGTCAGGGAGTTCTCGTCCGCGTGCGCGACACGGACGGACTCGGGGGCGGCCGGCGCGGCAGCCGCGGGAACTGCGGTGACTGTGGCTACGGGAAGGGCGAGCACGGCGGCCAGGGCTGCGGCTCGCAGGACTGGCGATCTGCGGGGGATTGCTCGGGACAAGGTCGTTTCACCTCGCGGTCTCGTCGTTGAGCTGCGTCAGTACATAGATGGAGCGGGCGGTGACCCTGCAGCTTTGAAAGGTTTCATTGGCCGCCCGTCACACATCATGCAGGGCGCCCGGGGAAGATGTCCAGCATTTCGGGAAAAGGCTTACCGCGCCGCCGGGCGGGTGGGTGTGGTCGGCCGGTTGTCGTGAGGTCGGCCGCATGTCGTGTGATCGGCCGCTCGGGGGACCGACTTCACCACATCGGACCGACCACCCGACAACCGGCCGACCATGCACGAGGTTCGCGCGCATCGCCCGAGATGCGCTGTCGCCGACCTCGTGCCGGGGACGCCAACCTCATGCCTCCTGGCTCGTGCGCCTGGCCGGCCGGGTCAGGAATACCTGCACGCTCAGCGCGTCCAGCGTCGTCGTGGCGTCGCAGCGGCGTTCTTCCTCGTCCGGGGGTTCCGGGCGGTCCCAGGCGGAGTCCCAGACCCGGTCCCAGCGTTTCGCCGGGGCGCGGTCGCCGTCCGTCCCGGCGACGGCGGGCAGGGTCACCTCGGCGTCGGACAGCCCGCCGTTGATCACGAGCAGCACGTCCGCGTCGTCGTCGCCCGGGCCCGAGCGCAGCATCTGCAGCACGCACCGGCCCGGGGTGTCCCACGCCACGACGTCCATGGGCGCGCCCGTCTCGGAGAACCACAGCAGGTCCGGGTAGGGCTCGTACGGCCGGGGGATGCCGAGGAAGAACGAATCGGCCCGGAGGGCGGGATGCTCCTGCCGCAGCCTCGCCAGGAAGCGGGTGGTGGCCAGCAGGTCCTCGCCCGCGCCGTCCAGCTTCCACGGCACCCAGGACACCTCGTTGTCCTGCACGTACGCGTTGTTGTTGCCGTCCTGCGAGCGCCCCGACTCGTCGCCCGCCGTGATCATCGGGGTGCCCCCGCCGAGCAGCAGCGTCGCGAGCAGGTTCCGCTGCGAGCGCCGCCGCAGCGGCACGATCGCCTCCCAGGGCTCGGTGGTGGCGTCGTCGCCCCCGGGCGAGTGGCCCTCCAGGCCGTGGTTCCAGGAGAGGTTGTTGTCGGTGCCGTCGCGGTTGTCCTCGCCGTTGGGGTGGTTGCGCTTGTGCTCGTAGGCGACCAGGTCGGCGAGGGTGAAGCCGTCGTGGGCGGTCACGTAGTTGACGGACGCGACCGGTCCCCGCACGAGGGGCGGGTCGCCCGGCCCGAACAGGTCGGCGGATCCGGCCAGCCGGGTCGCGAGTTCCCGCAGCCCGCGCATGGGCGCGCCGTGCGAGCCCTGCTTGGGGGACTCCAGCCAGAACCCGCGTGCGGCGTCGCGGAACCGGTCGTTCCATTCGGCGAGCGGTGGCGGGAACTGGCCGGTCTGCCAGCCGCCGGGCCCGACGTCCCACGGTTCCGCGACCAGCTTGAGCCCCGACAGCACGGGGTCGGTCTGCAGGGCGACGAGGAAGGGGTGGTCGGGATCGAAGCCGAAGGATCCGCGGGCGAGGGTCACGGCGAGGTCGAACCGGAATCCGTCCACGCCGATGGTCTGCGCCCAGTAGCGCAGGGAGTCCAGGGCCAGCTGGATGACGCGTGGTCTGCGGAAGTCGAGCGAGTTGCCGGTGCCGGTGACGTCCGCGAGTGCGGCCGGGGAGGCGCCGTCGTGCAGGTAGTAGACGGGGTTGTCGAGGCCGCGCCAGGAGAGGTGGAGGCCGTCGTCGCCGCCTTCGCAGGTGTGGTTGTAGACGACGTCGAGCAGCACCTCGATGCCGGCGGCGTGCAGGAGGTGGACCATGCCGCGCACCTCGTCGAGTACGGCCTCGGCCCCGTTTTCCTGTGCGGCGCGGGTCGCGTAGGTGCTGTTGGGCGCGAAGAAGCCGAGCGTGTTGTAGCCCCAGTAGTTGGTCAGTCCCTGGGTGGCGAGCCGGGACTCGGTGGCATTGGCGTGGATCGGGAGGAGTTCGAGGGTGGTGACGCCGAGGGACGTGAGGTGCTCGATCGTCGCGGGGTGGGCGAGTCCGGCGTAGGTGCCGCGGAGGTCCTCGGGGATCTTCTCGTTGAGGAGGGTCAGGCCGCGCACGTGCGCCTCGTAGATGACGGTGTCCGCCCAGGGCACGCGCGGCCGGGTCAGCGGCTGCGGCGGTGTCAGCGGGCCGACGACGACGCCGTGCGGGACGTGCGCGATGGAGTCGCGGTCGTCCGGGGGGCCGTAGCGCTCGGCGCGCAGGGTGTCGTCGTCGGGACGGGCCGGCGATCCGAGCACCTCGGGCGCGTAGGTGACCTCGCCGACCAGGCCGCGGGCGTAGGGGTCCACGAGCAGCTTGGCCGGGTTGTAGCGCAGTCCGGCCTTCGGGTCCCACGGCCCGTACGCGCGGAAGCCGTAGCGCCGGCCGGGGGCGACGTCGGGCACGTGGGCGTGCCAGACGCCGTAGACCGGGCCTTCGAGTTCGATGCGGGTCTCGTGGAGCCCGCCGTCCGCGGCGACGTCGATGAGGCAGAGGTCCACGGCGGTGGCGTGGGAGGCGAGGACGGCGACGTCGATCCCGCCGTCCGGGGTGGCGTGCACGCCGAGCGGCGGCACGTGGCTGCGGTGCCGGGTGGGCTGCTTCAGCGGCCGGACGACGGGGCGTGGCTCAGGGTCGCCGGGCACGCGCTGGGGGGTCACCGTGACGGGTCGACCGGGAGTCGGCCGCGCGACGCGGGTGACTCGCGGCGTCCGGTCCATGGCCTCCGCCTCTCCGTCCGTGGCTTCCTGGTGGCTGTCCTGCGGTTTCGACGACGCTGGCATGGCTCCATCGTGGCACGCGGGTGGTGCGCCGAGGCTCGTCCGCCACGCGGCCCTCCCGTCGCGTCCCGCTTCCCGCTACGCTGCGGTCATGTCTGACGCCGTCTCCAACAGCGGTCCTGCCATCAGCGACGATGTGGTCACCGCCGACGTCGTCGTCGTGGGTGCGGGCCTGTCCGGGCTGGTCGCAGCAACGGAGCTGGCCGCCGCCGGCAAACGGGTGGTGGTCGTGGACCAGGAGCCGGCCCGCTCGCTGGGCGGGCAGGCGTGGTGGTCGTTCGGTGGGCTCTTCCTCGTCGGCTCTCCGGAACAGCGCCGTGTCGGCGTGCGCGACGACGCCGAGCTCGCCTTCGCGGACTGGCTCGGCTCGGCGCAGTTCGCCGCCGGTGCCGAGCGTGGCGAGGGTCCCGACCGGCACGGCTACGCCTGGGCCGAGGGTTTCGTCGAGTTCGCGGCCGGCGAGATGCGGCCCTGGCTGCACGGCAAGGGCGTGCGCTGGTTCCCGCTGGTGCAGTGGGCCGAGCGCGGAGGCTATCCCGTGACCGGCGGGGCGGCGACGGGCGCGCCCACCGAGCACGGCAACTCCGTCCCCCGCTTCCACGTCACCTGGGGCACGGGCCCGGGCCTCCTGGAGCCGTTCGTCCGTGCGGCCCGCGAGGCCGTCGCCGACGGCCTGCTCGATCTGCGGTTCCGCCACCGCGTCGTCGAGGTGCTCCGGTCCGGCGGCGCCGTGACCGGCGTGCGCGCGGAGGTCCTGTCCGACGACGACGCCCCGGCCGGAGCTGCCTTCTCGGGACGCGGCACGCCGTCGTCCCGCGAGGTCACGGGCGAGGTGGAGCTACGTGCTCAGGCCGTGGTGATCGCCTCGGGCGGCATCGGCGCGAACCACGACCTCGCCCGCGCCCGCTGGCCGCGCGAGGCCGGGAGCCTCCCGGAGCGCATGCTGTCCGGCGTGCCCGACTCCACGGACGGGCTGATGCTGGGCGTCGCGCGCGACGCGGGAGCCGCCCTGGTGCACGAGGACCGCATGTGGCACTACCCGGAGGGCATCGCGAACCACTCACCCGTCTGGACCGACCACGGCATCCGCATCCTGCCCGGGCCGTCGTCGCTCTGGCTCGACGCCGACGGCGGGCGGCTCCCGGCCCCGCTCTACCCCGGGTTCGACGCCCTGGGCGCGCTGCGGCACATCACGAGCCGCGGTGACGACCACTCCTGGTTCGTGCTGAACAAGGCGATCATGGAGAAGGAGTTCGCTCTGTCGGGCTCCGAGCAGAACCCGGACCTGACCGGGAAGTCCGTGCCGCAGCTCATCGAGCGCGTCCGTGGCAAGGCCGTCCCGGTGCGGACGTTCGCGGAGCAGTCGCCCGAGTTCGTGTGGGGTGCGACGCCGGCCGAGCTCGCTGTCGGCATGAACGCCCTCACCGAGGGGACCCCGGGCTCGACGGGCCACATCGACGCGGACGCGCTCGCGCGGATCGTCGCCGCCCGTGACGCCCAGGTGCTCTCCGGGCTGGGCAAGGACCCGCAGGTCGTGGCGACCCGGGCCGCGCGGTCGTTCTGGGTGGACCGGCGCATCCGTGTCGCCCCTCCGCGAGCGCTCACCGACCCGGCCGACGGCCCGATGCTCGCCGTGCGGCTGAGCGTGCTGACCCGCAAGACGCTCGGCGGGCTCTGGTGCGACGCCTCCGGACAGGTCCTCGATGCGTCCGGCGAGACGGTCGAGGGGCTGTGGGCGGTGGGCGAGGCGGCGGGCTTCGGCGGCGGCGGCGTGCACGGGCACCGCGCCTTGGAGGGGACGTTCCTGGGGGGCTGCCTCTTCACCGGCCGGACGACCGGGCGGGCAGTGGCGGCGCAGCTCGGGTGAGAGTCACGCTCAGGATCCCAGGAGCGCTGCGGGCACGACGGCGATTCCGTCCCGCCGGCGGTAGGCGTGTTCGCCTGCTGTCACCACGACGGCGTCGATCAAGTTGTCACCGATCTGATCACTCAGCCATCGCAGATGCTTGACGTCCGCGTCCTCGGCCCGGTCAGCAAGCTTGACCTCGATCGCAAGCACCTTGCCGTCCCGCCGCCAGTGTCCGGCGCCTGAGGTTCGTGGTGGAAGTCCGTTGCGGTTCGCGACGAACCGCAACATCATGCCGAGCGGCTTCCCGCGAACCGCAACATCATGCCGACACCACGGGTCCAACCGCAGCCGCGCAACGATTCCCTCCGCCGAACCGCACCCTGAGTGCGCCCGTGCCGGCCGAACCGCAACTCAAGGACGTTCTCCGCCACCGAGCCGCAGTGACACGCCGACAATCCTTGATGTTGTCGGCATGTCCCTGCGGCTCGGCGACGGTCAGCAGACGCAGGCTGCGGTTCGCCAGCACCGGCCGACGCGCCGTTGCGGTTCGCGACGAACCGCAACGGACTTCCGGCACGAATCTCAGACGCAGGGCACGCGCGGATGTCCTGCCAACGCACATAGCTGCTCTTGACTCGTCCTCCCCTTCTCTTTGAGGTTTGCCGGGACTGTACGTTCAACGGCTCTGTCGCACTTCCGGTGGTCGACCGCTCGTCCCGTGACAGGTCCTGCTCCGACAGCCCCAGGGTGGCGTCGCCGTGGTGCCGCCCGCCGACCGCGACCACCGGAATTGCGACAGAGCCGTTAAGTTGACAGACCCCATGGACGCGACTGCTGTCCGAATGATCCGGCGGACAGATGACGCACGAGCCCCTCCGGGGCAGTAGGTTCGGACCCATGCTGGGACGCGACGAACGAGAGTCCTCCGCGCACGCGCTGCTCGCGGCACGCGCGCAGGGATGGTCCACCGAACCTGTCGAACTATTGGATCTGGGCACCACGGCCGACACCCTGGCCACCGTCGCGAGCATCGCCGATCTCGCGGCCGTCGTTCACCTCGGGCACCCCGAACAGCCCTCGCCCGGGCTGGAGCGCGCGCTGCTGGAGGGCGCGCCGTCGCTCATCGTGACCGCGGCCGTGCCGGTCGAGCCGCAATGGGTCTGGGTCGGCGTCGGCGGCAGCTCCGGCGGTCAGGTGGTGGTCGACGAGGCCGGGCTGCGCGACTGCGCCGGTGTCCTGCGCGGGCTCGGCGTGCACCCCCGCCTGGTTCCCACCCGCACGCCCGTCGCCGAGCGGGTGGCGCTTGCCGGGGCGGACGGTTCGCTCGTCGTGGAGCGGTCCCGCGTGCCCGCGGGCTTCACCGAGCTGCCCGACAGCGCCGTCCTCGCCGAGCGCGGGCCGGTCTGGTACGGCCTGCTCCAGGCCCGCGACGTCGTGCCCGCGTTCACCCGGCCCGCCCAGGTGTGGCTGGCGTTCGGCCCGTACGACGACCACCGCGGCTCGCTCCAGCCCACCCTCGCCGTCATCGCCGACGCCGGGATCGACCTGCAGCACCTGCGCAGCCAGGCGTCGATCACCGGGCCGCACGTGTTCTTCACGTCGTTCTCCTGCCCCTCGTCGGCGGTGCTGTCCGCGCTCGTCGACGAGCTCGACACCCGCGGCATCGCGCACCGCACGCTCGCCGTCCTGCCGGGCGCGACGTTCGAGCCCGGACCCGACCGGGCCGCACCGCAGTGGGCGGGCGAGCTGTGAGCGGCGCGCTGCGCGCCGCCTATCTCGGACCGGAGGGCACGTTCACGCACCAGGCGGTCCGTGAGTGGCTGGCGCTCCGCGCCAAGGGGGACGACGACGGGCCCGGTCCGGCTGCGGCAGGTATGACGGGTACGACGACGGTCGCCGGGCAGCCCCGTCCCCCGGAGCCCCTCGCGACGGTGGCCCACGTGCATGACGCCGTCTCGGCCCGCACCGCCGATGTAGGCGTCGTCGCGATCGAGAGTTCCGTCGAGGGCTACGTGGTGCCGTCGCTGGACGCGCTCATCGGCAGCCCCGACGTGGTCGCCGTCGACGAGGTGGTGCTGGACGTCTCGTTCGACGCGTTCGTCCGCCCGGGGCACGGTGAGCTGCGCGAGGTGAGCGCCCACCCGCACGGCCTGGCGCAGTGCGCGGGGTTCGTCGCGGAGAGCGGGCTGCACCCGCTGCCGTCGTCGTCCAACGCGGCCGCCTGCCGTGATGCCGGGCCGCACACCGTCGCGCTCGGGCCGTCGCTCTGCGGCGACCTGTACGGGCTGGAGACCCGCGCGCGTGCCGTGGAGGACTTCCGGGGCGGGCGCACGCGCTTCCTCGTGCTCGCGCCACGGGACGCCGCGCGCGAGCACCTGGACGCCGCCCGCGCACGGGGAGCCTCGGCCTGGCGCACGATGCTCGCGGTCACGCCCCACCTGGTGGGCCCGGGCGTGCTGGCGCGGATCACCGACACGTTCGCCCGCGCGGGCGTCAACATGTCGAGCCTGATCACGCGCCCGCTGAAGGCGCGGCAGGGCCAGTACGTCTTCGTCATCACGCTCGACGAGGCGGCCTGGGAGCCCGGCGCGCGCGTCGTGCTGGCCGACCTCCTGGCGGCGGGCGACTCGCTCAAGACCCTCGGCGTGTTTCCCGCCCCGGACCTCGACGTCGACGGCACGCTCGACCCGGACCATGTCCCGGTCGGGTCGGTGACCGCGGCCGCCGGCTCCGCCGAGATCGACCGGGGGCTGCTGTGGTGAGTTCGGTGGGCGTCATCGGCCTCGGCCTGATCGGCGGGTCGCTCGCGCGGGCTCTCACGGGCGCGGGAGTGCCCGTGATCGCCACCGACCCCGCCGACGACGCCCGCACCGCGGCCCGGTCGGCGGGCATGCAGGTCGCCGACGACGTCGCGACCCTGTGCGGGAATCGTCCGGCGATGATCGTGCTGGCCGTGCCGCTGCGGGCGATGCGGGCCGTGGCCGGGGAGGTGGCCGCCGAGCTCGTCGGGGAGCCGGGATGGGACCCCACCGTCGTCGACGTCGGCTCGGTGAAGGGGCCGGTGCGGGACGCGATCCGGGACGCCGGGCTGTCCGGGCGCTACGTCGGCGCGCACCCGATGGCGGGGACCGAGAACAGCGGGTTCGACGCCTCGTTCCCCGACCTGCTGCGCGGGATCCGGTGGGCGGTGACCGTCGGCACGACGGCCGGGCGGTCCGATGTCCCGCCCGTGGGCGACATCCCGGGCACGGTGACCGACCCGGACCGGCTGGCGGAGGTGCTACGCCTGATCACGGCGCAGCTCGGCGGTACGGCCGCCGTGCTGACCGACGACGCCCACGACGAGGCCGCGGCGCTCGTCTCGCACGTGCCGCACGTGCTGGCGGGCGAACTGCTCGGCCTGGTCGCGGGGGCCCCGGTGCGCGACGTGGCGGTCGGCCTGGCCGCGGGCTCGTTCCGGGACGGGACGCGCGTGGCCTACGGCGATCCGCGGCGTACCGAGGCGATGATCACGCAGAACGCGGCGTGGGTGGCGCCGGCGCTGCGGCTCGCGGCCCGGGACCTGGAGATGCTGGCGGACGCCCTCGACTCGAACGCGCCCACGGGCTGGTTCTTCGACCGGCCGGAACCGTTGCGCGACCGGCGCCCGGGACGCGCGCGCGGCCACGCCGCGAACGGCATGCCGGAGATCCCGCTCCGCGAGACCGATCCGACGCCCGAGCAGCGCGTCCCGCTGGAGGGCGACTGGCCGGCCGCCCTGGTCGAACGCTGCTCGAAAGGCGCCGTCGTCGTCCTGATGGAACGGGAGACGGCGGTCCTGACCTGAGCGGCGGGCACACGGTTGGTCTCGTTCATCCGAGAACAACCGCGTGCCTCGCGAGGAGCCCTGCCGGAGGGGCGGGCGCGACGCTCGTCAGTCGCCGTCGCCGTCGCCGCCTCGGCCGCCCTTCGTGCACACGACTGGGTTGTCCGGCTTGTAGGTCCAGGTGTAGGTCTCGTCCTTCACCACGTCGCCGTTCAGGAGGACCTTGCGGTAGTTCGAGATCGTGAACCCGTCCTCCCCGCCGGGGTAGGCCGCGCACTCGGGGTCGTCGCTCCGCACCGTGGAGGTCTCGACCACGTTCTGGTGACCGCTGTCGCTGGTCTGGACGTCGTAGTACTTGGTGCTCCAGATCCGGACGGTGAGCTGGCCGTTGCTGACGAAGGACTGCAGCACGGCTCCGTAGGGGGTGTCGTTCTTGAACTTCATGTCGAGCGCGCCGACATAGATCGTCGCCTCCCGCCCGGCCGGGTAGCGCGGGAACCAGAAGCTGTGCTGGCGGTGCTCGACGTCGTCGAACCCGGCGAAGTAGCCCGCGTTGTAGCTGGTCGTCGCCATCTGGGAGAGACCGCCACCCACACCTTCGACGTGCCGGCCGTTGCTGACGATGCCGGACGACACGTACCCGTTCGCCTCGGTGATCGGCGAGAGCGCCTCGATCAGGGAGAACGTCTCGCCGGGCTTGACGAGGTCGCCGGTGACCATCTCCGCGCCGCGGATCAGGTTCTGCGTGCGGACGGTGTCGGCGGTGAGCGGCGTCGAGAACTCCGAGACGATCTCCTTGACGCCGAGCTCCTGGAGCGCCTCCTTGGTGTTCTCCGGGTCCTGCTCGTGCAGCTCCACCTCGGCCACCCGGTCGTCGCCGCGCGCGGCCGCGTTCACCGCCCTGCCGACCTCCACCGCGTCCAGTGTGGTGCCGGGGCCCCCGCCGGCCACCTGCGGCCTGCCGTCCTGGAACACGAAGTGCGCGTCCTCCGGGATGGTGAGGAGGTTCGCCGTGCGCTCGATGATGACGTTCGTGAGGCCCTCGCGGTCGAACGTGAGGGGAAGCTTGCCGTCCTTGGGCTCGAATCTCCCGAAGGTCGCGAGGTCGGCCGGGCTGAGTTCCACGCTCTGTCCGCCGACCTGGACGTCCACGGGCGCCGAGACCGCCTTGCGCGCCAGATTCATCGCGGCGTCGACCTCGTTCTGGGTGATCTCGGGGGCGACCTCGCGCGTCGGCAGCGTGTACGGCGGCTCGGAGCGCAACCAGCTGGAGGTGATGACGGCCTGAGCCCCCGCCGTGTCCACCTTGGACCCCTTCTTGGCGTCCGTGGCCTGCGGGGTGCCGCCCTTGAACGCCACCGCGCCGTCCGAGGCCTTGACCGTCATCGACTCCTCGAGGCCCTCGACGGCGCTGCCGAGCTTCTGCTCGTCGACCGCGAGGACGAGGTCGGCTTCACCCGCACCGAAGAAGTGCTGTCCCATGCGGGCGGGGTCGAGGGAGAATCCGGTGAGGGCGTCGACCGTCGCCTCGGCGTCGTAGGCCAGACCGGCCTTCGCCGGCTCGAGCTTCGACTCGGCCTGCCCTGCGACCAGCGCCACGGGCTCCTCCGCACGCGGTGCGAGCGCCGCGTCGAGCGTGGCGACCGCGTCGTCACGCGACTGGCCGCCGATGTCGACGCCCGCGACCCGTACACCGTTCGGCACGGTGCCCGCCTGGACGCCCGCGATGATCGCGAACAGCCCGAACAGGGCCACGACGGCGAGGCCGACCCCCAGTGCGATCTTCCGTCCCCGCTGCGGCGCGCTGTCCTCCTGGATCCCGAAGGTCCACGAACCTCCGGGCGGCGGGGGCGGGAACTCGCCCGAACCGCCGGGCCCACCGGGTGCGGGCTGCCATGCGAATCCGGCAGGCTCACCGGGCCCGCCAGGCGCGCCGGACGCGCCCGAACCGCCGGGTCCCGCGACGCTGCCGAGCGGCACCGCGGCCGGTGGGACGCTTCCATCGGGCGTGCCCGGGGAACCCTGCGGGGTGTTGCTCGCCCCTGCGGGCCCGGCGGGAATTGTCCCGGCCGGAATGGTCCCGGCGGGGTGGGGCGCGCCGGCGGGCGGGACCGGCCCGGCGGGCGGGATCGAGCCGGGCGGAGGGACCTGTCCAGCCGGAGGGACCTGCCCCGCCTGCGGAGACGCGGCGGTCTGCGGCATCGTCCCGGGCGGAGGGACCGAGCCGGGCGGCGGGACGGCTCCGGCCGGCGGTACGGCGCCGGCCGGCGGGACTGCCCCCGCCGGAGGGACGGCAGCCGGCGGCGGCGTCGCGGGACCATGGGGATGCCGCACGGCATGCGGATTCACCACCCGCGCGATCGCGCCCGTCAGCGGCTTGAGCTTGGGGATCATTCCGGTGATCGGGCGCATGAACGGGTTGTCACCCCGCCCGGCTTCCGGAGCGGGGCCACCCGTCGGCGCCCCGGGCTCACCCGACGGCTGTCCGGGCTCGGCGGACTTACCGGGCCGCGGCTTCTTGGCCGGCCTCTCGAAAGCGAACACGCGGGGCGTGTACCCGCCCTGCTTGGCCGGGGCCGCGGGACGCTCCGGCGCCAGGTTGTCGACGACCGACTGGAGCACGGCGGCCTGATCCTCGCCCGCCCCGGCAGCCGTGGGAGACGGCGAGGCGGAAGCCGGCGGTGAGGCAGGACCCGGCGGTGAGGCAGGACCCGACGGAGAAGCGGAAGCCGACTGCGAGGCGGAAACCGACTGCGAGGGCTTACCGGCGCCTGCGGGATCGGCCACCGGGGCCTTCGCGGGCGTCGGGGCACCGGCGGTGTCGGCCGCTGCGGGCCTCGCCGGTGGGGCGACTGCTGCGGGCTTCGGCGGGGCCTTGGCCGACGGCTCGACCGTCGGGGGCTTCGCCGGCATCATGTCGGCACCAGCAGGCCCGACCACCGGGGGCTTCGTGGGGTCCGGGGCATTGGTGGGATCCGGCACAAGAGGACCGTTCTGCGGCGATGGGCCGACCTGGGACGGAGGGCCAGCCTGGGACGGAGGGCCAGCCTGGGGCGGAGGGCCAGCCTGGGGCGGAGGGCCGACCGGGGCCGGAGGACCGCCTTGGGACGGCGGACCAGCCTGCGGAGGACCGGCCTGCGGCGGGCCAGCCGGCTGCGCCGACGGAGGCTGCGACGGGGCGGCGCCCTGCGACGGGGAGTCGGCCCGCGGAGGGTCCGCCTGCGCCGGGGCGCGGGTCCCTGCGGGCATCTCGCCGGCGGAGCTCGCGGACGCCGAGGGCGCCCCGGCCGCGGTCGGTGGCGCGGCAGGGCGCGCAGGCACGTCACCGATACCTGGACGGCTCGGCGAGAGCGGTGGCATCGCCTGCCGGGCATCGGTCGGATCGTTCTGACCGGTCGGCTCGGACGGCTTGTCGTTGTCGGTCGGCTGACCCATTCACCTTGCTCCGTGCAACCTGTCACGGCGCGGGCTCTCCGCGCCGCCAGACACCCTCGCGCACGTACGCGCGGCCGTCCCCGAAGCGCATCCTACTGGCCGCTCCAGGCGCCCCGGGCCGGGATTCACCCCACTCCGAGTGGAGGTTCTGTGCTGGTCACGGCCTGCCTGCCGCAGGCCCGGCCAGCCCCTCCGCCGTCCCCCGCACCGGCTCCTCGCGGAACCAGGAGGCCGGCAGGAACGCCGCCACACCCAGTAGCGCGACGCCGGCGTACGTCCAGGCGAGACCGAGGGTTCCGGCAGGAACCAGCACGTCCCCGCCCGAGCCCGGCAGCGACATCAACTGCACCGCCACGACCCAGCCGCCCGCGAACGCGAGGAGGGCGCCGTACCCGGACCACGCGCGGCACATGATCGCCGACGCCGCAGTGATCGCGAGCGCCAGCACCATCCCGGAGTACCAGGACTCGTCGCCGTACCGGTGGACCACGGTGCCGAGCGCGCCGATGACGAGCCCGAGGGCCACGGCGAGCAGCACCCGGACGATCACCGACCCCAGGCGCGGACGGTCCCCGTTGCGCTCGTACTGATCTGTCACGAACCCATCATCGCCTACTTTGCTGGGTGGTTCCTCGATGTTGTGCCAGACTCCGCACGCGTACGGCGTCGGCCCCTCAAGAAAGCGACGCCCGGAACGGAAGGCAACCATGGACGCCCAGACCCTTCAGTCGCACACGACGCTGTATGTCCGGCAGCGCGTGCGGCTCATGGTCAACCAGTACGCCGTGCACGCCGCACGGCCCGACGGCTCCGAAGGCGAGCTCCTTGCCTTCGCCCAGCAGAAGCGCATGGCGATGCGCGAGCAGGTCACGCTGTACACGGACGACACGAAGTCCGTCCCCGTGCTGGGCTTCAAGGCCCGCCAGGTGCTCGATCTCGGCGCCACCTACGACATCACCGACGCCTCCGGTTCCCCGATCGGGCTGTTCCGCAAGGACTTCGGGAAGTCGTTCCTCCGCAGCACGTGGCACCTGGAGCAGCCGGGGCTCGGAGAGGCGACGGGGCAGGAGCGGAGCATGGGGGTAGCGGTGCTCCGGCGACTCGCGGAGAGCCTGGACTGGCTGCCCTACCACTTCGACTTCACCATCGACGGACAGCCCGCGTTCTCCGTCGAGAAGCAGTGGGCGCTGCGCGACAAGTACACGGTGCAGGTCCACCACCCGCACATGGACCGCCGGCTGATCATCGCCATGGCGGTGGCGCTGGACGCCCTGCAGGGTCGCTGAGCACGAGTTCGGCGACCCGGCCGCGAGGTGGGAGACAGCTTCTCTCGGGCGATGCGCCGAAACCTCGTGATCGTGTCACCGAGCTCGTGGTGGAGCGGGTGGATGCCGGCTCGGCGGAGCTGTGGTGTGAGGGACCGTGACCGGCTACGCGACCAGGTACGTCTCGCGCTCCATGACCGGCGCCAGGACGCCGTTGCTCAGTGCGTAGAACCCGAGGATGCCGGGGGCGGGCGCGTAGGTGGCGTGCTGGACCTGCGTGGCGTGCGTGCCCATCGCGGCCAGCACACGGTCCAGCACGGGAGCGACGGCGACGTGCTCCACGCGCGTCCCCGGCTCCGACAGGCCCTCCTTGGCGAACGGCGGCAGGGGCTCACCAGGATCAGGCAGGACCAGCCCGTGTCCGACGACGGCCGCGCGCGCCTCCTCGCTCGCGGCGAGCGCCCGCCGGGCGGCCCGGACGTCGTCCGCGGGCGCGACGGCCTGCCACAACTCGGGAACGGACCCCTCGCCGCCGCTCGGACGCGAAACCTGGCAGGGTCCCGCGGGACCCGAGGTCACCCGCACCCCGGCCTCGGCCTGGCCCCCGGACTCAGCCCCCGCGCCGGGTACGGCCTGCGTCCCGGATACAGCCTGTTCCTCGGGGATGTCCTGACTTTCGGGCGCGTCGCGCTCCGCGAGGAGTTCCAGTGCGCGGACCGTGACGTCGTGGGCACGCACGTGGTCGGGGTGGCCGTACCCGCCACCGGGTTCGTAGGTCGCGACGACCGCAGGGCGGCGCTCGGCGATCAGGTCCGCCAGCCGCGCGGCCGCCTCGTCGAGCGGCACCCGCGCGAACGCCGTCGGCGGTGAATCGGCTGCCGGCCCGGCGACGCCCGGCCGCACCCACTCCATCCCGGAATCCTCATACGGCGCCCTCCCCACGCTGCCCGCGCCCTCACCGGTAGCGCCACCCGGCTGCGCCGGCGTTGTGTGGTCGGGGGATTTCCGTGTGGTCGGGCAAGTGCTTTGCCGACCACACGGAAATCCCCCGACCTCGTCCAGGAAGACGTGGTCCACGCCCAGGGCCGCCGTCGCACGTGCCAGTTCGCGTTCGCGGTGGGCGGCCAGGGACGGGCCGTCGCCTTCGAGCGCTGCCAGGCCCTCCGACGTCGTCCCCGGGAGCGCGATGACCTCGCCGCGTTCCCCGCGCGTGCAGGTCACAACCGTGACCGGGTGCCCGGCGGCCGCCCAGGTGGCAAGGAGCGCGCCTGTCGAGAGGGTCTCGTCGTCGGGGTGCGCGTGCACCGCGAGCAGGCCGCCTGCAGGAACGTCGCCAGCCCGCGCGGGCGGCACGCCGGACGCGTGCACCACACCAGACGCAGGCGCGACACCGGACGCGGGCGCCCGGGAGACGGAATCCCCCGGGACGCCGTTGGGCATTTTAGCCTCAGAGGTCATCCGGAAGCTCCCCAGCCGGCGACGACCACGCCGTCGTGGCCGACGACAACGTTCGCATCGATCACTGTGGCGTGGTCGCGCCGAACAGCACTCAGGCGCGCTTCGCGCGGGCCGCCGCGCGGGCGCGATCCGTCTGGTTCAGGACCACCTTGCGGATGCGGACGACCTCCGGCGTCACCTCGACGCACTCGTCCTCCTGGGCGAACTCCAGCGACTCCTCGAGCGTGAGCTTGCGCGGCGGGATCAGGTTCTCGAAGCTGTCCGCGGTCGCCGACCGCATGTTCGTCAGCTTCTTCTCCTTGGTGATGTTGACGTCCATGTCCTCGTTGCGCGAGTTCTCGCCGACGATCATGCCCTCGTAGACCTCCTGCGTCGGGTCCACGAAGAACGAGCCGCGCTCCTGCAGGTTGATCATCGCGAACGGCGTCACCTTGCCGGCGCGGTCGGCCACGAGGGACCCCGTCGCACGCGACTCGATGGGGCCGTGCCAGGGCTCGTAGCCCTCGGCGATCGAGGCTGCGATGCCGGTGCCGCGCGTGTCGGTCAGGAACCGTGTGCGGAAGCCGATGAGGCCGCGTGCCGGGACCATGAACTCCATGCGGACCCAGCCGGTGCCGTGGTTCGTCATCGTCTCCATGCGGCCCTTGCGCGACGCGAGGAGCTGGGTGACGGAGCCGAGGTACTCCTCGGGGACGTCGATGGTCATGCGCTCCATCGGCTCGTGCCGCTTGCCGTCGATCTCCTTGGTGACGACCTGCGGCTTGCCGATCGTGAGCTCGAAGCCCTCGCGGCGCATCTGCTCCACCAGGATGGCCAGCGCCAGCTCGCCGCGGCCCTGCACCTCCCAGGCGTCGGGGCGCTCGGTGGGCAGGACCCGGAGCGAGACGTTGCCGACCAGCTCGGCGTCGAGGCGGTCCTTGACCTGGCGCGCGGTGACCTTGTGCCCCTTGCCGCCCTTGCCCGCCAGCGGTGAGGTGTTGATACCGACGGTCATGGAGATCGCCGGGTCGTCCACGGTGATCACCGGGAGCGGGCGCGGGTCGTCGATGTCGGTCAGCGTCTCGCCGATCATGATGTCCGCGATGCCGGCCACCGCGACGATGTCCCCAGGGCCCGCCTTCTCGGCGGGGACGCGGTCGAGCGCCTTGGTCTCCAGCAGCTCGGTGATCTTCACGGTCTCGACGGTGCCGTCGTGGCGCGCCCAGGCGACCTGCGTGCCCTTGCGCAGCTCGCCGTTATGGATGCGCAGCAGCGCGAGGCGGCCGAGGAACGGGGACGCGTCGAGGTTCGTGACGTGTGCCTGGAGCGGCATGTCCTCGGAGTAGGTGGGGGCCGGGATCTTCTCCAGGATGGTGGCGAAGAGCGGCTCGAGGTCCTCGTTCGTGGGCAGACCACCGTCGGCCGGCTGCTCCGTGTCCGCACGACCCGCCTTGGCGGACGCGTAGACCACCGGCACGTCGAGGATCGCGTCCAGGTCGAGGTCCGGGACCTCGTCCGACAGGTCGCTCGCGAGGCCGAGCAGCAGGTCGGTGGTCTCCCCCACGACCTCCTCGATCCGCGAGTCGGGGCGGTCCACCTTGTTCACGACGACGATCACCGGCAGTTTCGCGGCCAGCGCCTTGCGCAGCACGAACCGGGTCTGCGGCAGCGGGCCCTCGGAGGCGTCCACCAGCAGGACGACGCCGTCGACCATCGAGAGGCCGCGCTCGACCTCACCGCCGAAGTCGGCGTGACCCGGGGTGTCGATCACGTTGATGGTGACGCCGCCGGGCTCGCCGGAGGCCGCCGCGGCAGGGCCGGCGTACCGGATCGCCGTGTTCTTCGCGAGGATCGTGATGCCCTTCTCGCGCTCCAGGTCACCCGAGTCCATGACCCGGTCGTCGACCTGCTGGTGCGCGTCGAAGGCACCGGCCTGCCGGAGCATGGCATCGACCAGGGTGGTCTTGCCGTGGTCGACGTGGGCGACGATCGCCACGTTGCGCAGGTCGGAGCGGACGGCGAGGGACGTCGCAGCGGAGTTGGGCACGGCTGAACTCATTTCCAGAAAAGTCGAGGGAGGGGCGCGGACGCAACTTCATCGACGCGCCCTTCCCATTCTACCCGGGTAACTCCCCGCAAAGCTGTGATCCAGCCCGCCCCCCACTCCACCGAGCCGCCACCCCACCAGTCCGCAGTTCCGCCGACCAAGGACGACGACGGCGACGGCTGGCTGTCCGTTCTGGGATGGTGCCCCCGTAGCGAAGAACGAGCGCAGGGGGTATCTCTTCCCAGAACGGACATCCGGCCGCCGCCGTCGCCGTCCGTCGCTACCCCTACACCGTGCCGATCTCCAGGCTCCCGCCCGGGATGGCAGCGAGCAGGTCCTTCGTGTAGTCCTGCTGCGGGTCGTCGAACACCTCGTCCGTGGTGGCGTGCTCCACGATCCGCCCGTCCTTCATGACCGCGACCAGGTCGGCGATCTGCCGCACCACCGCGAGGTCGTGCGTGATGAACAGGTACGACAGCCCGAGCTCGCCCTGCAGGTCGCCGAGGAGCTGCAGGATCTGCGCCTGCACCAGCACGTCGAGGGCGGACACGGCCTCGTCGAGCACGATGACCTCGGGGTTGAGCGCCAGCGCCCGCGCGACGGCGATGCGCTGCCGCTGCCCGCCGGACAGCTCGTTCGGGAAGCGCCGCATCGTCGACGCCGGAAGCGCCACCATCTCGAGCAGGTCGCGCACGCGCTGCTCGCGCTCCTTCTTGTTCCCCACCTTGTGCAGCCGCAGGGGCTCCTCGATCGAGTTGAACACCGAGAACATCGGGTCCAGCGACCCGTACGGGTTCTGGAACACCGGCTGCACGCGGCGCCGCATCGCGAACTGCTCACGGCCCGACAGCGTGGAGGTGTCCTTGCCGTCGAAGACCACCGTGCCCGACGTCGGCTCCAGCAGCCCCAGCACCATGTTCGCCGCGGTGGACTTCCCGGAACCGGACTCCCCCACGAGCGCCAGCGTCTTGCCGCGCGGCAGGACGAAGTCGATGCTGTCCACCGCGGTGAAGTTCGTGTGGCTGCCCGGACGGGAGCCGCGGATCTTGAACACCTTGGTGAGATCCTTGGCGACGACGACGTCCTTCGGCGCCGCCTTGTCGATCTTGACCTCGTGGCCCGCGATCATTTCCTCGGGCGTCATGCCCGCCTCGTGGGCGGACTGGATGCGGCGTGAGGCCAGGGACGGCGCCGAGGCGACCAGGCGCCGCGTGTACTCGTGCTGCGGGTTCTTGAGGATGTCCAGCGCCGGGCCCGACTCCACGACCTTGCCCTTGTACATCACCACGAGGTGCTCGGCACGCTCGGCGGCCAGGCCCAGGTCGTGCGTGATGAACAGGACGGCGGTGCCGAGCTCGCTGGTGAGACCCTCGAGGTGGTCGAGGATCTTCTTCTGCACGGTGACGTCGAGGGCCGACGTCGGCTCGTCCGCGATCAGGAGCTTCGGGCGTGCCGCGAGGCCGATGGCGATCAGCGCGCGCTGCCGCATGCCGCCGGAGAACTCGTGCGGGTACTGGAGCGCCCGGCGGTCGCCGTCGGGCAGCCCCGCCTCGCCGAGCAGTTCGGTGACCCGCGCCCTGCGCTCGGCCCTGGTGCCCTGGAAGCCGTTGGCGACCAGGGCCTCCTCGATCTGCGTGCCGATCCGCCACACCGGGTTGAGGTTCGACATCGGGTCCTGCGGGACCAGGCCGATGTCCCGGCCGCGCATGTGCTCGGTCGTCTTGCGGTCCAGGCCGACCATCTCGCGCCCGTCGAACGCGATGGATCCGCCGGTCACCTTGCCGGTGCCGGGCAGCAGGTCGATGATCGCGTGCGCGGTGGTCGACTTGCCGGATCCCGACTCGCCCACGATCGCCACGGACTGCCCCGGGTACACGGTCAGGTCGACGCCGCGGACGGCCTCCACCAGGCCGGTACCCGTGGTGAACGAGATCTTCAGGTCCTTGATCTCGAGCAGGGGCGCACTGTCGTCACGCATCCGGGCGTCCTCGGGCGTCTTCTCGGTCAGGTTGATCGTCGTCGTCATCGCTTACGCGCCTTCGGGTCGAGGGCGTCGCGCACGACGTCGCCCATCATGATGAAGCCGAGCACCGTCGTGCCGAGCGCCACGGCCGGGTAGAGCAGGACCTCAGGGGCCTGTCGGATGATCGTGCGGCCCTGGGCCAGGTCACCACCCCAGGAGACCGTCGACGACGGCAGACCGATGCCGAGGAACGTCAGGGTCGCCTCGGCGACCACGAAGGTCCCCAGCGCGACCGTGCCGTACACGATGATCGGCGCGGCGGCGTTCGGCAGCGCGTGCTTCACCAGGATGCCGATCCTGCTCATACCGAGCGCCTTGGCGGCGGTGACGAACTCGTTGTTCTTCACGCTGATCACCGACCCGCGTGTGATGCGGGCGATCGACGTCCAGCCGAAGCTGGCGAGCACGATCGCCACCGCGAACGCGTTGCGGTTCGGCAGCAGGGACAGGATCACCAGGGCGGCCAGGAAGAACGGGATCGCGAAGAAGATGTCGGTGATCCGCGACAGGATCGTGTCGAGCAAGCCGCCGAAGTAGCCGGCGATCGCGCCGATGGTGCCGCCCAGAATGACGACGAACGTCGTGGCCAGGACACCCACGGTGACGGACGGCCTGGCGCCGAAGATGACCCGTGTGTAGACGTCACAGCCGTTCTTGTCGGTGCCGAAGGGGTGCTCGCCCGACGGCGGGAGCAACGAATCCGCCAGGTCGCAGAGGCGCGGCCCGTGCGACGTGAAGACGCCGGGCATGATCGCGATGACGACGGACGCGGTCATGATCGCGAGCGCGATCCAGAACATCGGACGGCGCCGCATCTGGCGCCACGCGTCCTGCCACATGCTCGAGGGGGCCTTGTCCTCGGCGATCGCGTCGATCGCGCCGACCGTCACTTCCTCGGCCGGCGCCACGTAGCGATCCTGGCCCGGACGCGGGCCGTTGTCATAGCGGTTCTCAGGCATAGCGGATCCTCGGGTCCAGGACCGCGTACAGCAGGTCCACGAGCAGGTTCGCGGCGATGTAGACGAGCACGAGGATCGTCGCGATGGCGACCACGGTGACGTTCTCTCCGCGGATGATGGATTCGAAGAGCGTTCCCCCGACTCCGTTGATGTTGAAGATGCCCTCGACGACGATGGACCCCGCCATCAGGTTGCCCAGGTCGGCGCCGATGAAGGTCACGACCGGGATCAGGGAGTTACGCAGTACGTGCCGGTTGGTGACCTGGCTCCGCGGGAGACCCTTCGCCCGCGCCGTGCGCACGTGGTCCGCCGTCAGGTTCTCCGCGACCGACGTCCGGGTCAAACGCAGGATGTACGCCATCGACGTGCCTGCCAGCACCATTGCCGGCATCAACAGACTCTCGAAGTCGGGATCTCGCCCGGCCGTCACCGGAAGCCAGCCGAGCTGCACGCCGAAGATGATCTGCGCCACGAAGCCGAGCACGAACGTGGGCACGGCGATCAGCAGCAGGGTCCAGACCAGGACGGTCGAGTCGAAGAACTTGCCCTTGCGCATCCCGGCGATCAGGCCGAAACCGATACCGAAGACCGTCTCGATGACGAGCGCCATGATCGCGAGCTGGAACGTCACCGGGAAGGCGTTCGCGACGGTCTCCGCGACGGGCCGCCCGGAGAAGTCAGGCCCGAGGTCGAAGGTGAAGATCCCCTTGAGGAAGTACAGGTACTGCACGAAGAACGGATCGTTCAGGTGGAACTGCTCCCGGATCTGTTCTGCCACGGACTCCGGCAGCCCGCGCTCACCACCGAGCGCGGCGACCGGGTCGCCCGGGCGCAGGAACACCATCCCGTAGACGAGCAGGGTGGCGCCGATGAACACAGGGATCACCTGCAACAACCGGCGTCCGATGTACCAGAGCATTGTGGTCTCCTTGTCAATTTCCGCCGCCCATTCTCCAGGATGCCGCCCGGAGTTCGTGTTGCGGCACAGGGCGAGGCGGGGCACGCACAGTCGCGTGCCCCGCCTCTCACCTGGAGTGACGCGTTCAGTCCGGCGAACCGGACGTGATCACGCTCACTCCGACTTGGTCACCTGGTACAGGATCGGGTCACTGTCCCAGCCGAACGCCACGTTGTCCACGGTCTCGGCGTAGCCGCCCGTGGCGTTGTAGTACCACAGCGGGATACCCGGCATGTCCTGGAACAGGATCTCCTGAGCCTCCTTGTAGAGCTCGGTGGCCTCCTCCGGGCTGGCCGCCGCGTTGCCCTCCGTCATCTTGGCGTCGAACTCCTCGGACGAGTAGTCCATGTCGTTCGAGCCGGCGCCCGTGCCGTAGATCGGCCCGAGGAAGTTGCTCATGGCCGGGTAGTCGGCCTGCCAGCCGCCACGGAACAGACCCTTGATCTCACGCGCGTCGCGGGCCTCGAGGAACTCGTCGAACACCGGGTACTGATCGAACTCGCACTCGATCTCCAGCGCCTGGCGGATCGTGTTGCACGCCGGGTCGATCCACGACTGGTGGTCGGAGTCGGCGTTCGAGGCGATGAACAGGGTGTAGTCGTCGCCCAGCGGGTCCATGTCCTCGGCCTCGTCCCAGAGGGTCTTGGCCTCCTCCGGGTTGTACTCGAGCACCTCGCTGCCCGGGATGTCGTCGCTCCAGCCGTTGATCACCGGGTTGGTGAAGTCGCTGGCGGGGGTGCGAGCGCCGTCGTACACGGTCTCGGTGATGGCCTCGCGGTCGATCGCCATCGAGATCGCCTGGCGACGCAGCAGGCCCGCTTCGCCCTGGAAGTCCTCGACGTACTCGGGAACGTTGATGACCTGGGTGACGGCCGCCGGCTGGTTCACCGCGCGGTCTTCCAGCTGCTCCTCGAACGTCGCGAAGGCCGAGGCCGGAACGTTGGGAACGATGTCCAGGTTGTTGGCGAGGAGGTCGTTGTACTGCGAGTCCTCGTCGGTGTAGGCGAGGAACTCGACGCCGCCGTTCTGCGGCACGCGGTCACCGATGTAGTCCGGGTTCGCCTCGACCGTGATGGCGGAGTCGTGCTCCCACTCGGTCAGGACGTACGGGCCGTTGCTCACCGGGGCCTCGCCGAACGCCTCGGGGTCGTCGAAGAACACCTCGGGCAGCGGGAAGAACGCCGCGTAGCCGAGGCGGACCGGGAAGTCGGACTCGGGCTGCTTCAGCGTGGCCGTGAACTCGGTGTCGCTGACGACCTCCAGGCCACCCTCCTCGATGATCGACGTGTTCTCCTCGTACGAGAAGCCCACGAACGGCTCGTAGAAGTAGGAGAGGTTGGCCGCGTTGTCGAGCTGGCCGCCCCAGTCCCAGGCGTTCACGAAGCTCTCGGCGGTGACCGGGGTCCCGTCGCTGAACGTCCAGCCGTCCTCGATCGTGATGGTCCACGTCACGTTGTCGTCGGACTCGATCGACTCGGCGATCTCATTCTGGACCGCGCCGTTCTCGTCGTAGTACACGAGGCCGGCGAAGATGTTCCGCACGACGAGGCCGCCGAAGACCTCGTTGGTGTTCGCCGGGATGAGCGGGTTCTGGGGTTCGCCGCTGCCGACGGTGATGATGGCTTCCGAGTCGCCATCGGTCTCACCGGTGCCGCCGCCGCACGCTGACAGGACCAGGGAGCCGGCAAGCAGAGCCGCCCCTACTCCCATGAGTCGCTTACGAGGTGTCACGTGTCCTCCTGGTTCGATGGTCACGCCGCTTCGCGGATCGCTGACGACGCTGTATCGGGCGCAGCACTGCGCCCGGTTGTGGGGCGCCACATTACCCGCCCTCGAGACCCCGTCGAAGGGTCTTCACACGAACGTGCCCGCAGTCGTGACCTTTTCGGTATGCCTTCGTAACACCATGTAACACGGACCTTCAGGGATTCTCCCGTCCAATGGTGGTTCGTCATCCGAACGTGACCGGAGGGCGGCGGTAACCCGCCATAACCGGTGGCGGCTACCCGCCAGCGGCGACCCTCCCGTCGTGGAGCTCGACCACCCGGTCCGCGCGCTCCATGAGGATCGGATCGTGCGTCGAGACCACGGCGGCCATGCCGCGTGCGTGCACGACGTCGCGGATCAGGTCCATCACCACGGCCGCCGTCGCGGAGTCGAGCTGCCCCGTCGGCTCGTCGGCGATGAGCACCTCCGGCTCGGCGACCAGGGCCCGCGCGATCCCGACCCGCTGCTGCTGGCCTCCCGACAGCTCGTACGGCCGCTGCTCGGCGTGTTCGCCCAGCCCGACGGCCTCCAGCGCCGCCCGCACACGCTCGGCGCGCTCGGCAGGCGCCACCCGGCGCAGCCGCAGCGGGACCTCCACGTTCTCGGCGGCCGACAGCACCGGCACGAGCCCGAACGACTGGAAGACGTACCCGATCTGCCCCTGCCGCGTCGCCAGGACCTCCCGCTCACGCATCGCGGTCACCTCGGCCTCGCCCAGCCACACCCGGCCCGACGTCGGCCGGTCGAGCCCGCCGAGCAGGTTCAGCAGCGTGGTCTTGCCGGACCCGGACGGCCCGCGCACGACGAGCAGCTCCCCGGACGCCACCGCGAGGTCGACGCCGTTCAGGGCGGACACCTCGCCGGCCCCGGACCCGAACACCCGGCTGAGCCCCTCGGCCCGCAGGATCGCGGTGCGCGCACCCGACTCCGCGCCCGCTTCGACTACCGTGCTCATCGCTCGCTCCCCTCGTCCGCCTCGGTCACCCGTGAGGAGGCGTCCGGCCACACCCCCACGTGGTCCTCCTCCAGGGCGAGGCGCACCCGGTCCTTCAGGGTCAGCGACCGCATGAAGTCCTCGGGAAGCTGGAGCCGGCCCACCCGGTCCAGCACCGCGAACTCCTCCGAGATGTGCCGTGCGCGGCCGTGCTCGTCCGTCTCCGTGCGCCGCAGCGTCTCGGTGGACGTCCGCCCGTCCCGGATCTGTACCGTGCGCGCCACGTGCTCCGACACGGTCGGGTCGTGGGTGACGATCAGGGTGGTCACGCCGGTCTCGCGGTTCACCCCGCGCATCGCCTCCAGCACCTCGACGCTCGTGGCCTCGTCGAGCTCGCCCGTCGGCTCGTCGGCCAGCAGCACGCGCGGGGAGTTCGCCATCGCGACGGCGATCGCCACGCGCTGCTGCTGCCCGCCGGACATCTGGTCCGGCCGGCGTCCGGCCATGTCGCCGATCTCCAGCAGCTCGAGCAGTTCGTCGACCCGGCGCGCGCGGGCGCCGCGCTCCCGCCGCGAACCGGCCGCCAGTTCCAGCGGCAGCAGCACGTTCTCCCGGGCGGTCAGGTACGGCAGCAGGTTGCGGGAGGTCTGCTGCCAGACGAATCCGACCGTATGCCGCTGGTAGGCGACACGCTCCGTCGGCCCCATCGCCAGCAAGTCCGTCCCGGCCACCGTCGCGGTGCCGCCCGTCGGCGTGTCCAGCCCGGACAGGATGGTCAGCAGGGTCGACTTGCCGGACCCCGACGCGCCCACCACCGCGACGATCTCACCGGGTTCCACGGTGAGGTTGAGCCCCTGCAGCGCCTGCACCTCGACGCCGTCGGTCGCGAAGATCCGCACCAGGTCGCGGCACAGGATCTCGCCGCCGTTCTGCCCCGGCTGTCTTGGGGCGTCCGCCGCCGCGCCCCGGCGCGAGGCACCCGGCGTCCGGCCGTCGTCCAGATCGATCACCGTCGTCATGTCACCGCTCCTTCTGTCATCGCTCGATTTCTCTCATCGCTCGATGCGCAGCTGCGCCGCGATCTCGTGCCGTCGTCCCAGCGCGGCGGCCAGCCCGGCCGCCGCCGTCGCGACCACGACGAGCCCCGCGGCCAGTCCGGCGGTCAGGACGGGATCCCAGCGCACGTCCGGTGGTTCCGCGCCGCCGGTCAGCGCGGTCACGTCCACCGCTGCGAGCAGAACCACGGGCACGACGCCGCCCAGCACCGCCCCCGCGACGACGGCCACCGCGATCCACGGTCCGATCTCCCACCCGACGAGCCCGCGCCCCTGCCGCGCCGACAGCCCGAGCGTCCGCAGCACCGCGAGGAGCCTCGACCGCGCGGGCGCCGCCAGCATGAGCGTCATCACCAGGACGGCGCCCACCAGCAGTCCGGCGAGCCCGACGGCTGCGACGAACGCCGCCACGAGTCCCTCCGATGCGGGCGACCGGAGGATCTCCCGAGCCTGAGCGGCAGGGTCGTCGACCACGGCGTTCGGCAGCACGTCCCCGATGTCGCCGACGACGGCGGTCGCGGGCGCGCTTCCCCCACCGCCCGCGACCGGCCCCGCGTCGTCGTCCAGCGCCAGGAGCGCGACCCTCGCCCGCGAACCGGAGATCACCGAGGTGTCGTCCCCGTCCTCCGGGGTCGCCTCCTCGTCCGTGGCCTCGGCCAGGTGCTCGCTCGCCGCGGCGGCCAGGCGGGCGTCGTCCGCCAGGACCAGTACCTCCCCGCCCGGGAGGCCGGCGACCTGGTCGACCGCCTCGACGACCTCCGCCGTCACGACGACGTCCGGCAGCCGCAGCTCCACCGGCTGGCCGACGTCGTAGCCCGTCGACCTGGTGACGAGCAGAGGCACGGGCTCCGATTCGGGGCCCGCTCCGAGGCTGCCGGTCCGGACCGGCGCGTCCGCGATCCCCTCCTGGGCTCGTGCCATCGCGGCCGCGTCGGTGGTGAACAGCGTGGCGCGCACGCCGTTCCCGCCCGGTACGGCGACCGCGATCCGGTCGTGGTCCGTCACGGGCGCGACCGCGCGGACCCCGTCGATCGCGGCCAGTTCCGCGGCGACGTCGGCCGAGACCTCCGGCCCGGACACCCGCAGGTCGGCGCCGACGTCGTGCCAGGCCTCGCGAGCCACGCCGCCGGTCACCGTCGAATACAGCACCGCGGCGGTCGCCGCCACCGACACGCACAGCACCAGCGCGATCGCCGGGACGACGCCGCCCGCAGGGTCGCGCGTCGCCCGCGCGGCGCCGAGGAACGGCACCAGGTCCCGGCGTCGGGCGAGCACCCGTTCGACAGCCAGGGTGACCAGCGGGAACAGCCTGACCGCGAGCAGCGTGACCGCCAGGGAGAGCAACAGCGGCGACGCCGCGAGCAGGGGGTCCACGCCCGCCGTCGGGAGCGGGTCGGCCGCCCCGCCCCCGCCGTCGTCGTCGGCGCCGGGATCGACGGCACCGCCGACCACGCCCCGCTGCAGCAGCAGCGTCGTACTGACCACCGCGCTGACCAGCACGAGGACCTCGAGGATCCAGCGCGCCCGGCCGCGGCCGCGGCCCAGGTCGGTCCGCCCGCCCCGCAGTCCCCGGGGCCCGGCCGCCAGCGCGAGGGCGACACCCGGGCCGAGCCCGGCCGCCGCCGCGAGCGCCACCTGGGCCGCCATGACCTGCCCGGGCACGGCCCACAGCCCGGCCGCGAACCCCGCCCCGGCCGCCAGGAGGCCGACCGCGGCTCCCTCGAGACCGGCCATGGCACGCAGCTGTGCGTCCGACGCACCGCGCGCGTGCAGGAGGGCGAGGGCGGGGCGGCGCCGGTCGATGACGAGGCGCGCGCCGAGTGCCAGGACCGCGAGGGCGGCGCCGAGGGGGCCGGTGGCGAGCACGGCGATGATGGCGTCCACGCTCACGCGCTGGGCGAGGAGGGTGGCGAGCACGCCGGTGAGGCGGCTGTCGAGGTCGACGGCGAAGCCCGCGGGGCTGCCGTCGTCCACCGGGATCTGCTGGGCGTCGATGCCGCGGACCTGGGCGAGCACGTCGGGCACGTGGTCGGCACGGAGGCCGTCGCCGCTGACGGGGATCCAGGTGGTGGTGCCCGCGCTGCCCCAGGAGAGCGGACCGATCATTGCCGGGTCGACGTAGGCGGCGGCCTCGGCGTTGAGCCCGGTGTTGGGATCCTGGATCACGTTGGGCACGCCGCCGAGGGGGTTCTGCCGCCACCAGGAGCCCTGGGGGTCGCCGTCCTGCTCGTAGATCCCGGTCACGACGAGGGGGCCCCAGCCGCTGTTCGCGCGGGAGCTCAGGGGGGTCCTGCTGGACCCTTCGGCGCGCAGTTCGTACTCGTGTCCGGCTTCCCACCCGAAGCGCTCGGCGGCCTGCCGGGAGACCGCGACCTCGTAGGGGTACCGGGATTCGCGTGCCTCCTCGCTGCCGTACTCGAACTGGTCCAGGGGGCCGGCGGTCGCCTCGGGCCATCGGCCCTCGACGAGCGTGGCGTTCTCGTCCAGGTGCGGGGTGGCGCGCAGGACGAGGGAGACGCTGAACAGGCTGCTGTCGGGCAGGGGGGTGACGGACTCGGGCTCGGCGGCGCTGACCTGGAAGCCGGGGTCCCCGAGGAGGCCGTGCAGCGGCTCGGGCTGGTCGTCACGCAGCTGGGTGAGCCCGGCCAGGTACGCGTCCCAGTCGTCGGGGACCTGCGGGCCGGTCACGGCGATGAGGTCCCGGGTGAGCGGTGTGGTCTCGCCGACGGTCCACGCGGCCTGGTCGCTGTGCATCGCCGCGACGGCGCGCGGCGCGGCCGCGAGGACGAACGCGGTGACCAGGGCGACGACGCCGAGCGTGAGCACCGCGCCCCAGGACGCGGCGAGCTGCCGCCGTACGTACCGGAACATCAGCGCACCTCCTCGCGATAGGTGGTGTCGCGGGCCTGCGCGGCGACGCGCGCGCCGACGAGGCCCCCCACGACGACGAGCCCGGCGAGTGCGGCGCCGAGGACGGCGGCGACTCCGGCGCCCTCGACGACGAACCGGGTGGGGACGTCCGCGTCGACACCGGTCAGAGTCGCCTGCGCGAGCCCGCCGACGACGAACCGGGCGACCACCCAGCCGGCAGCCACGCCGAGCACGACGGCCGCCGCTCCGACCGCGACGAGCTCCGTCGCGCGGGCGCGGGCCTGCGCCGTGGGCCCTAGCCCGACGGCGCGCAGCACGATCACCTCGGCCCGGCGCTGGCGGAGCATCGCGACGGCGGCGACGAGGACGCCGACCAGGGCGAGCGTCGTCGCGCCGACAGCGGTGAGCCAGTAGGCGACGCGCACGGGCGCGGCGGCGTCGATGGTCACGGAGTAGCCGGGGGTGCTCACGCCGGCGGTCTCGCCGTCGTCGGCGCGGAGGTCCGCGGCGGTCTCACGGACCGCGGTGGCGGCGGCGTCGATCCGGTCGGAGACGGTGGTCTCCGCTCCGGCGGACGCGTCGGGGTCGGCCGGCCCTCCTGGCTCTGCGGCGGCGATCCAGATCTCGTCGGCCGGGGCCGCTTCGCCGACGGCTTCGAGGCGCCAGACCGCGAGGCCGGCCGCGTCGGCGAGCACGACGCCCGGTTCGAGCAGGCCGGGGACGACGTCGGTGGTGGCCGTGATCTCGGCGTCCGCCGCCACCCCGCGGTGGGTCAGCTCGAAGACGTCGCCGACGCCGAGGCTCAGCGTGCGGGCGACGTGCTCGGTGACCACGACGGGCAGCGGACTCGCGGATCCGCCCGGCAGGAGGCGGAAGGGGAGGGCGCGGTTCCAGCCCCGGAGCTCCGCCTCGATCACGGGCCCGGAGACCTGCTCCTCGCTCCCGGACCCGGACGGTGCCAGGGCTCCACTGCTGGGGCTGCGGACGCGCCACTCGTCCGGCAGGCGGATCGAGGCGCCGTCGACGGCCAGGCCGTCGAGTGCCATCTCGTTGCGCGTCTCCAGTCTCCAGTCCGTCGGCATCGTCACGTCGACGGCGGCCACGGACCAGGGTCCCGCCTCCGGCGCGGGCGGCACCGGGGCGGCGAGCGCGTGCGTCACGGGTTCGCTGCCCACGGGGTTGGTCCCGTCGCCGTCGTCGTCGAGGTCGGGGTCCATCGGCGGCAGCTCCACCCGGGCGACGGACCCGTCCGGCGCGACGAGCAGGACCGCCGTCTGATACACCATGCCCTCCTCGATCTGGTCCAGGGCTTCGTCGCCGACCCCGTCGACCCGGGAGAGATGGAGGGGTTCCATGGACGCGGTCACGTCGAGACGCAGCGTCCGGGCGTCGTCGGGCAGCGGGATCGCCGGTTGTCCGGGGGCCGTGGCGGCGGCGAGGCCACCGACGTCGACCACCCCCTCGGGCGCGCGCATGACCCCCTCCAGGTCCGCCGCGGGCGCCGCGATCAGCGCGAGCGGGATCTCGCCGGCCTGCGCCTCGTCGGTGAGCACGGGCATCGCGGTCCCCACGCCGTCGGCGCGCGCGTACGCGGCGCGGGTCTCGGCGCGGGCCTCGTGGCCCGCGGGGAGCACGACCCGCACGTCGGCCCCGTTGCGCAGGACCGCGACGTCGTCGGACAGGGCGCGTGCCGTGCCCGCGTAGGCGCCGGCGAGCGTCGCCGCGCCGCCCGACAGCGCCAGCAACACCACCGGGACCACGTAGACCACGAGCCGGCGCGCCACCTGGCGTGCGGCGAGCACTCCCCCCGCGCCCCGGCCACGGGCCGCCAGGCCCGCCCACGCCCGGGTGGCCGGGCCGAGCACGGCCATCGCCACCACCGCGAGCACGGCCAGCAGCAGGGCCGGGGCAGCGGCGGCCAGCGGGTCGGTGCGGGTACCGGACGGGGTGGTGACCAGGGGCGAGCCGTAGCGGGCGAGCGCCTGGGCGCACACCGCCGCGGCGGCCAGGGTGAGGACCACCGTGCCGACGGCGGCGACCTGCCGTACGCGGCCGGAGCGGTCGGTGACCCGGCGCCGGACCGCGGCGCGTGCCTGCGCCCCGGCGACGACGGCGGGCACGGCGGTGGCGGCGACCGCCACCGCCGAGGCCGTCACGACCAGCACGGACCACTGCCATGCCCCCGGCTCGAGGACCTGGAGCACGAACGCGGCGACGACGGCGCCCACCGCCGACGCCGTCACCGCCAGCACGGCGCCCTCCACGGTCGCCGCGGCCTGGACCGTCCCCGGATCGGCGCCGCGGGAGACGAGGAGCGCCACCTCACCGTCCCGTACCGCGGCGAGGAGCCGCGCCACCTGCACGAGCGCCACCAGGCCGGTCAGGGCGAGGACGACGAGCGCCACGAGGGCGACGGCGTCGGCCGCGCGGATCGCGGTGAGCGTGGTGCGGACGGTGTCCCCGAGGCTGCCGAGCGCCTGGAAACCGCGGATCGCGACGGCGTCGTCGTCGGACAGTGCGGTGTCGAGGTCGTCCGCCAGGGTGACCGACCGTTCCAGGTCCGCCGGGGTGATCCGCTCCGCGTCCGGGACCACGAGCCAGCGGGCGAACGGGGCGGTGCCGAGCTCCTCCAGGGCGCTGCTCGCGAGGAGGATCGGGCCGGCGACGGTGCCGTCGCCGCCCGTCGTGGTGACCGGGTCGCCGAACCACCGGGACGCGCCGGCGCCGGTGGTGACCTCCCACAGGCCGGAGACGACCACGGGGGTGCCCGTGCCCGCGGGGTCCTCGTCGTCGGCGCCCAGGAGAAGGGTGTCGCCGACCTCGATGCCGGCGGACTCGGCGGCGTCCGCCTGCACCGCCGCCTGCGGTGGCTCACTCTCCGGAGTCGCCTCGGGCCACGTACCGGCAGTGGTGTCGGCTATCTCGCGGTCGACGGCCGCCCACTCGCCCGGGGGGACGTCATCCGGCGTGCCGCCGGGCAGCTCGGCGCCGGCAGCGAGGAGGGCGGGGGTGGAGACCACCCAGCGCTCCTCCAGCAGCGTGCCTTCCATGGCGACCGGCAGCCCCTCGGTGCGGGTCTCGCGATACACCGCGTACGGCGTGCCGCCGAGGCGTTCGTCGACGGCCTCCGTGACCCGCGCGTCCTGTGCTGCGACGGACGCGCCGTCGTCGGCCAGCCGTGTCGTCAGGAGCAGCCCGCGCCCGGCGGGCGAGGCGGCGGACAGCCCGGTGCGGGCGTCGTCGACGCCGGCCGCGCCGACGTACCCGATGGTGACGCCGAGGCTGGCGGCCAGCCCTGCCACCAGCAGCCACACCAGCAGAAGCAGCCCGCGATGAGCTGCGGACCTGCGGGCGAGGAGGGTGGAACGGCTCACGCCCGAGAGACTAGCCCAGCATTTCGGACAGTCATGAGAACAATATTCGGCCCAGATCGACACGAGCCGGTGGTTCGGCGCCACCATCGGCCGGAACCGTGGCGACCCCGAACCACCGGCTCGTGTCGACCTCGGCCGAACGGTGCCCGCGCGACCGCCCGGCGGGAGTTCAGCGCTGCGAGACGGAGACGAACGTCCGTTCCGTCGCGCCCGTGTAGACCTGGCGCGGGCGGCCGATCTTCGTGGACGGGTCGTTCACCATCTCCTGCCACTGCGCGATCCAACCCGGCATGCGGCCCAGCGCGAACAGCGGCGTGAACATGGCGGGCTCGAAGCCCATCGCCTTGTAGATGAGGCCGGTGTAGAAGTCGACGTTCGGGTAGAGCTTGCGCTCCACGAAGTAGTCGTCGCTGAGCGCGATCTGCTCCAGGCCCTGGGCGATCTCCAGCAGCTCGTCCTTGGCGCCCAGCTTCTCCAGCACCTCGTCGGCGGACTTCTTCACGATGGCGGCGCGCGGGTCGTAGGACTTGTACACGCGGTGGCCGAAGCCCATCAGGCGCACGCCGTCCTGCTTGTTCTTGACCTTGTCCATGAAGGTCTCGACGGTGTCGCTGCCGGACCGGATCTTCTCCAGCATCACGAGCACGGCCTCGTTGGCCCCGCCGTGCGCCGGGCCGGACAGCGCGTTCACGCCGGCGGCCACCGAGGCGAACAGGGTGGCGTTCGAGGAACCGACCATGCGGACCGTCGACGTCGAGCAGTTCTGCTCGTGGTCCGCGTGCAGGATGAGCAGCTTCTCCAGCGCGTCGACGATCACGGGCTCGGCGGCGTACTCGCCACCCTCGTCACCGAACGTCTGGCGCAGGAAGTCCGCGACATAGCCGTTCGACGCGTCCGGCGCCACGAAAGCCTGCCCGGTACGACGGCGGTGCAGCGCCGCGGCGATCGTCGCCGTCTTCGCGAGCAGCATCGCCATGGCGGAACTGACCTGCGCCTTGTCTCGCGGGTCGACCACCTCGGGGTACCAGGCGGCAAGCGCGTTGATCGCGGCGGCCAGCGTCGCCATCGGGTGTCCGTCGGCCGGGAGCGCTGCCAGGAACGCGCCGAACCCGTCAGGCAGCTCGGCGTTCTTGCCGACCTTCTGCTCCCAGGCCGACAGTTCCTCGGCTCCGGGCAGTTCCCCGTCGATGAGCAGGGCGGCGACCTCGAGGAACGAGGCCCCCTCGGCGACCTGGTCGATCGGGTATCCGCGGTACCGCAGAATCCCCTGGTCGCCGTCGATGTAGGTGATCGCGGACTCGCACGACGCCGTGTTCGTGAACCCGGGGTCGAGCGTGACCAGACCGGTGTCCTTGAGCAGTGTGTTGACCTTGAATCCGCTGGCACCCTCACTGGCGCCGACGACGGACAACGGTCGAGCGGTGCCGTCGACGACGAGTTCGACGGTGGACGTGGCGTTCGCCGGCGTGGTGGACGTCATGACTTCCTTCCTCGAAGCACGCGGTGCGCTACCCCTCCTCAGGGGGAAACAGGGCAGCGTCGACCTGGAGTAAAACCGTACCGTGTCAAGGCTTTGTGATTCCAACCCGCGGGTCAAGAATTTGTGAGTCGCAACACAACATCGGCGATCTGCGCGTCCGTCGCGGTGAGCGCTGTCCGCACGTGACCCTCACCGGCGGGACCATAGAGCGCGCCCGGCGCGACGAGGATGCCCCGCTCGGCGAACCACGCGGCGACCGCCCGTACCCACAGGTAAAGACCCGCTTCGGAGTGGTCCACGGTGAGCCCCGCATTCTCCAGCGCCCCGGCCAGCGACCGCCGTCGGGCCCCGTAGATCTGCCGCTGTGCGGCGACATGCGCGTCGTCGCCGAGCGCGGCGACCATCGCGGCCTGCACCGGCGCCGGGACGATCAGCCCCAGGTGCTTGCGCCGCGCCAGCAGCTGCCCGACGAGCGCCCCGTCCCCCGCGACGAACGCCGCGCGGTACCCCGCGAGGTTCGACTGCTTCGACAGCGAGTACGCCGCCAGCAGCCCGTCGTGGGAATTGTCACAAACGCGCGGATCGAGGACGCTCGGCACGCCCCCGCCGGACTCGCCCGCGCCCGGCGCCCACGGCCCCCAGCCGAGCTCGGCGTAGCACTCGTCGGAGACGACGACGGCGCCGATCTTCCGCGCCGCCGCGACCACCCGGCGCAGTTCGGCGGCGTCCAGCACCCGCCCGTGCGGGTTGGCAGGGCTGTTCACCCAGACGAGGCGCACGTCGTCGCGCCCGGCCCACGCGTCGACGTCGTCGGTGGCGAGCGCCGTCGCGCCCGCGGCGGCGGCGCCCACCGCGTAGGTCGGGTACGCGATCTCCGGATGGACGACGACGTCCCCCGGCCCCACCCCCAGCAGCGACGGCAGCAGCCCCACCAGTTCCTTGGAACCGATCGTGGGCAGCACCTGGTCGAGCTCGAGACCGGGCACGCCACGCCGGCGGGCGAACCACTCCGCGATCGACACGCGCAGCTGCGCCGAGCCGGCCGTCGTCGGATACCCGGGCGCGTCCGCGGCGGCCGCGAGCGCCTCGCGCACGAGCGGCGGCGTCGGGTCCACGGGCGTGCCCATGGACAGGTCGATCATGCCGCCGGGGTGCGCCCGCGCGGTGGCCTTGAGCTCATCGAGGGTGTCCCAGGGAAACGTGATTCCGGAGAGGTCGGCGAGGCCCATGGTGCGCGGGCGGACCGGGTCAGGCCTGCGGCGGGAGGGCCGCGATCATCGGGTCGTCCTTGTCGATCTCGCCCATCTTCGCGGCGCCGCCCGGCGAGCCGATGTCGTCGAAGAACTCCACGTTGGCGCGGTAGTAGTCCTTCCACTCCTCGGGGACGTCGTCCTCGTAGTAGATGGCCTCGACCGGGCAGACCGGCTCGCAGGCGCCGCAGTCGACGCACTCGTCCGGGTGGATGTAGAGGGAGCGGCTGCCCTCGTAGATGCAGTCCACGGGACACTCCTCGATGCACGCCTTGTCCTTGACATCGACGCACGGCTGAGCGATCACGTAGGTCACTGCGGGAGCCTTCCTCGGGATGTACTCGGTCCGGACCGTTCACGCGGGTCGCGCCCAGGTCCGAGCCTAGTATTCCAGGAGCGGCGCGCCCGCCGCGTCCACCGTCTCATTCCTCGGCGAAGGCAGTCCGTGAACTCCGACACATCCCGATCCGATCCGCCGGCCGGTCCGCCCTGGTCGCGGCTCGCTCCCGGCACGCGCGTCGTCGTCCGCCGCCGGCTCACGACGGCCGAGGCCGGCGCGGCGCGCGCGGACCACCGCGGCGAGGTCTGGACGGACGTCATCGGGTTCCTGCTCCGGGTGTCCGACGACGGTCTGGGCGTGCGCACGGACCCGAGACCGGGACGCGGCGAGCCGGAGGAGATCTGGGTCCCGGCGGACCTCATCACGTCGGTGAAGCCGGTCCCGCCGCGGCCGGAGCGGCGCGGCCGACTGCCCTGACCCGGCGGTCGTGCGGCTGGCTCGGCTCGGCTCGGCATGAGCATTCCGTCGTCGGCACGAGCCTTCCTGCACATCCACTCGACGGACGCGCGGGAAGTTCGTGCCACGGTCGCGAAGCTCGTCACGAGGCGGAGGACCTCACGACAGGGCTGCGGTGAACCTCCATCACCGGGTGTGTCGTCCTCGACAAGTGCGTAGGGTTCCCCCCGTGAGAGCGATCCGACGATTCACGGTCCGCACGGTCCTTCCGGAGCCCCTCGCGGCACTCGACGAGCTGTCCCACAATCTGCGCTGGTCCTGGCACGCCCCGACACGTGAGCTCTTCGCCGGGGTCGACCCCGAGCTGTGGGCCGACGTGAAGGGCGATCCCGTCGCGTTCCTCGCGGCGCTCGGCTCCGAGCGGCTCGCCGCCCTGGCGGCGGACGAGGGCTTCGTGGGGCGTACCCGGGCTGCCGCAGGCGAACTGCACAGCTACCTGCACGACCCACGCTGGTACCAGGCGCAGCGGTCCGCCTCCGGGGCGGAGCTCCCGCGCGGCATCGCCTACTTCTCGCCGGAGTTCGGCATCACGTCGGTGCTGCCGCAGTACTCCGGCGGCCTGGGCATCCTGGCGGGCGACCACCTGAAGTCGGCGTCGGACCTCGGCGTGCCGATCGTGGGGGTCGGCCTGCTGTACGGGGCGGGCTACTTCCGGCAGTCCCTGACCCGCGACGGCTGGCAGCTCGAGAACTACCCGCTGCTGGACCCGGACGAGCTGCCGCTGACGGTGCTGCGCGAGGAGGACGGCACACCCGCCCGGGTCTCGCTCGGGCTCCCGGGCGGCCGCCGGCTGCACGCCCATGTCTGGGTGGCGGCCGTGGGCCGCGTGCCGCTGCTGCTCCTGGACTCGAACGTGCCCGAGAACGACGAGGCGGCGCGGGCGGTCACCGACCGGCTGTACGGCGGGGGCGGTGAGCACCGTCTGCAGCAGGAGCTGCTGCTCGGCGTGGGTGGCGTGCGTGCGCTGCGCGTCTGGTCGCGGCTGACCGGTGCCCCGGAGCCGGAGGTCTACCACACCAACGAGGGGCACGCCGGGTTCCTCGGCGTCGAACGGATCCGGGAACTGGTGGCCCAGGGCCTCGGCATCGACGAGGCGCACGAGGCCGTGCGCGCGGCGACAGTGTTCACGACGCACACCCCCGTGCCGGCCGGCATTGACCGCTTCGCGAAGGACCTGGTCAGGAGCTACTTCGCCGGCGACAACCAGATGGACGGCGTCCCGGTCGAACGGATCCTGGCGCTCGGCGCAGAGGACTACGACGGCGGCGACCCGACCGTCTTCAACATGGCCGTCATGGGCCTGCGGCTCGGCGGCCGGGCGAACGGCGTGTCGCTCCTGCACGGCCAGGTCTCGCGCGAGATGTTCGAGGGCCTGTGGACCGGCTTCGACGCGCGCGAGGTCCCCATCACCTCGGTCACCAACGGCGTGCACTCGCCCACCTGGGTCGCGCCGCAGCTGGCGCGGCTGCAGGCCGAGCGGCTCGGGCTGGACCAGCTGACCGCCAGCGAGGCGTCGGGCGGCTGGCTCGACCCGGGCAAGGTGTCCGACGGCGACCTCTGGGCCGCGCGCACGGAGATGCGCGGCGAGCTCGTGGCGGAGGTCCGGAGGCGCGTGCGCAAGTCCTGGCGGGAGCGCGGGGCATCGCCCGCGGAGCTCGGCTGGATCGACGACGTGTTCTCACCCGACGTCCTGACCATCGGCTTCGCGCGCCGCGTGCCCACGTACAAGCGGCTGACGCTGATGCTGCGCGACCCCGCGCGGCTGCGGTCCCTGCTGCTGCACCCGGATCGCCCCGTCCAGCTCGTGGTGGCCGGCAAGTCGCACCCCGCCGACGAGCAGGGCAAGCGCCTGATCCAGCAGTTCGTGCGGTTCGCCGACGATCCGGCCGTGCGGCACCGCATCGTGTTCCTGCCGAACTACGACATCGCGATGGCGCAGTCCCTCTACCCGGGCTGCGACGTCTGGCTCAACAACCCGCTGCGGCCCCTGGAGGCGTCCGGCACGTCCGGCATGAAGTCCGCCCTGAACGGCGGCCTCAACCTGTCCATCGAGGACGGCTGGTGGGCCGAGTGGTACGACGGCGAGAACGGCTGGGGCATCCCGACCGCCGACGGCGTGGACGACACCGACCGGCGCGACGACCTCGAGGCCGCGGCCCTGTACGACCTCATCGAGGCGCAGGTCGCCCCGCTGTTCTACGACCGGACGGCCGACGGCGTCCCACCCCGCTGGCTGGAGATGGTGCGCCACACGCTCGCGACCCTCGGGCCGAAGGTGCAGGCCACGCGCATGGTCGGCGAATACGTGCACGGCCTGTACGCGCCGGCGGCCCAGGCGGGGCGGGCGCTGCGCTCCGACGACTTCGGCGCGGCGCGGGACCTGGCCGCCTGGAAGGCCCGGGTCCGCGCTGGCTGGTCGCAGGTGCGCGTCGACCACGTGGAGTCCGCCGGGATCGCCGACGCCGCGCGGGTGGGCGACCGGCTCACGGTGCGGGCCTACGTCTCACTCGGCTCGCTCACCCCAGAAGATGTCGAGGTGCAGATCGTTTTCGGGCGGGTCTCCGAGGCCGATCTCATCGAGGACTTCGACACCGACCCGCTGACCCTGACCGACTCCTACGAGGCCGGGCGGCACGCGTTCGCCGGGGAGGTCGACCTCGGCGCCTCGGGCCCCTTCGGATACACCGTCCGCGTCGTGCCCCGGCACCGGAGGCAGGCGAACGTGGCGGACCTGGGCCTGGTGGTGAACGCATAGACGCCATCCCTGCCCGCCGCGGACGCTCATTCCTGACTAGATAGTTGGGACGGGTGGTTGCCATGTCTGTCGTCACATCAAGCCAGTTCAATCAGAAGCCCAGTGAGATCAAGGCGCTGAGCGATCGCGAACCTGTGTTCGTCACCGACCGAGGGCGGACCACCACGGTCGTCCGCCCACGGCGGATGGACGATCCGTGAACCTTGCGCAAGCCGTTGGCGCGCCCCCGTGCACGCGGCGACCGAGGATAGATAGCGTGGCGGTGTGAGCAGCGCGCGCAACTCGGCAGGCGGCCCGGGCCGCCCGAAAACCGGCGGCCTCGGCCGCATTCCCGTCATCCAGGTCTCCCCGGTGGTCGAAGGAGGACGCTGGCCCGCCAAGGCCGCCGTCGGTGAGGTCGTCCCGGTGACCGCGACCGTGTTCCGGGAGGGGCACGACGCCGTCGCCGCCACCGCCGTGCTCGTCGCGCCGGACGGCACGGACCACTCGTGGGCCGCCATGACCGACATCGCCCCCGGGCTGGACCACTTCCGCGGCTTCCTGCAACCCGACGCGGCAGGGGAGTGGGCCTTCCGCGTCGAGGCGTGGAGCGACCCGTACGCCACCTGGACGCACGACGCCACCATCAAGATCGGCGCCGGGATCGACGTCGACCTCATGCTCGCCGAGGGCGCGCGGCTCTTCCGCCGCATCCTGCGTCCGGACCGGCGTGACGCGCTGATCGCGCCGCACCGGACCGCGGCCGACAAGCGGCTGCTCGCCGAGACGCTCTCCGCACTGGAGGACGACTCCCGCCCGGCCGCCGTCCGGCTCGCCGCGGCGACGTCGCCCGAGGTGCGCGACGCCCTGGCACGGGCGCCGCACCGGGAACTGGTGTCGGCGTCGGACACGTACCCGCTGCGTGTCGCGCGGCCCCTCGCGCTGGCCGGGGCCTGGTACGAGATGTTCCCGCGGTCGGAGGGCGCCTACCAGAGACCCGACGGCAGGTGGGTCTCCGGCACCTTCGCCACCGCCGCGAAACGCCTCCCGGCGATCGCGGCCATGGGGTTCGACGTCGTCTACCTCACGCCCGTCTCCCCGATCGGCACCACGTTCCGCAAGGGGCGCAACAACACGCTCGAGGCCGAGCCGGGCGACCCGGGCAGCCCGTACGCCATCGGCTCCCCCGACGGCGGCCACGACGCCATCCACCACGACCTGGGCACGGAGCAGGACTTCGTGGCGTTCGTCCAGGAGGCACGCGACGCCGGCCTCGAGGTGGCGCTCGACATCGCCCTGCAGTGCTCCCCGGACCACCCGTGGGTGACGAAGCACCCCGAGTGGTTCGTGATCCGCGCGGACGGCTCGATCGCCTACGCGGAGAACCCGCCGAAGAAGTACCAGGACATCTACCCGCTCAGCTTCGACACCGACCCGGACGGCCTGGGAGCGGCGGTGCTGGACGTGATCCGCACCTGGATCGACCGCGGCGTCACGCTGTTCCGTGTCGACAACCCGCACACCAAGCCCCTGGACTTCTGGGAGTGGCTGCTCGCCGAGGTGCATGCCACCCACCCCGAGGTGATCTTCCTCAGCGAGGCGTTCACCAGGCCGGCCATGATGCAGACGCTGGCACGGATCGGGTTCCACCAGTCGTACACGTACTTCACCTGGCGCAACACCAAGGAGGAGGTCGCGGAGTACCTCGCGGAGGTGTCCGGTCCGCTCGGGTCGGTGATGCGGCCGAACTTCTGGCCCACCACCCACGACATCCTCACGCCCTACGTGCAGCACGGCGGTGTCGCAGGGCACGCGGTCCGCGCGGTCCTGGCCGCGACGGGCTCGCCGTCGTGGGGGATGTACTCCGGCTACGAGCTCGTGGAGAACACGCCACGCCCGGGCGTCGAGGAGCACATCGACAACGAGAAGTACGAGTACCGGCCGCGGGCGTGGGAACGCGCCCGGGAGTACGGGATCGCCGCGCTGGTCACCCGCCTCAACGCGATCCGCCACGAGCATCCGGCGCTCCGCCAGCTCCGGAACCTGACCGTCCATCCCACGACGAACGACCAGGTAGTTGCCTTCTCACGACGAATCGGCGCAGAATTCCTCTCCGGCGCGCGAAGCGGTTCGAAGGGCAGCACCATGGTGCCAGGGGGCAGCACGGTCGATCGACGCGGCACCGACGTGGGCGCCGCACCCGTCACCACCCCCGCACACGACGACGTGATCGTGGTCGTGGTGAATCTTGATCCCTGGAACTCTCAGGAGTCGCTCGTGCACCTGGACCTGAAATCCCTCGGCCTCACACCGCCGGAGGGTGACCCCGACGCCCCGTTCTACGTGGCACACGACCTGCTCTCGAACGAGACCTACGGCTGGGGCGCGACGCCGTACGTGCGGCTCGACCCCGCCCACCGTGTGGCGCACGTCCTGCACGTGACGCCCGCGGGGACCGACCGAGGCGGCACCGGAGGCATCTCATGACCACGTTCGGGCCGGGCGGCCCGGCCGAACAGCCCGACCGTCAGACCGGCCGGCCCGCGCCGGCGCCACCCGTCGGCGACACCCGCGACGTGCCCCGGCCCACGACCGCGCCGATCCCCGTCCAGGCACTGCCACCCCGGCGGCAGCCCCAGGTCGAGGCCCGTCGCCGGGGCCTCTCCGACGACCCGGAGTGGTACCGGAAGGCGGTCTTCTACGAGGTGCTCGTGCGGGCGTTCTCCGACCCGGGCGACTCCGGGATCGGCGACCTGCGTGGCCTCGTCGACCGGCTCGACTACATCGAGTGGCTCGGCGTGGACTGCCTCTGGGTCCCGCCGATCTACCCGTCCCCGCTGCGCGACGGCGGGTACGACGTCGCGGACTTCACCGCCATCGCTCCGCAGTACGGCACGATCGACGACTTCCGCGACCTGGTGGCGGCGTCCCACGAGCGCGGCATCCGCGTGGTGATCGACCTGGTCATGAACCACTCGAGCGACCAGCACCCGTGGTTCCAGGCGTCGCGGTCGGACCCGGACGGGCCGTACGGCGACTTCTACGTGTGGAACGACGACCCGGAGGGCTACCAGGACGCCCGCATCATCTTCGTCGACACCGAGACCTCGAACTGGACCTTCGACCCGGTGCGACGGCAGTACTACTGGCACCGCTTCTTCAGCCACCAGCCGGACCTGAACTTCGACAACCCGCAGGTGGCGGAGGCGATGCTGGACGTCGCGCGGTTCTGGCTGCGGCTCGGCGTGGACGGCTTCCGGCTCGACGCCGTCCCGTACCTGTTCGAGGCCGAGGGCACCAACTGCGAGAACCTGCCCGAGACGCACCGCTTCCTGCGGCGCGTCCGCAAGATGGTCGACGCGGAGTTCCCCGGCCGCATCCTGCTCGCCGAGGCGAACCAGTGGCCGCAGGACGTGGTCGAGTACTTCGGCACCGAGGACGAGCCAGAGTGCCACATGTGCTTCCACTTCCCGGTGATGCCGCGGATCTTCTACGCCATCCGGGACCAGCGCGCGAACCGCCTCAAGGAGATCCTGGCGGACACGCCCGCCATCCCGGCGGGCGCGCAGTGGTCCACGTTCCTGCGGAACCACGACGAGCTCACCCTCGAGATGGTGTCCACGGAGGAACGCGCCGCGATGTACGGGTGGTACGCGCCCGACCCGCGGATGCGGGCGAACGTCGGGATCCGCCGCCGGCTCGCCCCGCTGCTGGACAACTCGCGCAAGGAGATCGAGCTCGCGCACGCGCTGCTGCTGTCCATCCCCGGCTCGCCGTGCCTCTACTACGGCGACGAGATCGGCATGGGCGACAACATCTGGCTGCCCGACCGCGACTCCTCGCGCACGCCGATGCAGTGGACCCCGGACCGCAACGCGGGCTTCTCGCACGCCGACCCGGGCAAGCTGTACCTGCCGCTCGTGCAGTCGCTGGTGCACCACTACCAGCACGTCAACGTCGAGGCGCAACTCGCGCAGCCGACGTCGCTGCTGCACTGGGTGCACGGGATGCTCGCGGTGCGGCGCCTGCACCCGGCGTTCGGCGGCGGTGTGTACCAGGCGGTCGACTGCGACGACGAAGCTGTCATCGCCTTCACGCTCACGACCGAGTCCGAGACGATGCTCGTGGCGGCCAACCTGTCCGCGACCGCGCGCTCCACGACGCTGAAGCTGCCCCGGTACACGGGCTGGACGCTGACCGACGTGTTCGGCGGCGCCGGCTTCCCCGACGTGACCGACGGCGGCACCGTCACGATGACCTGGGGCGCGCGCGACTTCTACTGGCTGTCGCTCGCGCAGGGCGTGAAGCCGGCGCACCCGGGAGGGGCGTGACGGCCATCGACGAGGTGCGGACCGTCATCGTGCACGAGGGGGCCGGTCCCCTGCCCGACGGCGTGCTGCGCCTGCTGGACGCCTGGCTGCCCGCCCGGCGCTGGTACCCGGTGCCGGGCGAGGGCGTCCGCCACGTGCCATGGCTGACGGTGGAGTTCCCGGGGGCGGCGGATGCGGACGGCCTCGTCGGCCTCGGTGACTCCTCCGTCCGCGGCGACTCCACCACCTCCGCCGTCGTCGTCCCGCTGCTCCGCCTGGCCGCGCCCGGCCTGCCCGCGGACGACGGCGCGCTGGTGATCCAGGTGCCGCTCGTCCTGGAACGGGTACGGGGACGGGGTGATCGGTACTCCGGTGAGCGATCGGCAGTTCGAACTGCCGATCGCTCACCGGAGTACCGACCGCACACCGACGGGGAGCGCGACGGCGGGGACCGTGCCGGCGATGCGCTCATCGGGGTCGTCGATGCGGGGGACGGGTCCGTCGCCGTGTACGACGGCGGGGCCCATCCCGCGGCCTGGCGCGCCTACCTCGCGGCGGCCCTCCCCGCGCTCGCCCCCGCGCTCGCCGAGGAGTCGGCTGGTCCCGCGCCCGCCGCCGAGGCGCCTGCCGGTTCGTTCCGGCGTGCCAACGACGAAGCGCCCGCCGGCTCGTTCGAGCGTGCGGAGGACGCGGACCGACCGAGTGCTCGGCACGGTGAGGCAGGGCTGGACGGGGCACGCCCGCTCGGCGGGGAACAGTCCAACACGTCCGTGCTGGTCCCCGGCCTCCGACCGCCGGTCCCGGGATTGCCCGGGGAGCGGGCCGACGGCGTGATCCTGAAGATCCTGCGCACCGTGCCGCTGGGGCCGCACCCGGACGTCGTCATCCCCGAGGCGCTCACCCGGGCCGGCTGGGACGGCGTCCCGCGCTACCTCGGCTCGGTCGAACTCCCCGCGCCGCCGCGCGGACACCCCACGCCCCTGGCGGGCGAGTCGCCAGCCACGACGGCGTCCGCGCTCGCCGGGGCCCCGGCCGCGCCGGATGCGGGCACGCCCGGCCACCACGAGGCCCACGCGCACCTCGCCGTCGTCTCCGAGCTCGTCACCGAGGCCGACGACGGGTTCGAGCTGGCGTGCGCGTACGCCCAGGAAGGAACGGGCTTCGACGAACACGCCGCCGAACTGGGCGCCGTCATCGCGCGGATGCACATCACCCTGGCCATCGCCCGTCCGACGGACGCCACGCTGGACGCGAGCGGGTTCATGGGCGTGCTCCGGCGCCGAGCGGCCGAGGCGATCGCCGACGTCCCGGGACTCGCGCCGTACCGCGCGGGCATCACCGCCTTCTACGACGAGGTCAGCGGGCACCTGGCACGCGTGACGGCCGACCATCCGGTGCCTCTCCAGGCGATCCACGGCGACCTGCACCTCGGTCAGGTGCTGCATGCCGCGTCGGGGTGGAAGGTCCTGGACTTCGAGGGCGAGCCGCAGCGGCCGGTGGCCGAGCGCACCGCGCCGGACCTGCCCCTGCGGGACGTCGCCGGCCTGCTGCGATCCTTCGACTACGCGGCCGCGGTCGGTGAGGCGGCCGACCCGGAATGGCCGGCCGGGGCGCAACTCTCGTTCCTGGAGGGCTACCGCCAGGCCCGGGGCGAGGCCGGCGCGCCGGCCGGGTCCGTGCGGGACCACGGCGACGCAGTCCCCGGGGCGGCCGTGCCCGGCGGCGCGCTCGACGTCACCACGACCTCGCTCCTCCTGCGGGCACTCACGCTGGACAAGGCGTTGTACGAGGTCGTGTACGAGGCGCGCCACCGCCCCGGGTGGCTGCACATCCCGCTGAACGCGGTGGCCCGCGTCCTGGACCGCTGAGAGACCGCCGCCCGGCCGGCGAGCACGAAGTCGCCGACACGAACCACGAGCTTCCGGTGCATCGCCCGGGAGAGCCGGGCGACATCCTCGTGGTCGGGTCGGCAACCTCGTGGTCGGGTGGCGGCACCCGCGCCGTCGTCAGCGGAACGTGCCCTGCGCCACCGAGCCCTGGAGCCGGCGCTGGAAGAACACGTACACCACCAGCACCGGGATCACGGTCATGACCACGCCCGCGTACAGCGCGCCGAAGTCCACCGCGTAGCCCGCCTGCGAGGCGAACTGTGCCATGCCCTGGGTGAGCACGTAGTTGTCCGTCTCGGTGTTCAGCGCGACCGGCAGCAGGAACTGGTTCCACAGTCCCAGGAAGTTGAAGATCGCCACGGACGCCATGCCGGGCCGTGCCATGGGCAGCATGATCTGGAAGAACGTGCGCCACTCCCCCGCGCCGTCGACCTGCGCCGCCTCGGCCACCTCGTGGGGCAGGCTCCGGAAGAACGAGTACAGGAAGAAGACGGTGAAAGGGAACGCGAACGCCACGTAGGTGACGATCAGTCCCGGCAGGGTGTTGAGCAGGCCCGCGTTCCGCAGCACGAAGAACAACGGCACGATGGCGAGGAACACGGGGAAGGTCAGCCCCGCCAGCATGAGGTTGTAGATCACCCGGTTGCCGGGGAACCTGAACCGGGCGAGCACGTACGCCGTCAGCGCTCCCAGCAGCATGACGAGGAACAGCGCGCATCCCACCACGACGATCGTGTTGAGGAAGTACCGGCCGATCCCGGCGTCGGTCCACGCGCTGACGTAGTTGTCCAGGCTCGGGTCCGCCGGCAGGGAGAACGGCGAGGCCAGGATCTCCTGCGTCGTCTTGAACGACGACACGAACACCCACACGAACGGCACGACGACCAGCACCGCGCCGAACGTGAGCAGGATGTGGCTCGTCGCGACGGCCGTCCGGTCGCCGGCCGTGCCCGACGGCGTCCGCCGCGGCGCGCCCGTGAACGGCCCGCCGATGTCTCCCCGTTCCGCGTTCGCGCTGCGCTCGGCGACCGTGCTGGTGCGGCTCATGCGTGTCCCCTCACGTCGTCGTGCCCGCCGGTGATGCGGTCCACGAGGAACACCGCACCGGCGAAGAGCAGCGTCACGAGCGCGAGCACCACGCCCATTGCGGTCGCGTAGCCGAACTGTCCCTTGCTGAACGCCGTCTGGTACAGGTCCTGGCTGATCACGAACGTCGAGTAGCCGGGGCCGCCCCCGGGATTCATCGCCTGCATGTAGACGAACGAGTCGATCGCGGCGATGCCCAGGTAGATCCACGCCGTGCGGACGTTGTCCCTGATGAGCGGCACGGTGATGGAGACCGCCGTGCGGAACCGGCTTGCGCCGTCGAGCCGCGCGGCCTCGTAGATCTCCCCCGGCACGCCCTTGATGGCGGCCACGAACAGCACGGTGTAGAACCCGATGAAGCTCCAGACGATCACGAACATCGACGCCCCCATGGCGGTCCGCGCGTCGCCGAGCCAGGGGAAGTCGGTCATGCCGTCGAGCCCGATGCCGGTCAGCACACCGTTCAGGAGGCCCCGGGACGGGTCGTACACCTGGGCCCACACGAGCCCGATGACGATCGCGGGCACGCAGTACGGGAAGAAGGAGATCACGCGGTAGAAGCCCGCGCCCCGCACGCCGCGCACGCCGCCCGTCGTCGAGCCGCCGACCGTCACCATGGTCGCCACGGCGATCGCGATCACGATCGTCACGGTCGGCACGACGACGGCCAGCAGGGCGCTGTTCAGCGCGGCACGCAGGAACTTGTCGTCGCCGAGGAGACGGACGAAGTTGTCGAGCCCGACGAAGGCCATGTCGGGGGTGAACCCGCTCCAGTCCGTCATCGAGAAGTACACAGCCTGCACGAACGGTGAGATCACGAAGATCACGTACACCGTGAGCGGGAGGAACAGGGCGACCGCGAAGAAGCTCGCCTTGTCGAGGGAGATGCGACGGCGACGGCGGCGGCGAGCCGGCCCGGGGGTGTTCCCGGGCCGGTCCTCCGTGGCCGGCGACGTGGCGCCGCTGGGCGCCGCCGGGTTTGACGTGCCGGACATCAGCTCAGCTGACCTCGATCTTCTCGATCGAATCGTCCGCGGCGACATCGTCGCTGATCTTCTGCAGCCCGTCGGTGACGCCCTTGACGTCCAGGTCACCCGACAGGAACGCGTTCCAGACGACGAGCTGGTCGGCGTTCAGGCCGTAGTAGTCGACGAACTGGTAGTTGAAGATGTTCTCACCCGCGGCGTCCAGCATCCCGGTCTGGGAGACGAGCGCCGTGGATCCGAAGCCGTCCTCGGGCACGACGCCCCTGACGATGGTGGGCGCCAGGCGCGTCTCGGAGAAGTTGGTCGCCGCCTCCGCGGACAGCATGGCGCGCAGGATCTCCTTGCCGCCGGCCGGGTTGGCGGCCTGGCTCGGCACGATGAACGGCTCGCCGGCGCCCGCGCGGATCGCCTCGTACGGGAACGTGGGGCTGTCCGAGACGGTGGGCGTCGGGAAGCCGGTCATCTGGAAGTCGGCGACGGTGGCGTCCTTCATCTCGTTCTCGATCCAGCCGCCCGACGGGTACAGCAGGGCGTCCTGGTCGTTGCTCCACCGCGCCTGCGCGGCGGTGAACTGGGTGCCCGCCCCGCCGGGGACGAAGTACCCCTTCTGCACGATCTCGTGCAGGGCCTCGAGCACGCCCTGCATCGCGTCGTGCGACCAGGCGTTCGGCTCCAGGTTCTCCAGGGCGAGGCGGACCTCGTCGCCGCCTTCCTTGATGGCCGAGTCGAGCGCCATCGTCTGGTAGTACGTCGCGGCCTCCTTGCCCCAGACGAAGAGCTTCTTGTCCGCTCGCTGTGCCTCGGCCCCGAGGTCGATGGCCTCCTGCCAGGTGGCGGGCGCCGTCCAGCCGTTCTCGTCGAAGAGCGAGGCCGAGTACCACACGGCGTACACGGTCATCACATAGTTCAGGGCGACGAAGCGGCCGTTGTAGGTGCCGGGGTCCTTGACCGACGGGTACAGCGTGTCGGCGATGGTGGTGCCCTCGTAGTTGGGCGCGTCGAAGACGTCGTCGAGCTCCTCGAGCTGGTCGGCGATCGTGTTGAAGCCGATCGACCCGGCGCCGGAGTTGTCGATCAGGTCCGGCGGGTTGCCGCCGACGAAGCGGGGCTGCAGCTCCTGGGCAATCTGCGTGGACGGCGAGACCTCGAAGGTCACGTCGGGGAACAGCGTGTTCGCCTGGTCGGCGGCGAACTCGACGTAGTCGAAGCCGTACCCGCCGTTGAAGATGACGGCCTCGACCTCGGAGTCCTCGACCAGGCCGAACGGATTGCCGGCGCTCATCTCGCCGGCGGCGGTCTCCTCGCCTCCCCCGCCGCTCGGCACCGCGCACCCGGCGAGCGAACCGCCGAGCGGTGCCAGCAGGGCGGTGGCAACGGCGCCGCGCACGAAGGTCCGGCGATCCAGTGCGGCCTGCGCCAGCCGACCTTCGGTGAACTTGTTCGTGGACATGCAAGTCTCCTCTTGTCGATCCCCGGTCGCACGGCTCTGTGCAAGGTGCGTGTGACGGCCGTGTCACCCGGGCAGAACGAATATGTTAGCCGTCCTACCACTTAGGGTGAACCTAGTCACAGACTGCGGCGGATGGCAAGCGCGCCACCGTCACGTCTCGGTAACGCACCTCCGGGAACCGCGGTCAACTCCGGTGGCTGGCACACTTTTACCGGGCACGCCGCGAGGTAGCCCACGCGGCACGAGGTTGCTTTCGCCTGAACCCCGGATAGCGAAAGCAACCTCGTGCCGCGCAGGTAACCTCGTGCCGCCCGAAGCGCCTACAGCGCGCGGACCAGCTGGTTGAGGGAGCGCAGGACGCGGGGAGCCGTCAGGACGGCGGGGTCCGGCATGCCTGCCGGGCCGCCCGCGCCACCCGGGCCGCCCGCGCCGGCTGCGCCTGCCGCGCCTGCCGGGCCGCCCTCCCCCAGCCGCACCACGAACGTCGTCGTCTCCCCCGGCAGCAGCGTGACCAGCGCCTGGTCCGCCACCGCGCCGGGGTGTGCCTTGTCCGCGAGCAGCGTGAGGTCGCGCATCAGGTTCCGTGCGGTGACCCGGACGACGAACCGTCCCTCGCCCGCCGGCTCGACCCGCGCGTCGAGGTCCGGCGCCTCCAGCGCCGAGTCGCGCGGTTCCGCGAAGAACCACGTACCCCGCACCCCGTCGACACTCGCCACGATGAGTTCGCTCCCAGCGTCCCCGGGGATCGCCACCCCCGCCGGGATCGGCACGGTGGCGATCCCCCGCGGCGGCGCGCTGAACGGCGACCTCACGACCGCGAGCTCGGTGCCGTCGTAGGCCAGGCGCCGCAGCACCACGTCGCCTGCCCACGGCTCGTCGCTGTCGTTGACGACGACGGCGGCCAGGCCCGCGTGCCGATCGTCACGCCCGGAACCATCGGCCCCGGTCGGTCCGGTCGACACCTGCCCGGCCGACCCGATCGACACAGCCGACCCGGCCGACCCGGGTGACACGGCCGACACCCCCGGCCCGCCGTCGTCGGCCACCCGACGGGCATCTCCGCCGTCGGCCACCCGACCGGCATCTCCGCCGCCGCCCGCGCGACCACCGCCGTCGGCCCCGCGAGCCCGACCCGCCGGCCGCGGTTGCACCGTCACCAGCCGGTCCGCGTGCGCGTGCGCCAGCGCGTACAGCAGGGGTTTGGGCCGCTCGTCGCCGTCGACCGCCGCCCACGAGGTCACCGGCCAGCAGTCGTTGAGCTGCCACACCACGGAGCCCGTACAGCGCGGGGCCCACGAGCGCAGGTGCTCGACGGCCGTCCGCACGGCCACCGCCTGGTTCCACTGCATGGCCCAGTGCCAGTCCTCCATGTCGTCGGGCAGGGGGACGTGCGGAACCAGGCCGGCGGTGAGCTTCTTGTTGCCCTCCATCGCCTTCTGGTGCACCTGCATCCCAGGCGACTCGGGCGTCAGCGGCATGTCCCCGACCGAGCGCCGCAGCGTGGTCCAGGCGGGCGGCCCCTGCCATCCGAACTCGGCCATGAACCGCGGCACCGTGTCGCGGTAGTGCGGCCAGTCGAGCTGGTTCCACAGGTCCCACGAGTGCATCGAGCCGTGGTCCGGGTCGTTCGGGTGGCGATCCGGATCGCCCGACCACGGGCTCGACGGCGTGTACGGACGCGTCCCGTCCAGCTCCTCGACGATGCGGGGCAGCAGCTCCGTGTAGTACCCGAGCCCCCAGGTCCGGCCGTCGAGGCGCAGCTTCCAGCCCCAGTCGTGGTAGCCCCAGATGTTCTCGTTGCTGCCGTTCCACAGCACGAGGCTCGGGTGCGGGGCGAGCCTCGTGACCGCGTCGCGCGCCTCCGCCTCGACCTCACCGCGCAGCGGCTCGCCCTCGCTGTAGGCGGCGCAGGCGAACGCGAAGTCCTGCCACACCAGGAGCCCACGCTCGTCGCACTCGGCGTAGAAGTCTCCCGACTCGTACAGCCCGCCGCCCCACACCCGCAGGAGGTTGAGGTTCGCGAACTCCGCCTGGTCGAGCCGCCGCGCGTACCGCGCGCGGTCCACCCGGTGGAAGAAGGTGTCGTCCGGGATCCAGTTGGCGCCCTTGACCCAGACCGGACGGCCGTTGACGACGATCGTGAACGACGTGCCGTCGTCGTCCGGCGCCATGTCGAGCGCGACGCTCCGGAAGCCGGTGCGGCCGCTCCAGCGGTCGAGCGCCCCCGCCATCGGGACGGGGTGCCCGGGCTCCTGGACGGTGCCGCCCGCCGGTCGTGTGCCGGAAACGTCCGAACCGCTCTCGCCGATGCTGCCCGACGGCGGTCGTGCCGCGGCGAGCGCGACCTCGACGTCGTACAACGGCTGGTCGCCGTACCCGCGCGGCCACCACAGCTCGGCGTCGTGCAGTCGCAGATGGACGACGGCGGACGACCGGCCGGGCTCGATCGTCACGGTGGCCCCACGCGACGAGCCGCCGGGCCGGGTACCGCCCGGACCCCGCACGATCACGTCGACCTCCAGCGGATCCTCGCCCGTCGCCGCGCCGGCGGCCCGCTGGACGTCGACATGCACGTCGAGCAGCCCGACCGGCGCGGGGCCCGACAGGTCCACGCCCGGGAGGGGCCGCACGGCCGCGAGCCGCGCCGTCGACCACGACTCGAGGCGCACGGGACGCCAGATGCCGGCCGTGGCCGCGTCGATCCCCCAGTCCCAGCCGAAGTTGCAGGCCGCCTTCCGGATCGCGTTGAACGGGTGGTGGTTCACCTGCGGACGCTGACCGAGCGCCAGCGACTGCGCGTCCGCGTACCGCACCGGCGAGGCGAACCGGACGGTCAGCTCGTTCTCGCCGTCGTGCAGGAGCCCGGTCACGTCGAACCGGTAGGACCGGTGCTGGTTCGCGGTGCGGCCCACCTCGGCGCCGTTCAGCGCGATGGCGGCGACCGTGTCCAGGCCGTCGAAGGCGAGCTCGTGCCGGACGGCGCCGACCGGGGCGTCGTCGCCGCTGTGGCCGCCCGCGCCGGTGACACCGGCGGGGCGACGCCGCCACGTGAACGTCGTGCGGTACTCCCAGTCGCACCGGCCGATCCAGGCGAGGAGACGCTCGTTGTCGTCCAGGTACGGGTCGGGGACGAGGCCCGCGGCCATCAGGTCGGTGTGCACCGTTCCCGGGACGGTGGCGGGCACGCCCGGGCCGTCGGCCGCGAGCGCCCGGGTGAGGTGCGCCGGAACGGGCCCGCCGGCACAGCGCACGGTCCAGCCGCCGTGCAGGTCGCGGACGTGCCGGGCGGGCGCTGTGGCGGCGAGTGCGGTGGCTCCCGGCGAGACGTCGCTCGTCGGGGTGACGCCGGTCGGAGTGGCGGCCACCGGGGTGACGCCCGTCGGGGTGACGCCCGTCGGAGTGACGCCCGTCGGAGTGACGGCCACCGGAGTAGCGGCCACCGGGGTAGCGGCCGCCGAGGTCGCGTCCGTCTGGATCAAGCCCGTCGGGCTGCCGTCCGCCGGGGCGGCAGCCGCCGGGGCAGCGGCCGTCGGGTTGCCGTGCGGCGGGTTGTTGTCGGTGGAGATGTCGGTCACTTGGTGGCTCCGGAGGTCAGTCCGCTGTAGATCTGCCGCTGCAGCAGGAGGAACGCGATGAGGGTCGGGATGATGACCAGCACCGTGCCTGCGGAGATGATCTCCCACTGCGCGCCGAACGGCCCCATGAAGCGGAACAGCGACGTGGAGACCACGCCGAGGTCCCGCGAGGGCATGTAGAGGAAGGGGATGTAGTACTCGTTGTAGATCGCGATGCCCTTGATGATCACGACGGTGGCGATCGCGGGGCGCAGCAGCGGGACGATGACGCGTGCGTAGATGGTCAGCTTGTTCGCGCCGTCGAGCATCGCGGCCTCGTCGAGGGATCGCGGGATGGACCGCATGAACTGCAGGAAGATGTAGATCGACACGATGTCGGTCCCCATGAACAGCACGATGGCGGCCCAGCGGGTGTTGAACAGGCCGAGCCCGTTGACGACCTGGAAGGTGGCAACCTGGGTGGTGACCGCCGGGACGAGCGTGGCGAGCAGGAAGGCGCCCATCACGAGCCGGCGGCCCCGGAAGTCGAACCGGTCGACGGCGTACGCGGTCATCGTCCCGACAAGGATCGTGCCCACCAGCGATACCGCGAGGATGATCGTGGTGTTGACGAATCCCTGCAGCATCCCGCCCTGGGTGAACGCGACGACGAAGTTCTCGAGGTTGAGCCAGTTGCCCGGCGGGGTGAGCGGGTCCGACGTCGCGAACTCCTCACGGCTCTTGAACGCCGCCATGAACACGGTGACCAGCGGGATCAGCGCTGCCGCGACGGCGATCGCGAGGCTCGTGTACTTGAGCGCGATGCCGAGCGGCGTGGTCAGGGGACGCAGGGCGCGCCAGCCACGTGCGAGACGCTGCCGGGCATGCTCCGGCCGGACGGCCGGACGCGGCCGGGCGATCGTCGGTTCGTGCGGGGCGGCGGAGCCGGGGGTGCCGCCTGTCGTCGCATCGGGGGTCGGGCCCGCCGAGTGGTCGGGGGTCCGGCCCGCCGAACGGTCGGGCGAGCTGCCGGGGGTCCGGCCGGGCGGGTTGTCCGTCGCCCGGCCGGTCGTGGGGTCGGTCATGTCAGGTCCACCCTCTCGTCGGGGAACAGCCGGCGCTGGATCCAGGTGACGAGCAGGACGATGATCAGCAGCACGACGGCCATGGCCGACGCCAGGCCGAACTTGTTGAACTGGAACGCCTGCTGCACGGTCTGGATCACGAAGGTGGTGGAGCCGTTGGCGCCGCCCGTCATGATCCACGGGATCTCGAACACGGACAGCGACCCGGAGATCGCCAGGATCGTGGTGAGGCCGATGATCGGCCGGATCGCGGGGGCGATGATGTACCGGAACTTCTGCCAACTGGTGGCGCCGTCGAGGTCCGCCGCCTCGTACAGCTCGCCCGGGATCGACTGGATCGCGCCCAGGAACAGGACGAAGTTCAGCCCCAGGTACCGCCACACGCTCGTCGCGGCGAGCGACACGTTCACGAGCGACGGATCGCCGAGCCACTGCGGCGGCTCGGCCAGGCCCAGGAGCGCGAGCATCGCGTCGAGCGTGCCGCCGGGTCGCAGGAGGAACAGGAACACCAGGCCGATCGCGACCCCGTTGATGAGGTACGGGAAGAAGATCACGCCCTTGAAGAAGTTCCGGAACCGCGTGCTGAAGCTCAGGACCGTGGCGAAGTACAGGGCCAGGACGAGCTGGAGGGCGGCGCCCGCGAGGTAGTACAGGCTGACGAAGAAGACCTCGAACATCTGCGGGTCGGTGAAGATCCGCACGTAGTTGTCGAGGCCGACCGGCTCCTTGACGGGGTCCAGTCCGTCCCAGGATGTGAAGCCGTACCAGACCATGTTGGCGACCGGCACGTAGGTGAACAGCACGAGCAGGCCGAGCGGCGCGACCAGGAAGAGCCACGGCGTGACGGGGAGCCCTCGGCCCGGGCCGCGGCCGGGCCGGGGGCGGCGGGTCCGGCCCGGGTGCCCGGCGATCCCGCCGGGCACCCGGGCACGCCAGGCACCGCCGGCCCGGCCGCCGGCGCGCCGTGCCGGGCCGGATTCGGTGACGGCAGTCATGATCCGCGCTACTCCCCCACCGTCGCGCGGCCGTCGGCCCAGCGCTGGTTCAGGTCCGCGAAGAACGACTCCTTGTCGCCGTCCCCGGCGCCCCGCGCGATGTCGACCAGTTCCTGCCGGTAGATGTTCCCGTACAGGTCGACCTCGGAGGCCGACACGACGTCCGCCTCGTACGACTCCTTGCCCTGCGGCGCGGGCTCCATCTCGACGTACTCGACGCCGGCCTCCTCGAAGTCGCCCAGGGTCTCGGGCTCCGGGCCGTCGAGGAGCGGGGAGATCCCGCCCTCGTCGTACGCGTAGCCCGACTCCTCCGCGAACCAGTCGATCCAGGCCCGCGCGGCGGCCTTGTGCTCGCTGTGCACGTTGATCGCGTTCTTGTAGTCGCCCGCGATCTGCGCGTGGAAGGTGCCGTCCACCTGGTACGGGAAGGGCATGTAGCCGATGTCGTCGGCCGAGCCGCCGGCGTCCTCGGCGGCCTGCTGCATCTGGGTGATCGCCCAGGAACCGAGCAGCATGGTAGCGACCTGGCCGGTGCCGAGCAGGGTCTTGGACTCCTCCCAGTTCGTCGTGGTCGGATCGTCCTCGGCGAGGCCCTCGGCGACGACGTCGTAGAGCAGCCCGTCGGAGATGCCGTGCCACTCGTCCTCGGCCCACGGGGTGTCGCTGTAGGCGATGTGCGTGTTCTGGTACGCGGGGTCGCCCAGCACGCCGCGGTTGCCGTCCCACTGGCTCAGCGGCCAGCCGTCGGCGTAGTTCGTGTAGTAGGGGACCGCGTCCGTCGTGTCCCGGATGGCGCGCAGGTCGTCGAGGAACTCCTCCGGCGTGGTCGGCAGGTCCGTGATCCCGGCGTCCTCCCAGACCTTCTTGTTGTAGACGAGGCCCTGGGTGTTCACCGTGATGGAGACGCCGTAGACCTGACCGTCGTACGCCTTCTCCTCGACGAGCCGGTACTCCTGGCTCATCTCCTCGACCGAGCCGATCGGCTCGAAGAAGGCGGCGAACTGGTCGGGCTTGACGCTGTTCGGGATGAGCAGGACGTCCCCGTAGTCGTCCGTGTTCATCCGCACGGCGATCTCGCCCTCGTAGTCGGTGATCGCCTCGAAATTGACGGTGACGTCCGAGTACTCGGCCTCGAACTCGGCCTTGTACTCCAGGAACACCGTGTCGACGATGTCGGTGCGCTGGGTGATCACCGTGATCTCCCCGGCGATCTCGGTGTCACCGGACGTGTCGCCGCCGGCCGGGGCGGAGCACGCCGACAGCGTCAGCGCCAGGGCGGCGAGCGGTGCCCCGCCCCGCAGATGGTGCATCGACCTCATTGTTGTCTCGATCCGTCGTCGTTGACTGGTGGACGGCCAGGACATTAAGCGGTTAAGTTTTCGTAAGTCAACACCCTGACACGGCGTCAGCCGCGAGGGCGGTCAGCGGACGCGAGCGCGCCGCGCGGGACGACCATCCACGGCGGGTGGCGCCGTCGAGCCGCGGACCTGGAGCACCGGCGTCGAGTCGCGGTACGACGCCGGACGCTCGCCGGCCATGACCTCGAAGAGGCGGCGCGCCACGTGCGCGCCGTAGCCTGCGACGTCGTGGCTCAGCGCCGTCAGCTGCGGGTACGCCGCGCGGCACACCGGCGAGTCGTCCCAGGCCACCAGCGACACGCCGTCGGGCACCCGCACCCCTGCCTCGTGCGCCGCGCCGAGGCCGGCGAACGCCATCGCGTCGTTGTCGTAGACGATCGCGGTCACCTCGCCCCTCACCAGCAGGTCGCGCGTGGCGGAGGCGCCGGCGGCGGGGGTGTAGTCGGCATGCCGCACCTCGGTCGTCATCGACCGGGCCGCGGCCTCGCGCGCGAACGCCTCGTCACGGATGTGCGTGTGCCCGAACTCGGGCGTACCCGTCACGTGCCCGACCGTGGTGTGCCCCAGCCCGGCCAGGTACTCGACGCACGACCGCATCGCGGCCGCGTCGTCCGTGTAGACGCTCGTCAGCCCGCCGGACAGGCTCGGGTCGCCGACGACGACGGCCGGCAGCGTGTCGGGGCCCACGAGCAGGTCGAGCCGCGGGTCGGGCACTCGGGGATCCACCATGACGATCCCGTCCACCCTCCGGGCGGCCCGCCACTTGCGGTAGGTCCGCAGCTCGGCGTCGATGTCGGGCGCCACCTGCAGGAGCAGCCCGTAGTCGCGTTCGGACAGCACGGACTCGATGCCTGCCACGAACTGCATGTAGAACGACTCGAAGCCGAGCGTCTCGGGTGCGCGCGCCAGCACCAGGCCGACCGTCTCCGTGTGGGCCCCGGACAGCGAGCGCGCCGCCGAGCTCGGCGCCCAGCCGAGCTCGGCGGCGATCTCGAGCACCTGCTCGCGGGTCGCGTCCGAGACGCCCGGCCGCCCGTTCAGCGCATACGAGACGGCAGCGGTCGAGACGCCCGCACGGCGAGCGATGTCGGCAATGGTGATCCGCGCCATGCGGGACATCATGGCCCGAGGCGGCACCCGACGAGTAATACGGTCGCGAGCCGGCCGCTAACTGTCGCGTTGTGGTGCCCGGACATGGAAAGGTGTGGACATGGCCGACCTGCCCCCCGCTGACCTCGAGGCGCTGACCGCTGTCGCGCAGGGCTCGCACCACGATCCGCACTCCGTGCTCGGACCGCACCCGCTCGACGACGGCCCGTTCGCCGTCGTGCGGGCACTGCGGCCCCTCGCCGACGAGGTCACGATCATCACCGACGACGGCGACCACCCGTGCGAGCATCAGGGCGCCGGCGTGTGGGCCGCCGTCGTCCCCGCCGCGTCGGCCCCGGGCACCGCCTGGGCAGCGCCCGACTACCGCATCCGGACCCGCTACGGCGCCACCGAGCACGTGGCCGACGACCCGTACCGCTTCCTGCCGACGCTGGGCGAGATCGACCTGCACCTCATCGGCGAGGGACGGCACGAGGAGCTCTGGAAGGTCCTCGGCGCCACCGTGCGGCGGTATCCGAGCGCCTCCGACGACATCGACGGCGCGAGCTTCGCCGTGTGGGCGCCGAGCGCGCGCGGTGTGCGCCTGCTGGGCGACCACAACCTCTGGACGCCGGTCCACCCGATGCGGTCGCTCGGGTCGTCGGGGGTCTGGGAGCTGTTCGTGCCCGGCGTCACGCCCGGCGCCCACTACAAGTTCGAGGTCCTCGGAGCCGACGGCGTCTGGCGTGCGAAGGCCGACCCGATGGCCCGCGCGACCGAGCTGCCGCCCGGCACGGCCAGCATCGTCACGGAGTCCGACTACGAGTGGGGCGACGACGCCTGGCTGGCCGCACGGGCCGCGTCCGACCCGCACTCGGGTCCCATGAGCGTCTACGAGGTGCACCTCGGCTCCTGGCGGCCGGGCCTGTCGTACCGTCAGCTCGCGGACGAGCTGACCGCGTACGTGTCGGAGCAGGGTTTCACGCACGTGGAGCTCCTGCCCGTGGCAGAGCACCCGTTCGGCGGGTCCTGGGGCTACCAGGTGACCTCGTACTACGCACCGACCTCGCGGTTCGGGTCGCCCGACGACTTCCGGCACCTGGTGGACCGGCTGCACCAGGCGGGGATCGGCGTCATCCTCGACTGGGTCCCGGCGCACTTCCCGCGCGACGAGTTCGCCCTGGCCCGGTTCGACGGCACCCCCCTGTACGAGCACCCCGATCCCACCCGCGGCGAGCACCAGGACTGGGGCACGTACATCTTCGACTTCGGGCGCAACGAGGTACGCAACTTCCTCGTCGCGAACGCCACCTACTGGTTCGAGGAGTTCCACGCCGACGGGCTGCGCGTGGATGCCGTGGCCTCGATGCTCTACCTCGACTACTCGCGCGAGGCGGGCGAGTGGCACCCCAACGTGCACGGCGGCCGGGAGAACCTGGAGGCCATCGCGTTCCTGCAAGAGGCGAACGCCACCGCCTACCGGCGCACGCCGGGGGTCATGCTGATCGCCGAGGAGTCGACGTCGTACCCGGGCGTCACCAGGCCGACCTCCTCGGGCGGACTCGGCTTCGGCCTCAAGTGGAACATGGGCTGGATGAACGACACCCTCCGCTATCTCGCCGAGGACCCGGTCAACCGGCGGTACCACCACCACGAGCTCACGTTCTCGATGGTCTACGCGTACTCCGAGCAGTTCGTGCTGCCGATCAGCCACGACGAGGTGGTGCACGGCAAGGGGTCGGCGCTGCGCAAGATGCCGGGCGACCGGTGGCAGCAGATGGCCGGGCTGCGAGCTTTCCTCGCCTACCAGTGGACGCATCCCGGCAAGCAGCTCCTGTTCATGGGCTGCGAGATCGCGCAGGACACGGAGTGGTCCGAGAGCGAGGGCCTGCGCTGGGAGGTGCTGGCCGACGGATGGCACGCCGGGGTGCAGCGGCTGGTGCGTGACCTCAACGCCCTGTACCAGGCCGCGCCGGCCCTGTGGGAGCGGGACTTCGACGGCTCGGGTTTCGAGTGGCTCGACGCCGACGACGCCGACCGCAACCTCCTGGCCTACGTCCGCCGCTCGGCAGCGGGCGACCCGGTGGTCGTGGTGGTGAACTTCGCCGGCGTGCCGCACGAGGGATACCGGCTGCCGCTGCCCGGTATCCCGGGGAGCGGGTCCGGCTCCGGCCCGCAGGCCGGAGCCTCCGGCAGGGGCCCGGCAGCACCGGTCACCCGGCAGGTCTGGCGTGAGGCCCTCAACACGGATGCCGAGATCTACGGCGGCTCGGGCGTGGGCAACCTGGGCCGGGTCACCGCCGAGGCGGTCCCCCACTACGGCCGTGACCACTCGGCGTCGATCCGGGTCCCTCCGCTGGGCGCCCTGATCCTGATGCCCGAACCGTCCGGCACCTCCGGCGAGTGACCGGCCGGGCTCGCGAGCGTGCGGTCAGTACAGGCTGATCGCCAGGCGCTGGCGGGCCTTGTTGACCCGCGGGTCGCTCACGCCGACCACCTCGAAGTACTCCAGCAGGCGCAGGCGAACCCGTTCCTTGTCGTCGCCGTCGAGGCCGGGGAGCAGGTCCAGGAGCCGGGCGAAGGCGTCCTCGACCTTGCCGCCGAGCACGTCCAGGTCCGCCACGGCCAGCTGCGCCGTCACGTCCGACGGCGCGTCGGCGGCCGCCTTGCGCACCGCGGCGAGGTCGGCGTCGTGGGTGCGCCGCATCAGGCGCACCTGCGCCAGGCCCGCCGTCGCGTCGGTGTCCTTCGGGTCCTGCTTGAGGGCCGTGCTGTACGCCTCCTCGGCGGCGGCGAGGTCGTCACGCTCGATGGCGTCGTAGGCCTCCTGGTGCAGCGGCGGCAGCGGCTTCTCCGCCTCGGGCTCCGCCTCCGGGGCCGGCGCGGCGTCGCCCCCGGCCGACGGCGCCCGCCCGGTCACGCCGTTCTGCTCGGCGGCTGCCAGCACCTGGTCGATCACCGGGCGCACCTGCTCCTCGGGCGCGTTGCCCGCGAACAGCGGCAGCGGCTGCCCCTGCAGCACGGCCACGACGGCCGGCACGCCCTGCACCTGGAACGCCGCGACGATCTGCGGGTAGGTCTGGGCGTCGACGCGACCGAGCAGGAACCTGCCGTCGTACTCGGCGGCGAGGCCCGCGAGCGTGGTGGCGAGCTCGGCGTTCTCGGCGTCCGTGGGCGCCCAGAGCAGGATCACCACGGGGTACGTGGCGGAGTCGCGCACCACCTGCTCGAAGTTCGCGTCGGTCAGGTCCCGCACGTACCCGCCGGCCTCGGGCGCGCCGCCCGGCTCGCCCGGTGGCGGCGCCTGCGGGCGCGTCAGGGCGGACAGGTCGACGGCGCCGCGCGCGGCGGCAAAGCTCTGGGGTGCCGGGGTCGGCTGGTCGGACGTGGTCATGGCCCTCATCCTACGAAAACGCGAGGCCCGGCGGGACCCCGAACACCCCGGCGCTCAGTCGCAGTCGGCGGGTTCGCCGGCCGACTCCGCCGCGACCGCGACATGCTCGAACCCGACCAGGTGCAGCGTGGCGCCGGATCCCTCGGGCGGCACGTAGAGCGCGACGACGTCCAGGTATCTCGTCCGCAGCAGGTTGGTCACGTCCTGGTCGCCGAGGAGAGCCTGCTGGGTCGCGAAGTCGTCCGACGGCTCGGCGCACGCACCCTCCTGGAGCTGGATCGTCTGCGTGGAGTCGATCGCGCCGATCACGATCGCGCCGCCGTCGACGGTACGCATCCCCCGCACGCCCAGGTCGGCGTTCCGCTCGGCGCTGAAGGAGTACTTGCCCTCGGACGCCTTCCAGCCGTCCGCCTTCTTCTGCGCGGACTCCTGGTCGCGCAGCAGCGCGCGGAAGTCGTCGTCGTCCTCGAACCGGTCGGCGGACGCGGAGTCCGCGTCGCCGGAGAGGAGGTCCGCGTAGGCCGATACCGCCTTCGCCGGAGTCATCGCCAGCGAGTCGTCGTCGGCCGCCACCGCCTCGGTGCCCGTGACGGTCGAGGCGAACGGCGGCAGCGTCGCACGCCGTAGCAGCTTCACCCACGCCCAGAGCTTGTAGTCGTCGCGGGCCGACCGCTGCTCGAACGCGTACAGCATGGGCACCGTGCCGTCGTCCGGCGGGGTGCTCACCGCCAGGCTGGTACGCGGCCAGTCGGGCTCCGACGGCAGCACGACCGCCTGCATGCTCATCGGAAGGGCGGTGACGCGCTCGTCGTCCGCGAGGATCCTGGCGACCTCGATCTGGCTCGCGCGCAGCTCACGGGCCGGCCCCGCGGTGCGCGTGCCCAGCACCTTCGTGTCGCGCCCGGCAGTGGCCGTCTCGACTGTCTCGGCGACCCGGGCGATGATCGTCCTCTCCTGCTCCTCGGTCACCACGGCGCCGACCACGGCAGGCTCCGGCTCAGGGGCGGGGAGGCCGCCCGCCGTGCAGCCCACCACGGTGAGGCTCACCAGCGCTGCGACGGCGCCGACGACCGGAGCCGCGCGGCGAGGAGGCCTCACTTGTTGGTCGCCGAGACCGCGACGTGCTCGAACCCGACCAGGCGCAGCTTGTCGTCGGAGCCCTCGGGCGGCACGTAGAGCGCGACGACGTCCACGTACCTCGTGCGCAGGACGTTCGTCACGTCCTGGCCGCCGAAGAGAGCCTTCTGCGTCACGAAGCCGTTCGACGGCGGCGCCTCGGCCTTGTCCTGGAGCTGGATCACCTGCGACGAGTTGATCGCGCCCATCACGATCGCGCCGCCGTCGACCGTGCGCATCGCCTGCACGCCCGCCTTCTCGTCCGGCTTGGCGCTGAAGGAGTACTTGCCCTCGGACTTCTTCCAGCCGTCCGCCTTCTTCTGTGCGGACTCCTGCTTGCGCATCAGGTCACGGAAGTCGTCGTCCTCGACCTCGTCGGCGAACTTGGAGTCGCCTTCCTCGGACAGGACGTCCGCGTACATGGCGACGGCCTTCGTCGGGGACATCGCCAGGGACTCGCCGTCGTCGGCCGCGACCTCCTCCGTCCCGGTGTCCGTCGAGGCGAACCGCGGCAGCGTCACGCCGGGCAGCAGGCGGGCCCACGCCCACAGCTTGTAGTCGGCGCGGGCGGAGGCCTGGTTGAACGCGTAGAGCACCGGAGCCGTGAGGTCCTTCGGCTGTGTGCTCACGGCCAGGCTGGTCCGCGGCCACTCGGGGTCCGAGGGAAGCATCACGGACTGCATGCTCATCGGCAGGTTCGTGACCTGGTCGTCCTTCTTGAGCTTCTTGGCCACCTCGATCTGGCTCGTGCGCACCTCCTTGGCCGGCCCGGCCGTGCGCGCGTCGAGGGCGCCGGTCTTCCGCTCCTTCGTGGCCGTCTCCACCGACTCGGCCACCCGGCTGATGATCGTCTTCTCCTGCTCCTCGGTCACCACGGTACCGACGACGGCCGGCTCGGGCTCGGGAACGGGAAGCTCCTGCGCGCACCCTGCGAGCAGGGCGACGGCCAGCAGCGGGGCGGCCGCTGCGGACGCACGGCGTGCGGTGCGGCGGTAGGTCATCGGTTCTCTCCGTCCTTGATCCCCCAGGCCTCGCGCCACGCGGCCGCGCGACTCGAGGAGGCCTGCGGCTCGGGCTGGGGCGGCTCCGGCTGAGCCGGCTCGACCTGCTGAGGTGACACGACGGGCTGCATGCCCGTGTTCCCGCGGCGGGCGGCCTGCTCGGCCAGGCGCCGCTCGCGGCGCGTCATCAGCTTGCCCGGCGTTCCTGAGGAGCCGCTGGACACCGCGGCCTGTGGCGGGCCGGCCACGGGGGCCGGTGGTGTCGGGGCGGGCGCCGGTGGTGTCGGGGCGGGCGCCGACGGAGCGGACGGCATCGGGGCGGCCGGTCGCGTGACGCCCGGATCCGGGGCGCCCCGGCCGCGGCGGCGACGCAGGCTGCCCGGCGCGGGAGGACCGGCCGGCGCCTGCTGGGCGCCGGGATACTCGGTCGGCCCGGACGGGAACCCGGTGGGCGCGGACCCGGCGGCGCTCCAGGGTCCACCCGCGGCGGGCGCGGGCGCCGGGCGCGGAACGGTGTCGCCACCGGGCACCGACGGTGGCGGGGTCGGGGCCGAGCCCCAGGCCGGCGCGGTCGCGGGCGGTACGGGCGGCAGCGGCGCGACGCCCTGGTCGTCGTCGGTCAGCGGGATCGGCGCCTGCTCGGCCGGGCCGGGCGGGAACGGGCTGTCGGACTTCTCGCCCGGCGCGCGCGAGAACGGAGAATCCTCGGCGGACCCGGGGTGCGACGCGTCGTCCTGGTGGTCGAGCGGCTGCCGGACGGTCCTGGCGGGCTTGCGGCCCTTGCCGGACTTCTTGCCGTCTCGCCCGCCGGGCTTCCTGCGCACGCCCACCAGCAGGAAGACACCCAGCAGCACGAGGAATCCGCCGCCGATGACACCGGGCCAGAGGTACGGGGTGGTCACCGGGCGGGGCCAGGTCAGCTCGACGGTCGGGGGCTCGGCGCCCTCGCCCACCCCGGCGGCGAGAAGCACGTAGGGACCCGGCTGATCGGTGTACCGCATGCTGACGCTGGTCTCGCCGCTCACCTCGGAGATCCACAGGTCGGAGCCGGCGGGCTCAGGGCCGTCGGACGCCCTCTCCGCGGGCTCGGAGGCGTCCTCGCCTTCCTCACCCTCCTCGGCAGCCTCACCGTCGTCGCCGTCGGACACGCCCGCTCCCGGAACGACGGAGAGCTCGGTCCAGTCCGCCATCCCGGTCACCGAGTCGTAGGGATCGTCGCCGACCCAGCCGAGCACGTCCGTCTCGGTACCGATGGCGAGGGTGACCTCCTGCCCCTCGGGGACCGACGCGCGCACCGTGACGCTCTCGTCGACCATTCCCAGCACGCCGGGAACGGTGACCAGCATCGTCGCGTCGCCACTCGGGGTCGCCGTGGCGACCACCGTGTCGGACTCGCGCAGGATCGTCGCCGTCGCGACGCCGTACCCCGCCCCGCCGAGACCGGCGAGAATGAGGAGGATCGCCAGAAAGCGTTGCACCATCCGTTCCCTTCGTGGGTGCCGAGGACCGACGGTCCAGCATAGGGTGGTCGGCTGTACGGTCGTCCAGCGGGGGGCGACGGCGGGAACCGTCACGGTTCTTTCACCTGCTGTCTTCACACTCTGCCCTCGAATACCACGAAAGCCATATTTCAAGCGGGTACACATCAGGCCGCGCTGCGCGTATCCTGGGCGCCGGACAGGCCGCGAATCTGCGGCATCCCTGGCCGGGGAATCACGGTCTTGCCACGGAGGTCTGCACGTGTCAGACGAGCGATCGCTCTTCCCGACAGTCATGCGCGGTTACGACCGCGACCAGGTGCACAGCCACCTCGACCGGCTCAATGCCGCCCTGGAGGAGGCGCGACGACAGGTCGAGTCGTCCGACTCGCTCGCCTCGAAGCTCCAGTCCGACCTCAGCGACACCAAGCAGCGGCTGAAGGAGAGCGACAAGCCGTCGTACGCGGGCCTCGGGTCGCGGATCGAGATGCTGCTGCGCTCGGCGGAGGAGCAGTCGTCCGACATCCTCACCCAGGCGAACCAGCAGGCCGCCGACATCATGGCGCGCGCGAAGCTCTCGGCCGGCCAGGTCCGCTCGCGGGCCGAGTCCGAGGCCGCGGAGATGCTCGCCAGCGCCCGCCGCGAGGCCGAGGAGATCCGCACGACGATGGCCGCCGAGGCCGACGGCCACCTCGTCGCGGCACAGCGGCGCGCCGAGGAGCTCGTCGGTTCGGCCGAGCGCGAGGCCGCCCTGATCACGTCGGGCATCGCCACCGAGGAGTCCGAGCGCCGGGCCAGCCTGGAGCGAGAGCTCGGCACGCTGCGCTCGACGGTCGAGCGCGAGACCACCGAGCTGCGCGTCAACACGGAGCGGGAAGCCGCCCAGCTGCGCGCCAAGGTCGCCGCCGAGACCGCCGCCCAGCGCGAGAGCGCCGAGAAGGAGTCCACCGAGCTCACGGAGCGCGCCCGCCGCGAGGCGGAGCACCTCGTCGCCGAGGCGAAGCGCGAGGCCTCCGAGGCGGCGAACGCGGTCACCTCCGACCTCGAGGACCTGCGGGAGCAGGCGCGGAACGCGCTCGCCGAGGCGGATCTCGACATCGCCACCCGCAAGGAGCAGGTGGAGACCGAACTCTCCGAGCGGCACGCCAAGGCCAAGGAAGAGACCGACAAGCTGGTCAAGGCCGCCGAGGAGCACGCCGCCGAGGCGGAGAAGCGCGTGGCCGTGGCCCTCGAACAGGCCGAGAAGGTCCGCTCGGAGTCCGATGTCTACGTCAAGGACCTCGTCGCGGACTCGCGACGCACCGCGGACCGCATCGTCGCCGAGGCCCGCGAGTTCGCCGACCAGACCATCGCGGACGCCCGTGCCGAGGCGGAGCAGCAGCGCGCGTCGGCCCAGAACCAGCTCGAAGACCTCACGCGGCAGCACGACTCGATCAACGGCTACCTCGACGAGCTGCGCGGCATGCTCGGCGGGGGCCAGCAGGGCGGCAAGAGCGACGGCTCCGCGGCGCTCGCCACGGCGACGGGCGGCAGCCCCCTGACCCCGGCGCAGCAGGCCCGCTTCGGAGGCGTCGGCGCGGGGAAGGACGACGACGAGCAGGCCGGCAAGCCCCCCGCCGCCATCCCGCCCCGCTCGCCCAAGCCCGCCCCGTCCGCGGACGAGGTCAGCTCGGCGACCGTGGTCATCCCGCAGGTCGACGGCGGCGAGGACGATGCGGAGAACGGCAAGTCGGAGAGCAAGGCGGAGGCGAACGCCTGAGGCCACGCCGCGCCGCGCCGGAATCGGTGTGACGGACCACGGCCGCCGGACGATCCTTCGTCCGGCGGCCGTGGTTCCTTCTGCTCCGGTTCAGCGGTCCCGCACGCGCCGGTGCAGGTCCGCCAGCGTGCGGGCCACCATCTGCGGGTCCTCGACCGGCGCCATGTGACCGGCGTCGGGCACCTCGGTCAGCGTGACGTCCCCGCCGGCCATCCTCACCGCGGCGGCCATGTGCTCCGCCTCCGCACGCGGCGACAGCCTGTCCTGCTCCCCCACCACGACGGCCACCGGTGCCTCGTACTTCTCGAGCACGGCGGTCCTGTCGGGTCGCACCGCCATCGCGCGCTGCATCCACGCGACGCCCGCCGGTGACTGGGAGCGGATCCAGCTCTCCAGCACCGGGAAGAGATGACGCCGCTCGATGGCGCTGGTGTCCGACAGCAGGGCCGCCGGCATCCCGAGCACCGCATCCACGGTCTGCGTCTCCTCGACGGCGCTCGCGATCCGGCGCCGGTTCGCCTGCGCCTCGTCGGTGTCCGCGACCGACTTCGTGTCGACGAGCCCGAGCCCGGCGACGAAGCCGGGATACAGGTCGGCGAGCGCCAGGGCGACGTATCCCCCCATCGACAGTCCGACCACGATCGCGTTGCCCACACCCATCCCGCGCAGCGTGTCGTGCACGCGCTCGGCACTGTGCTCGAGCGCGGGCCGGGCGCCGTCGAGGTCGGAGTGCCCGGCCCCGGGCAGGTCGACGCCGATCGCGCGGATGCCGGGCGGCAGCGCCGTGGCGCACGCGGCCCACATGCGCAGGTCCAGCGGGAAGCCGTGCAGCAGGACGAGCGGGAGGCCGCCGCCTGTGCGCAGGTCGATCGTGTTCAGCGGAGTCGTCCGAGTCATTGCCGCGCCTCCTTGTGGGGCGACCGCGCCCCGTGCTCCGGGGCGACTTCCGCCCCCTCGTCCCAGGTTAGTGCCCGCCGGTACGACCTGGGGAGGCACACGGGCCCGACGCGAGTGGGTTCTTCCGCAGCCGGTGAACCCGTCGTGCCCGGAGGGCCTACGCGTCCGGGAGGGAGCCTTCCCAGTGCGTCGGCAGCGGGAGCGCGTGGCCGGGAAGCACATGGCCCACGATCTCGTCGAGTACGCGACGCACCGCCGTCTCGCCCACCCACAGGTGCTTCGCGCCGTCGACGCCGATCACCTCGGCCTGCGGTACCCGGGCGAACCTGCGACGCGCCTCGTCGGGGCGCAGGTAGTCGTCGAGCTCGGGGACCAGCACGACGAGCGGCTTCCCGAGTTCGGCCCAGCGGTCCAGGTCGTCGTCGGTCGCGCGGTGCAGCGGCGGGGAGAGCAGGATGGCGCCCTCGACGCTCGGGTCCGTGCCGTGCTTCAGGACCAGCTCGGTACCGAACGACCAGCCGACCAGCCAGGGGTTCGGTAGCTCGCGGAACTCCGCCAGCTCGATGGCGGCGGCGACGTCGTACCGCTCGGCCTCGCCGCCGTCGAACTCGCCCTCGCTCGTGCCGCGGGGCGAGCTGGTGCCACGCGTGTTGAACCGCAGGACGGCGAGGTCGGCCAGCGCCGGGAGCCGCCAGGCGGCCTTGCGGTACACGTGCGAGTCCATGAATCCCCCGTGCGTCGGCAGCGGGTGAAAGGTGACCAGGGTGGCCGACGGCGTCCGCGGGGTGCCGTCCGGCCCGACGGGCCGGGCGAGCTCCCCCACGAGCGTCAGGCCGTCCGCGGTGTGCAGCTCGACGTTCTCGCGCAGCGCGGGGAGGACCGTCGTGGAGCGGATCTGGTGCGAGGTCTGGGTAGTCATCGGGTCTATTCTCACAGGCGCCCGAGAGGTGAGCCGTCAGCCGATCCGGCACCTCGCACCCGGACCGGGCCGCGCGCTGTCAGTGGAGGTTGGTGCGGCGGCGCCAGCAGCTGCTGTGCCAGTGGCGGCGCTGTTCGAGGCCGGCGTCGGGGCCTCCGATGACGTCGGACCGCCAGGCGACGACGTGGGCCGTGCCGGGGGGCACGTCCTGTCGGCAGGCCGGGCAGACGTAGGTCTTCTCGGACGAGTGGACGTGCTGGATCACCCACTCGCCGTCGGACGCGGACTCGCTGCGGCGGCCGCCCGTGGCCCGGTCGAGGTCGAGCGGGCGGTGCTCGGCTCCGTAAGGTCGCTTGCTGGATCGGCGCTTGGACGGCATGTCGTCATTGTTCCAGGGCCGGGCGGCTGCGGTCGGTTCACGCCTCGTCGGGCGTTTCACCACGGTCCAGGTGTTTCCAGGCTCGGACCGTTACAGTGTGCCGGTCCGGCACTACCTACCGATCGAAGGACACAACGTGAAGCACCGCACCACAGCCGGCCTGGCGGCGTTCGCCCTGGGCTCCGCCCTCGTGCTCACCGGATGCGGTGACGGCGACGAATCCGGCGACGCGGACGCGTCGGCGAGCCCGTCAGCGGAAGCGTCGGGTGCGAGCGCGGAGCCCATCGCCGTCGGCGGCGTCTGCGAACCGGGGGCCGCTCAGCCCGAGGCGGCGCCGGAGGCCACGGAAGCGGACCTGGAGGCCGTCAAGGGCGTCGAGGTCACGGGAGAGCCCGGCGAGAAGCCTGAGGAGGTGTCCTTCGAGACGCCGCTCGCCGTCGAGGGTGTCGCCGTCAACGTGCTCGACGAGGGCGACGGTGCCGCGCTCGAGCAGGGTGGTCAGGTCACGTTCCACGACTACGGGGTCGACGGCGAGGACGCCGAGCCGTTCGAGGGTGAGGACGGCGAGCCGCGGCCCTCGACCTGGGACGAAGGGCAGTCCGCGCAGGAGTTCGCGCTCGGCGATCCGACGTACCAGATCCTCAACGACCCGCTGACCGGCCTCAACGTCGGCGCACGGGTCGTCATCGCCTGGCAGGGCATGACGGGCGCCACCGAGGTGCACGTGGTCGACGTGGTCGACGCCGAGCCCGCGGCCGATCCCGTGCGCGCGGAGGGCACCGCCGTCGAACCGGAGGCCGGCCTCCCGACCGTCGAGCTCGCCGATGACGGCGCCCCGACGGTCACCATCGCCGACGACTTCGAGGAGCCGTCCGAGCTCGTCGTCCAGACGCTCATCGAGGGTGACGGGCGCGAGGTCACGGAGGAGGACGAGGTCACCGCGCACTACCTCGGCTGCCTCGTCGACGGCACGCAGTTCGACTCGTCGTGGGCGCGGTTCGAGCCCACGCCGTTCGCCCTCACGCAGGTGATCCCGGGGTGGACCGAGGGTCTCGCGGGCCAGAAGGTCGGCAGCCAGGTGCTGCTCGTCGTGCCCGCCGACAAGGCCTACGGCGAGGACGCGAGCGCCCACCAGCTGGGCGGGAAGACGCTGATCTTCGTCGTCGACATCATCGAGGCGGAAAAGGCCGCCTGACGACGGCCGGGCTCGTTGTCACGGAGTGGCCCGGTCCGTCGCGGGCCGGGCCGTCGCGGGCCGGGCCGTCGCGGACCGGGCCACAGTCGGCACGCAAGAGGCCCCGGAACCGCAGGATGCTGCGGTTCCGGGGCCTCTCAGCCGCTACGGGCGTCTGGCTTCCGACGTGGCGTCAGAAGTCCCAGTCGTCGTCCTGGGTCTCCACGGCCTTGCCGATGACGTAGCTCGAGCCCGACCCGCTGAAGAAGTCGTGGTTCTCGTCCGCGTTCGGGCTCAGCGCCGCGAGGATGGCCGGGTTGACGTCCGTGTCCTCCTTCGGGAACAGCGCCTCGTAGCCCAGGTTCATCAGCGCCTTGTTGGCGTTGTAGCGCAGGAACGCCTTGACGTCGTCGACCAGCCCCAGCTCGCCGTACAGCGACTCGGTGTAGTCCGCCTCGTTCTCGTACAGCTCGAAGAGGAGCTCGAACGTGTACGCCTTGAGTTCGTCCTGCTCAGGCTGCGTGAGCTTCTCCAGGCCCTTCTGGTACTTGTAGCCGATGTAGTACCCGTGCACGGCCTCGTCGCGGATGATGAGGCGGATCAGGTCGGCGGTGTTGGTGAGCTTGGCCCGGCTCGACCAGTACATCGGCGCGTAGAAGCCAGAGTAGAACAGGAACGACTCCAGCATCGTGGAGGCGACCTTACGCTTCAGCGGCTCGTCGCCCCGGTAGTACTCGAGAACGATCTCGGCCTTCTTCTGCAGGTGCGGGCTGCTCTCCGACCAGGCGAAGGCGTCGTCGATCTCGCGCGTCGACAGCAGGGTCGAGAAGATCGACGAGTAACTCTTGGCGTGCACCGACTCCATGAACGCGATGTTCGTGTACACGGCCTCCTCGTGCGGCGTCAGCGCGTCCGGGATGAGCGACACCGCGCCGACGGTGCCCTGGATCGTGTCCAGCAGCGTCAGGCCCGTGAACACCCGCGTCGTCATGACCTTCTCGGGTTCCGACAACGTGTGCCACGACTGGATGTCGTTGGACACCGGCACCTTCTCGGGAAGCCAGAAGTTCCCGACCAGACGGTCCCAGACCTCGAGGTCCTTCTCGTCCTCCAGGCGGTTCCAGTTGATCGCGCTCACGCGATCGATGAGCTTGAGCTTCCCCGTGGGTGACATGGCGGTTCTTTCTTCTTCCGGTGGACGACGGCGGCTGCGGCCGGGCTGATCATGGTCGGTGCGGGTGCGCCCGGGGGACCGGGCGCACCTATCGGAGCTCTAGAGCATGCAGCTCACACAGCCGTCGATCTCCGTGCCCTCCAGCGCCAACTGACGCAGTCGGATGTAGTACAGGGTCTTGATGCCCTTCCTCCAGGCGTAGATCTGTGCCTTGTTCACGTCGCGCGTGGTGACCGTGTCCGGGAAGAACAGCGTCAGGCTGAGGCCCTGGTCCACGTGCTGCGTCGCCGCGGCGTACGTGTCGATGATCTTCTCGTAGCCGATCTCGTACGCGTCCTGGTAGTACTCCAGGTTGTCGTTCGTCATGTACGGCGCCGGGTAGTAGACGCGGCCGAGCTTGCCTTCCTTGCGGATCTCGACCTTGGCCGGCACCGGGTGGATCGACGACGTGGAGTTGTTGATGTAGCTGATCGAGCCCGTCGGCGGGACCGCCTGCAGGTTCTGGTTGTAGATGCCGTGCTCCATCACCGACGCCTTGAGGGCCTTCCAGTCCTCCTGCGTCGGGATCTCCACTCCGGCATCGGCGAACAGGCGCGCCACGCGCTCGGTCGAAGGCTTCCACACCCGGTCGGTGTACTTCTCGAAGTACTCCCCCGTGGCGTACTGGGACTCCTCGAAACCACCGAACTTCTTCCCGCGCTCCATCGCCAGACGGTTCGACGCGGCGATCGCGTGGTATGCGACCGTGTAGAAGTAGATGTTCGTGAAGTCGACGCCTTCCTCGGAGCCGTAGTAGATCCGCTCGCGCGCCAGGTAGCCGTGCAGGTTCATCTGCCCCAGCCCGATGGCGTGCCCCAGCTCGTTGGCGTGCCGCACCGACGGCACCGACTCGATGCTCGTCTGGTCGCTGACGGCCGTCAGCGCGCGGATGGCGGTGTCGATCGAGGCGCCGAGGTCGGGCGAGTCCATCGCCCTGGCGATGTTCAGCGAGCCGAGGTTGCACGAGATGTCACGGCCGATGTGGCTGTACGACAGGTCCTCGTTGAACGTGGACGCCGTCGAGACCTGCAGGATCTCGGAGCACAGGTTCGAGTGGGTGATACGGCCCGCGATCGGGTTGGCCCGGTTCACCGTGTCCTCGAACATGATGTACGGATAGCCGGACTCGAACTGCAGCTCCGCGAGCGTCTGGAAGAAGTCGCGCGCGTTGATCGTCGTCTTGCGGATGCGATCGTCCGCCACCAGTTCGTCGTACTTCTCGGAGATCGAGACGTCCGCGAACGGCTTGCCGTGGACGCGCTCGACGTCGTACGGGCTGAACAGGTACATGTCCGCGTTCTTCTTGGCGAGCTCGAACGTGATGTCCGGGATGACCACGCCGAGGGAGAGGGTCTTGATGCGGACCTTCTCGTCCGCGTTCTCCCGCTTGGTGTCGAGGAACCGCATGATGTCCGGGTGGTGCGCGTGCAGGTACACCGCCCCCGCGCCCTGGCGCGCGCCGAGCTGGTTCGCGTACGAGAACGAGTCCTCCAGCAGCTTCATCACCGGGATGACGCCCGACGACTGGTTCTGGATGTGCTTGATCGGCGCACCGTGCTCGCGGATGTTGCTGAGCAGGAGCGCCACGCCGCCGCCGCGCTTGGACAATTGCAATGCGGAATTAATTCCGCGAGCAATTGATTCCATGTTGTCTTCAATTCTTAAAAGGAAACAACTCACCGGCTCACCGCGCTGCGCTTTACCCACGTTGAGGAACGTCGGCGTGGCCGGCTGGAACCGTCCCGCGATCACCTCGTCGACGATGCGCTCGGCGAGGGCCTCGTCGCCGTCGGCCAGGCCGAGGGCGACCATGGACACGCGGTCCTCGAAACGCTCGAGGTACTTCGTCCCGTCGAACGTCTTGAGCGTGTAGGACGTGTAGTACTTGAAGGCGCCGAGGAACGTCTCGAACCGGAAGTCCTTGCTGTACGCCCGCTGGAACAAGGTCTTGACGAATGCCCGCGAGTACTTCCCGAGCACCTCGGGGTCGTAGTACTTGTTCTCGACGAGATGGTCGAGCTTCGCCTCCAGCGTCTCGAACTGGACGGTGTTCGGCAGGACGTGCTGCAGGAAGTACTGCCGGGCCGCCTCACGGTCCTTGTCGAACTGGATCTTCCCGTCCGCGCCGTACAGGTTCAGCATCGCGTTGAGCGCGTGGAAGTCGGGCTGGATGTCCTCCGGCGTCACCGCGCTCACGCCGAGAGCGGTACCTGCCGTGGCTGGTTCTGTGGTTGCTGTTGCCAAAATCGTGCCAATCCGTTGCGGACGCGTGTGACGTCCTGCGCTGTGCCCAGGAGCTCGAAGGCGTACAGGTACGGGACGTCGCACTTGGCAGCGATGATGTCCCCGGCGATGCAGTACGCAGCCCCGAAGTTGGTGTTGCCCGCGGCGATGACGCCGCGGATGAACGACCGGTTGCCCTTGTCGTTCAGGAATTTACGAACCTGCCGCGGGACCGAGCCGCCCTCGTTGCCCCCGCCGTAGGTGGGAACCACCAGGACGTACGGCTCGTCGACCCGCAGGAACCCGTCGGCCGGCCGCAGCGGGATCCGGCGCACCGGGATACCCAGCTCCTCGAGCCCGAGGCGCTGGACGAACCGGTGCGTGTTCTCCGAGACGCTGGAGAAGTAGACCAGGGATCCCATGGCTCCGACCCTGCTGTCGCGGGCTGTCAGGCGACGACCGTCCGGGCGGCGGCGAGCTCCATGATCCGGTCCGGGCGGAAGCCCGACCAGTGGGCGTCGCCCGCCACCACGACGGGTGCCTGGAGGTACCCGAGGCCGCGGACCATCTCGAGCGCGGCGGTGTCCTGTGTGATGTCGACGACCGAGTACTCGATGCCCTTGCGGTCGAGTGCGCGGTACGTTGCGTCGCACTGGACGCACGCCGGCTTGCTGTAGACGGTGACGCTCATGTCCGCCCCTCCCCTGGGATGCCGTTGACCTCGAAGAACATCGGTGGAACTACACCGATGTGGTTTACGCGGAGTCAGATCTCTCCGCTACGGAAAACACTACACCTAGTGTCTGACGCTCGCTCGACAACGACATCTTGTGGTCGACACCCGCCACGAACCCCTGCGGGGTGTACACCCGATCGCCGGATCCCGCCCGCGGACCATGCTGCCACGGGTGTCCGACAGGTCGCCGGAGGCTCGTCCGGGACACCTCGGGAGGCGCCCGTCCGCGCCCGTCACGCGCCCCCCGAAGAGCGACACGCCGGACCCTCGGCGACCCTCGCGAAGGGCCCGCGCGGACCGTCGTCGGGCAGTGTCCGGAGCGCCGGGAGCCAGCCCTCAAAAAGGACTAACCGCCCACCAACATCGCACGAACCCGAGTTGAACTCGCGGCGTGTCGCACCCCCTTGGGCGTGTCTCACGCGCCCCTGGCGCGCAGCACCGTGATCCGGCAACACCACCGCCGGCCCCCGCCGGTCCCCGCCTGCCGCCGCTGGCCCACCGCCGGTCCCCGCCGGCCCACCGCCGGTCCCCGCCTGCCGCCGCTGGTCCGCCGCCGGCGCCGACCACGTCATTTGCGCGCGACCACGCCATTCTGTGCGGTGTGAGCGTTCTCACCGCACAGAATGGCGTGGTCGCGCGCGGGCGACCGCGACTGGCCGCGGGGGGCGCAGTCTCCGCGGGGGCGGGGCGGCGCGGCGGAGGATGGGGCCGCCGCCCTACCGGGGTTCGACGTCCGTGACCGCGGGCAGCGTGCCCGTATCCACGAGGCGGCGGTACCAGTGGGCGGAGTCCTTCCAGATGCGCTCCTGGGTGTCGTAGTCGACCCGGATGATGCCGAAGCGGCGGTCGTAGCCGTAGGCCCACTCGAAGTTGTCCAGGAGCGACCACGCGAAGTAGCCGCGCACGTCCACGCCCTTGTCGCGGGCCTGCCCGAGCGCCTCGACGTGGTCGTGCAGGTACTGCACGCGAAGCGGGTCGTGCACGCGCGCGACGCCACCCGCGACGGTGACCTCGTCGTCGAACGCCGCGCCGTTCTCGGTGACCATGAGCGGCAGGCCCGGGTACCGCTCGTGCAGCTCGACGAGCAGGTCGGTGAGGCTGGCCGGCTCGATGTTCCAGCCCATCGCCGTCCACGGGCCGGGCTGGGGCAGGAACTCGACGTCCTCGGCACCGATCCACGGGCTGCCCGCGGAGTCCTTGTGCCCGTCGGCCTGCTGCCGCTCGCCCTCGCCCGACCAGGCACGCACCCGCGCGGTGGAGTAGTAGTTCACCCCGAGCAGGGTGAGAGGCTGCCGCGTGATCTCCAGGTCGCCGTCACGCACGAACGACCAGTCGGTGAGCGAGGCGGTACGCGCCCGCAGCCCGGCCGGGTAGGCACCCTCCAGGAGGGGACCGAGGAACGACTCGTTGGCGATCTCGTCCGCCTTGCGCTTGGCGTCGAGGTCGGCGTCCGACGACGGGTCGTCAGGGCGCACGACATGCAGGTTCAGCGTGATCGACACCTTCGCCGCCGCACCGAGGACGTCGCGGATCTCCCGGACCGCCAGCCCGTGGGCGAGGTTCAGGTGGTGGATCGCCGTCAGGGCCGCGACCGGGTCGCTGATGCCCGGGGCGTGGACGCCGGAGCCGTAGCCGAGGAGCGCCGTGCACCAGGGCTCGTTCAGCGTGGTCCAGACGTCGACCCGGTCGCCGAGTTCCTCGGCCATCCGGCGGGCGTAGAGGGCGAACGCCTCGGCGGTCGCGCGGTTCGTCCAGCCGCCGGCGTCCTCGAGCTCCTGCGGCAGGTCCCAGTGGTACAGGGTGACCACCGGCTTGACCCCGGCCGCCAGCAGCGCATCGATCAGGTCCGAGTAGAACCGGATCCCCTCGGGGTTGAAGTCGCCGCTGCCGCCCGGCTGGACGCGCGGCCACGCGATCGAGAGCCGGTAGGCGTCGAGGCCGAGGTCCTCGATGTGCCGCACGTCCTCGCGCCACCGGTGGAAGTGGTCGTCGGCCACGTCCCCCGTGTCGCCGTTCAGGGTCTTGCCCGGGGTGCGGGAGAACGTGTCCCAGATCGAGGGGCCGCGGCCGCCCTCCGTCGCGCCGCCCTCGATCTGGTAGGACGCCGTGGCGGATCCCCAGGTGAAGTCGTCGGGGAAGGTGCGGGCGTCGCTCGGTGTCGCCATGTTTCTCTCCGTGAAATCGATGTCGGACTACGTCGTCGGTGCCGGGTATCGCCGTCGTCGATGTCGGGCTCCCGGTCTATCGTCACCCGCGACCGCCGGGATGCGAAACCGGGTGGCGGGGATGGAGGTGTGAGGATAGAATCGAACATGCTTACGACAAAAGGTATGGAGGTGCACGGAATGTCAGCAGTGGAAGCAGCCCTGGCCGCCGCGGTCGACGCGGCGCTGACCACGGCGGAGGTCACGTATCTGCGCACGGACGCGGCGTACTCGGCGCGCACCGAGCTCGGCACCCGGTACGACGTCGTCGTGCGTCCGGCATCCTTGCACGTGCCCGCCGAGCCACCGCATCCGGCGGGCGCCCCGGCCGGCGCCGCCGTGCTGCGCGGTGGCACGGACCTGGACGCACCGGCCGGGTAGCGGACGCACGCCCGGCGGTCACGCGGCGAGGTCGATCACCACCTCGCCAGGGCCGTCGGCCCGTGCGGCGCGCCCGGCGACCTCGACGCCCCACCCCGCCGGTGCGTCGCCGGTGCTCACGCGCACCGTGTCGCCGTCCCGGCGCACCGTGAACGCCGCGGATTCCCCCGTCCCGCCGGGCACGACGACGTCGCGCTCGTACCCGTCGGGAAGCTCGAAGCAGTGCAGGGTGACGCCCTCGGCCCAGGTGTAGTCGGGCCGGTCGTCGCGAGCGCCCACCGGGATCACCGAACCCGGCCGTGCGAGCAGGGGCAGCGAGTCGAACCCGTGCTCCTCGGCGATCCACCGGGACCCGCGGACCGTTCCGTCGCTCGTCGCCTGGGTGCCGCCGACGAGGAGCGACGGGAGCAGCCTGGTCCACTCGCCCTCGGGGAGGTAGTAGCTCACCCGGCCCTCGGCGCTGAACACGGGGGCCACGAGCAGGTCGCGCCCGAGCATGTACTGGGTGTCGACGGTGGAGGCCGCGGGGTCGTGCGGGAACTCCAGGATCATCGGGCGCATGACCGGTGTGCCTGCGCTCTCCACCTCGGCAGCAGCCTGGCCGAGGTACGGCATGAGGGAGAGCTTGAGCCGGGTGAAGCGGCGCACGACGTCGACGGCCTCGTCGTCGAACGCCCAGGGCACGCGGTAGGAGCCGGAGCCGTGCAGGCGTGAGTGCGAGGAGAGCAGGCCGAACGCGGTCCAGCGCTTGAAGACCGCCGGGTCGGGTGTGCCCTCGAAGCCGCCGATGTCGTGGCTCCAGTAGCCGAACCCCGACAGCGATAGCGACAGGCCGCCGCGCAACGACTCCGCCATGGAGACGAACGTGGACTCGCTGTCGCCGCCCCAGTGCACGGGAAAGGACTGGGTGCCGGCGGTCGCCGACCGCGCGAACACGACGGCGTCCCCGTGTCCTCGTTCCTCTTCGAGCAGTTCGAAGACCGCCTTGTTGTACAGGTAGGCGTAGTAGTTGTGCATGCGCTGCGGGTCGGACCCGTCGTGCCAGACGACGTCGGTGGGGATGCGCTCGCCGAAGTCGGTCTTGAAGCAGTCGACGCCCTGGTCCAGGAGGACTCGCAGCTTGTCCTGGTACCAGGCGGTGGCCTCGGGGTTGGTGAAGTCGACCAGCCCCATGCCGGCCTGCCACTTGTCCCACTGCCAGACGTCGCCGTCGGCCGTGGTGACCAGGTAGCCCTTCTCGGCTCCCTCGCGGAACAGGTGGGAGCGCTGGGCGATGTACGGGTTGATCCAGACGCAGACCTTCAGCCCGCGGCCGTGCAGCCGGGCCAGCATGCCCTCGGGGTCGGGGAACGTTGCCGGGTCCCACACGAAGTCGCACCAGTGGAACTGGCGCATCCAGAAGCAGTCGAAGTGGAACACCGACAGCGGGATGTCCCGTTCGGCCATGCCGTCGATGAAGCTGGTGACGGTGGCCTCGTCGTAGCTCGTGGTGAACGAGGTCGAGAGCCACAGGCCCGAGGACCAGGCCGGGAGGGGGGCGGGGCGTCCCGTCAGGGCCGTGTAGCGCCGCAGGATGTCGGCGGGCGTCGGCCCGTGGATCACGTAGTACTGGAGCGTCTGACCCGCCACCGAGAACTGGGTGCGGCTGACCGCCTCGGACCCCACCTCGAACGAGACCCGCTCGGGGTGGGCCACGAACACGCCGTAGCCGCGGTCGGTGAGGTAGAACGGCACGTTCTTGTAGGCCTGCTCGCTCGAGGTGCCGCCGTCCTCGTTCCAGATGTCGACGCTCTGGCCGTTCTTCACGAACGCGCCGAACCTCTCGCCGAGCCCGTAGACGTGCTCGCCGACGCCGAGCGCGAGCTGTTCGTGCACGAAGTCGCCCTCGGGCGTGGTGGCGATTCCGATGCTGCGTGCCGTCGACGAGGTGAGGACCTCGCCGTCGGCCACGAAGTCGACCTGCCACGGGCCGTCGGTGGCGATCCGGGCGGTGAGACCGCCCGACGTGAACTCGGCGGGGCCCTCCCCGAGGGCTGCGGGCGTGGTGGCCTTGACCACGCCGGGCTCCCTGTGGAGCGCGAAGTGCGGCCCGGGGTCGCGGCGGCCCTGGTGGTGCTCGATGCGCACGCCGATCACGCCGTCGGCCGGGGCGTCGAACGTCACGGTCACGACCGGGAGGTTCAGCGTGTCGCCACGCTTGGTGATCGGCATGGTGGGCGCGTACACCGTCAGGGTGTCGTCGCCCGCCTCCACCGCGTCGATGTCCCGGGGACGGAGCATGTCGACGCCGGGTCGCAGCTGCCAGTAGCCGTCGGTGAATCTCATGCCTGATACCTCGCTTGATCCTGGTCGGGGTCGTGGTCCAGCGGGCTGAGGGCGGTCACTTGACCGCCCCAGCGGTCACGCCCCGAGTCAGAGTGCGCTGGAAGATGAGGAAGAACACCACGGCGGGCACGAGGGAGACGAGCGTCCCCGCGTTGATGGTGGGGGCGTCCATCATCCGGTCGCCCTGCAGGGAGGCCAGCGCGATCGGGATGGTCTGGGTGTCGTTGGTGGTCAGCATGACCAGGGGGATGAAGAACTCGTTCCAGGTCCAGATGAAGAAGAAGATCATCAGCACCGAGAGGGTCGGCCGCATGATCGGGAACACGACCTGCCAGAGGATGCGCCACCGGCTCGCGCCGTCGAGGGCCGCGGCCTCCAGGAGCGCCGGCGGGAACGTGCCCAGCACGGAGGAGAGCAGGTAGGTGCCGAACGCGGACTGGATGACGGTGAAGATGATGATGACCGACCACTGCGAGTTCGACAGGCCGACGGACTGCGCCATCGTGAACAGGGGGTAGATCAGGGCCTCCTGCGGCAGCATGTTCGCGAGCAGGAACAGCGTGACGATCCACATCCGGCCCTTCACCCGGCCGATGCCGATCGCGTAGGCGTTGAGCAGCGACAGCAGGGCGCCCAGCACCGCCACGACGGCCGAGATGAACACGGAGTTCCACAGCTTGACCGGGAACTCGGTGCGTTCCCAGAAGGCGAGCACCCCGTCGAGGTAGATGCTCGACGGCAGGGACAGGGGACCGTTCGCCGAGTAGTCCTGCGGCGACTTGAGCGCGTTGAGCAGCATGATGCCGAACGGCGCGAGGATCACGAGCCCCACGAGGACGGCCGCGGCCAGGACGAGCCAGCGGCCGATCCCCCGCCTGTAGCGGGAGTCGGTCCCGCCGCTGTGCGCGCGCTGCAGGCGCACGGGTGTGGCGACAGCCATGTCAGATCCCCTCTCGCTCGCGTCGTTCCGCCCGGCTCTGCAGGCCGAGGATGATCACGGCGACCACGACGATCACGAGCGTGAGCACCGTGGCGATCGCGGCCCCGTACCCGACGTGGGACTTGTCGAAGAAGTTCAGGTAGGAGTAGTAGCTCGGCACCAGGGTCGAGCTCTCCGGGCCGCCGCGCGTCAGCACGTAGATGGGCGCGAACACCTTGAGGGCCGCCACCGTGCAGGTCAGGGTGACCACGAAGGTTTCGGGCTGGATCTGGGGCACGGTGATGGCCCGGAACCGGTGCCACCAGCCGGCACCGTCGAGCTCTGCGGCCTCGTAGAGCTCCGGGTCGACGCGCTGCAGCGCGGCCATGAAGATGACCACGGGGTAGCCGATCTGGATCCAGATCAGCACGAGCATCACGGACGGCAGTGCGGTGGCGGGGTCGCCGAGCCAGTTGGGCGGCGTGCCGACGCCCATGCCGCGCAGGATCTCGTTGAGCGCACCGGTCTGGGAGTTCAGGATCCAGTTCCACAGCACGCCGGCGACGGCGACGGGCAGGATCTGCGGCAGGTAGTAGGTGGCCCGCAGCACCGACGAGACCCGCTCGCCGAAGCGTCGGCCGAGGTAGTCGAACAGCACCGCCGCGAGCAGCAGCCCGAGGAGGGTGGGCACGAGCACCATCGCGACGATCATGGCCACGGAGTTGCCGAAGGAGGTCCAGAACTGGTCGTCGCCCATCAGGTCGACGTAGTTGCCCAGCCCGTTCCAGCGCAGCGGCGCCATACCACCGCGCCAGCGGAACAGGCTGAAGTACACGTTCGTGAGCAGCGGGTAGCCGATCACCACGGCGAACGCGACCGCGCCGGGCAGCAGGTAGGGCAGGTAGCCCACCCAGGCCGCCCGGGCGCGGCGCGGTGCTCGCGGGCGCCGCTGGGCCCGCGAGCGCCGTGCCGTCAGGGTCGTGTCAGCCATCGAGCAGGTCGGCCTTGCCCTCGTCGTACGCGTTCTGCAGCCCGTCCAGCACCTCGCTCGGGGTCTTGGACCGGTTGACCAGGGACTGCAACTGGCTGACGATCACGTCGTAGTAGCCGGGCACGGGCCAGTCGGGGTAGTACGCGAGGCCGTCGTCGTCCAGGATCGCCTGGAAGTTCTCGGTGAGCTCGCGGGTGCGCTCGTCGTCGATGACGGACGCGTCGCCCGCCACGGGCAGGCCGCCTTCGGTGGCCAGCACGTTCTGGACCTCGGGGCGGAGCGTGATGTCGATGAACTCCTCGGCCAGGCTCGGGGAGTCCGCGTTCGCCGGGACGACCCAGAGGTTGCCGGACGACCCCGCGTGCAGGTCGCTGCCGGGGAAGTTGAACTGGCCCCAGTCCGCCTGGACCTCGGCCGCGAGGCGGCCGAACCACCAGGAGCCGCTGACCATGATCGGGTAGGTGCCGTCGATGAACGAGACGCCCATGTCCTCGGCGGTGAGCGCCGCGGAGTCGGACGCGATGTAGCCCTTGTCGATCCACTCGTCCAGCTTTTCGGTGGCCTGCGTCATCGCGTCGCCGTGGAAATCGACGTCGTTCGCGAAGAGCTGGTAGTCGTCCACCAGGTCCCGGTCGCCGTAGGCGAGCACGAGCTCGTACCAGAGCTGGCCCAGCGGGTACTCGGCCCCGGCCTCGGCGAGCGGCGTGATGCCCTCCTTCTCGAAGGCGGCCAGCACGTCCTCGAACTCCTCGAGGGTGGTCGGCTCCTCGAGGCCGTGCTCGGCGAACATCTCCTTGTTGTAGTAGACGCCGACGAACTCGCCGTAGTTCGGCACCCCGTACCACTCGCCGGAGCCCATGAGCCCCTGCTCGTCGTACCTGGCGGTGGTCGCCAGCGAGCCGGTCAGCGTCTCGTCCCATCCGCGCTCGGCGGCCTGGTCGGTGAGCGGGGCAAGGAGGCCCTGGGCCGCGAGCTGGCCCGCGGTCGCGTTGCCCTTGTTGAACTCCATGACGTCGGGCACGTCGTCGCCGGTGAGGACGATCTTGGCGTTCTTCTGGATCTGCTCGAACGTCTGCTTCTCGACGTCGACGGTGACGTCCGGGTTCTCCTCCTCGAAGATCCGGATGGCCTCGGCCCACGCCTGGCCCATCGCCGAGTCGTCGTTCTCGTAGTGCCAGATGGTCAGCGTGCTGTCGTCCGTGTCGCCGCCGCCTCCGGTCTGGCCGGTGCAGCCGGCCAGCACCAGGGCACCCGCCAGGGCGGTCCCCACCAGGGTCGTCGTTCGCTTGTGGTGCATGGAATTTCTCCTTGTTTCGCAGAGCCCGGGGAGGGCTCAGTGCCCGACGTCGGCCGGCAGCAGCGCCACCGCGTCGGTCGGTTCCAGGGCCAGCTCGCCCGACACGGGCGTGTCGGTGAGCAGGTCGGTCCAGGTCCCCGGTACGTCGAGGCGCACCGGTTCGCCGGAGTGGTTGAGCAGGAACAGGACGTCGCCGCGGCGCACGGCCTCGACCTCGTCGCCGGGGGCGCGGTCCGCGTTGATGTCGGCCAGGCCGGGCAGCACGGGACGGACGCCCGCCTCCTCGACGGCCGCGCGCAGGACGGCGGCGAGCGTGTCGTCGTCGGGCACGGTGCCGAGGTACCAGGCGGTGCCGGGGCGGGGCGCGCCCGCGGCCGGCAGCGTGTGCCGCGTGACGGCGGGGCCGCCCGCGAGATGGCCGGAGGCGAACGTGGCGAGCACGTCGGCGCCGTCGGCGCGGAGGCGTTCGCCCAGGACGGTGGCGTTGCCCGAGGGCTCCAGGGCCACGCCGTCGTCCGGCAGCGGTGTCCACTCCTCGCCGCTCACGCCGAGCAGGTCGGCGAGGAGCGCGGGGAAGCGGTCCGGAAGTATCTGGGCGTTCGCGTCGGCGACTCCGCTGAACGGTCCGACGACGAGGTGCGCGCCGCGTTCCACCGCTTCGGTCAGGCGGGCGGCGGCGGCCGGCTCCAGGAGGTAGAGGTTGGGGGCCAGCACGACGTCGTACCCGGTCACGTCGGTCCCGGGGCTGACGATGTCGGCCGCGACGCCGTCGGTCCACAGGACGCGGTGCCACGCGCGGAGTTGCTCGACGGGGTCGAGGCGGTCAGTCGGCCGGGCCGCCTCCGTGGCGGCCCACCAGGACGGCCAGTCCCAGAGCAGCGCCACCCGGGAGGGGACTCGCCCGCCCGTGACGGGCCGCAGGCGCGCGAGGTCGGCGCCGAGCCGGCGGATCCCTTGGTGGACCAAGGTGTCGGGGCCCGCATGGGGAAGCATCGCGGAGTGGAAGCGCTCGGCTCCGGCGCGCGAGGCTCGCCATTGGAAGAAGCAGATGCCGTCCGCGCCCCGGGCCACCGCCTGCAGCGACTCCAGCCGCGAGCGCGCGGGCGACTTGGGCAGGTTGTGCGGCCGCCAGCTCACCGCGCCGGCGGCCTGCTCCATGAGCATCCACGGCTCACCCCGGCGCAGCGAGCGCATGAGGTCCTGCTGCAGCGCCGACGACGACGGGGCGTGCGGGTCCGCCGGGTCCGGATAGGCGTCGTCGGCGACGACGTCGAGTTCGCCGGCCCAGGACGCGTAGTCCGCGAGCGGGAAGAACCCCATGAAGTTGGTCGTGACGGGGTGGGCGGCACCGGCGGTGCGGATCGCGTCGCGCTGCTCGCGGTAGATGTCCAGAAGGAGGTCGGACGAGTACCGGCGCCAGTCCAGCGACTGTGTCGGGTTGGGGTGGTAGGGCATGCGGCGCGGCGGCAGGATCTCGTCGAACGTGGCGTAGCGCTGCGACCAGAAGGTGGTGCCCCACGCGTCGTTGAGACCGTCGATGTCGCCGTACCGGGCGCGCAGCCAGGCGCGGAACCGCACCGCGGCCTCGTCCCCGTGGCAGACCTGGCCCAGCTCGTTGCCGACGTGCCACATCCGCACCGCCGGGTGGGTCGCGTACCGCTCGGCGAGATCGCGGGTGATGGCGAGCGCGGCGTCGCGGTACACCTGCGAGGCCGGGCTGAAGTGGTTCCGGGAGCCGGCCACGAGCCGCACCCCGTCGGCGTCCACGGGCAGGGTCTCGGGGTGGTGCACGCCCAGCCAGGCCGGTGGTGAGGCCGTGGGAGTGGCCAGGTCCACGCCGATCCCGTGCTCGTGGAGCACGTCGAGCACCTCGTCCATCCATCCGAACTCGCGTGCACCGGGCGTGGGCTCGTACATCGCCCAGCTGAAGACGCCGACTGTCACGAGGTTGACGCCGGCCCGCCGCATGAGGCGTGCGTCCTCGCGCCACACCTCGCGCGGCCACTGCTCCGGGTTGTAGTCCCCGCCGAAGCAGATGCCGCCCTTGGCCACCCGTGCGGCGAAACTCTGGGTAGTCGGCACCGTCACCCTCCCGTCCGGACAGCTGTGTCAGGTTCGTCGAAGCCTCGATCGTCGAAGCGATTCAACAACCTAGCGCCAGGCAGCTACTCGTGTCCAGTTCTCATCTGCGGCCGACTGAGCTACATTTCATCGAAGCGCTTCCCTAGCATGGGGCACACTGATCTCCGGCACGCGCCCACCGTGCCGCCTGCCACCCGCACCAGGTCTTGCGGACCGGACCGAGAGGAAGACCGTGGTAACGATCGACGACGTCGCCCAGGCGGCGGGGGTCTCGGCCTCGACCGTGTCCTACGTGCTGTCGGGCAAGCGGCCCATCTCCACGCCCACGCGTGCGCGCGTCGAGCGCGCGATCGAGAAGCTCGGCTACCGGCCGCACGCCGGGGCACGCGCCCTTGCCTCGGCCCGCACCAACGTCATCGCACTGATGGCGCCCCTGCGCGTCGGTGTGAACGTGCCGGTCATCATGCAGTTCGTCACCGGTGTGGTCACCCGCGCGCGCGATTTCGACCATGACGTGCTCCTGCTCACCCAGGACGACGTGAGCGGCCTCGACCGCGTGATCGGTGGTTCCATGGTCGACGCCCTGGTCATGATGGACATCGAGGCGGATGATCCCCGTGTGCCCGTGGTGGCCGCAGCCAAGCAGCCGACCGTGCTCATCGGTCTACCGGAGGATCCGGAGGGGCTCAGCTGCGTCGACCTCGACTTCGAAAGCGCCGGCCGGCTCGCCGTCCGGCACCTCGCGGCGACGGGACACACCGATGCCGCGCTCATCGGCTCCCCTCCGGAGGTGCTGCGGCGACACACGTCGTACGCCGACCGGCTGATGCGCGGGCTGCGGAGCCAGGCCAAGGCCTCCGACGTGACCGTCACGGTGGAGGCGTGCGACTCCTCGCCGTCGGGAGCCGCGTCCGCCGTGGACACCCTGCTGGCGACCGCGCCCGACACCTCGGGAATCATCGTGCACAATGAGGGCGCGCTCCCCCACGTGCTGTCCCGCCTCGCCGATCGCGGTATCACCGTCGGTGCCGACCTCTCCGTGATCGCCGTGTGCCCCACGGACGTGGCTCTCTCCCAGCGCATTCCCATGACCAGCATCGACCTGCCTGCCGAGGACATCGGCAGGGTGGCCGTCGACATGGTGATGGCCCGGCTCGGGGGTGAGCAGCCGTCCGAGACACGGCTGCTCGCCCCCGTGCTCACCGAGCGGGAGAGTTCGGCACCCGGCCCCGCCGCCGACGTCTGACGGCGAGCCACGGCGCGCTCCACCCGCCGCCGTGAGACGCGTCCGAGCGTTCACGACGGAACGTCCGAACATCCCGGCCCGGAGGCAGACGGACGGCATGCGCACCTCCCGGCGTCCCGCCCGGCCACACATCGCCGTCTACCCCTTGATCGCGCCCAGGATCACCCCCTTCGTGAAGTGCCGCTGCACGAACGGGTACACGATCAGCACCGGGATCACGGCCAGCACCAGTACGGCCATCTTCACGGGCAGGCCCGTCACGGCGCCGTCGTCGACGTCGATCTGACCGGTCCCGCTGCCGGGCAGCGTCACGCCCTGCAGCACGTAGGAGCGCAGCACGAGCTGCAGCGGCCACTTGGCGTTGTCGTTGATGTACAGCATCGCGTTGAAGAACGCGTTCCAGTACGCCACCCCGTAGAACAGGGCGATGACGGCGACCGCCGCCTTCGACATCGGCAGCACGATCTTCCCCAGGACCAGCCAGTCGCTCGCCCCGTCGACGCGCGCGGCGTCGAGGATCTCGCGGTCGATCCCCATGAAGAACGCCCGCAGGATCAGCACGTTGAACGCCGAGACCGCCGTCGGCAGGATCAGCGACCACAACGAGTCGATCAATCCGAGACCGCTCACCAGCAGATACGTAGGGATCATCCCGGCGCCGAAGAACATCGTGATGAGGAAGACGAACAGGATCTGCCGGTGCCACAGCGACCCCGGCCGGCTCATCCCGTAGGCCGCGAGGATCGAGACCGCGGTCGACAGCACCGTGCCGACCGTCGTCACCCCGATGGACACCATCGTCGCCTGCGTCACGATCCCCCCGGACAGGATCTGCTCGTACGCGGCCAGGGACAGCGTCCCGGGCACGGTCACGAGCCCGCCGGACCGCGTGACGTCGGCCTGTGACGACAAGCTCGTCAGCACGATCGTGTACAGCGGGAACAGCACGGCCGCGACGACGGCCAGCAGCACCAGAGCCTTGACCACGAGCCCCGCCGGGTTCGGGCCCTCCTCCCAGACGGGCCGGTTCTTGCCCCGCAGGATCTTCCGGTACGAACTAGCGCTCAGCACGCTGATACACCCCCGATTCCCCGAAAACATGCGCCACCCGGTTCGCGGCCAGCACCAGCACCAGCGACACGATGCCCTTGACCAGACCGGCCGCCGCCGCGAACGCCCAGTCGCCGTTGACGACGCCCTGGTAGTAGACGAAGGTGTCGAGCACCTCCGACACGCCCACGCCCACCGCGTTGCGCTGCAGGATGAGCTGTTCGAAGCCCACCGTGAGCGAGTCGCCCAGCCGCAGGATGAGCAGCAGCACGATCACCGGTCGCAGTGCGGGCAGCGTGACATGCCACATGCGCCGCCACCGTCCGGCGCCGTCGACCACCGCCGCCTCGTACAGGTTCGGGTTCACCGTGCTGAGGGCCGCGAGGAAGATGATGATCCCCCACCCGGCGTCCTTCCAGACCGCCTGGGCGGTGATCAGCAGATAGAAGGTGTCGGGATTCGTCATGAGGTCGAACCCGGTGAGCCCCGCCTCCCGCAGCTGTCCGGCCACGAACCCCGCGCCGCCGAAGATCTGCTGGAAGATCGTCACGACGATCACCCAGGAGAAGAAGTGCGGCAGGTACACGATCGACTGGATCGTGGTCCGCACGGCCGGCGACAGCACGCTGTGCAGCAGCAGGGCCAGCACGATCGGGACCGGGAAGAACAGCACGATCTGGAACGCCGAGATGATCAGCGTGTTGGCGACCGCGTCGAGGAACAACGGGTTGGTGAACACCCGCTCGAAGTTCCACCAGCCCACGAACGGGCTGTTCAGGAACCCCGTGTAGGGCGAGTAGTCCTGCCACGCGATGATGTTGCCGAGCATCGGCACGTACGCGAACACCGCGAGCAGGCCCACCGCCGGCAGCACCATCAGCAGCAGCGCCCCGTCGCGGCGCAGCCGCGTGCGGAGGGTGAGCTTCCGGCGCTTTCCCGGGGCCGACGACGGCGGGGCGGGTGGCCTGCGCGATCCGCGCCCGCCGTCCGCCGTCGTCCCCGGAGGTCCCTCGCGGGACTCCACGTGCACGCTCATTGCTCGTCCAGGATGTCCTGGTAGAACGCGCGCAGTTCCTCACCGCCGGACGACCGCCAGGTCTCGATGGCCTCGTCGAGGTCGGCGAGGGTCTTGCGGCCGCGCGCGATGTCCTTCTCCAGGTCCTCGAACGGCGTCTTCAGCGACGCGTACTGCTGCGGCTCGGAGATCTGTGTGCCGAAGAACAAGGGCTCCTCGACGTACTGCGCCGCGTCGGCCATCCACGTGCAGTAGTCCTCGACGTAGCCCGGGTACTGCACCTTGGTGTTCACCACGGGCGGGTCCACGAGGAAGATGTACGACTGCGCCACCTCGGTGGCGGCGGCCTCGGTGGCCACCGGGAGGCCGTTCTCGTCCAGGGTGTAGTGGTCGCCCTCGACGCCGTAGTTGATGAGCTGGTACTCCGCGGTACCGAACGGCGAGGCGAGGAAGTCGGCAGCGGCGAGCAGCTCCTCGATCTCGGCCTTGTTCTCGCGCTTCTTGAGGAAGGAGAAGATGCTCGCCGGTGAGCCCTTCCACAGCCGCGGGGTGCCGCCGTCGTGCGCGATCGGGGCGAACGGCTGCGGGTCGAAGTCCGGGTTGCTGGGGAGCACCCGGCCCAGCGACTCGTGCCAGCCGCCGACGCCGTCCGTGCTGATCACGATCTGGCCGGACTCGAACAGGGGCTTGATCTGCTCGGGCTTGTCGGCCACGGCGTCGGGATGCACCGCGCCCGACTTGTACAACCGCGTCTGCCAGTCCAGCGCCGCGCGGTACTCCTCGGACTCCATCCGGCTGATCAGCGAGCCGTCGTCGGCGAGCTTCCAGTTGTCCGTCGGCGGCACCGCGAACATCATGTTCGCCGCGATCCACTGGTCGGCCGAGCCCCAGCGGTTCTTGTCCGGGTCCGTCAGTTCCTTGGCGAGCTCGATGAACTCGTCGGCGTCCCTGGGCTGCTCGGTGATACCGAGCTCGGCGAAGATGTCGGCCCGGTGGAAGGTCGCGTTGGCGATCAGCCCGCCGGGGAAGGGCAGGCCGTAGAGCTTGTCGTTGAAGACGGAGTACCGCCAGGCGTCCGTGGGGAGGTTCGCCAGGTTCTTGTACTTCGTGATGTTGTCGCCGGACAGGTACGGCGTGAGGTCCTCGAACAGCGCGTCGACGGCCTGGCTGAACCGCGGGGGGACGTTCCAGGTCGGAATGCAGACCCAGTCGGGCACGTCCCTCTCCGAGGCGAGAACGGCGGCGAGCTTGTCGCCGTAGGTGTTGCCGTCCGAGATCTGGAAGTCGATGGTGGTGCCCATCGCCGCGCTGACCGCCTCGAAGTACGGGTTGCCGTCGATCTTGGGGATCGCGCTCCACAGCGGGGTCATCGCCGTGTAGGTCCCGCCTGCCCCCGGTGGCGTCTCGAACGCGGTGACGAGCTCCTGCGGGATCGAGGTGTAGCCCGCGGTCGAGCCGTTCACGCCCGGGAAGTCCGGCGTCACGTACTCGACCGGGACGTAGGTGGGCAGAACACCGGAACTCACGACACCTCCGCCCTCGGTCGGCCCTGCCGGTCCGGTCGAGCAGGCCGTGAGCAAGGACGGGACGCCAACGGCGCCCGCTCCCAACGCGACGAGGCCGAGGAAGGACCGGCGGTTCACGGGGACGACGGCGGTCGATGCCGCGGTCAGGGGGTTATGGGACATGGAATTCACTCCTTCGTGAGCGACGCACTGCACTGTGGCCGGCGCCCGACGACAGTAGCGGCAACCGTTTCCCGCTACCATGTCGTCGAAGCGCTTCAACGAGTCGTTATCGCTGACGATAGGGCAATGGGGCGTGACATATCAATGCTTGCGAGTATCCTCGCCGTTGAACCGATTCGAGTGGAAGGAACACGACGTCGTGTCTGCCTCGCCCCTGTTCCGCGACCCCCGTCCTGCCCTCCCCGACCGCGCACGCGACCTGCTGGACCGGCTCACGCCCGACGAGCGCCTCGCGCTCCTGCACCAGCACCAGCCGCCTGTCGACCGGCTCGGGATCCCTGCCTTCCACACCGGCACCGAGGCCCTGCACGGCCTGGCGTGGCTGGGCACCGCGACCGTGTTCCCCCAGCCCGTGGGCCTCGGTGCCACGTGGGATGCCGACCTGCTCCGGCGGATCGGCGACGCGGTGTCGACCGAGGTCCGGGCGAAGCACGCCGCGGACCCGGCGGTGAGCCTCAACGTCTGGGCGCCCGTGGTGAACCCGCTGCGCCATCCCGCCTGGGGACGCGGAGAGGAGGGGTACGGCGAGGAGCCGTGGCTCGTCGCGGCGCTGGCCACGTCGTACTGCGAGGGCCTGCGGGGCGACGACGAACGCGTCTGGAAGACGGTGCCGACGCTGAAGCACTTCCTGGGCTACGGGAACGAGACGGACCGCACGGCGACGTCGTCGAACCTCGATCCGCGCAGCCTGCACGAGTACGAGCTGCCCTGCTACCTCGGGCCGCTCGAGGCAGGTGCGGCCGGGGCCGTGATGCCGTCGTACAACCGCGTCAACGGGGTGCCCGCGCACGTCTGTGCGGGCCTGATCGCGCGGCTGCGGGAGGCGGCGCCGGGGTCGCTCGCCGTCGTGTCCGATGCCGGCGCCCCGACCTTCCTCGTGACCGTGCAGCGCGCGTTCCCGGACCATCCCGCGGGGCACGCCGCGATGGTGCGGGCCGGGGTGGACTCCTTCACCGACAACGACCGGGATACCTCCGTGACGCTGGGGCGGCTGCGCACCGCCCTGGAGACCGGCCTGCTGACGCGGGACGACGTCGACGCCGCCGCGCTGCGGCTCCTCGAGATGCGGATCCGGACCGGTGAGCTGGACGATCCGGAACTCCCCGGCGCCGACCCGTACCGGGTGATCGGGCCCGAGGCGATCGATCTGCCGGAGCACCGGGCACTCGCCCGCGAGGGAGCGGCGAAGTCCGTGGTGGTGCTGCGCAACGACGGGCTGCTCCCCCTGAGCTCGCCCGCGTCCGAGGCCGCGCGCGACGGAGCGGCACCCGGCAGGTCCGAGGACCCGGAGGCCTCCCCGCGGATCGCCGTCGTCGGCCCGCACGCCGATCAGGTCCTCACGGACTGGTACTCCGGGACGCCGCCGTACGCGGTCACGCTCGCCGAGGCCGTCCGGGAGCGCTGGCCTGGCACCCGGGTCGACGTGGTCACCGGCGCCGACCGCGTGGCCCTGCGGGCACTCGGCCCGGAGGCGTGGATCTCCGTGGACGACGACGGGACAGTGACCGCCCGGGCCTCCGAGGCGACGTTCGACACCTGGTTCGACGTGACCGGCTGGGGTGACGGCCTGCTCACGCTGCGGTCCGTGGCGTCAGGCAGGCTGCTGACGGCCGCCGGCTGGGTCGTGACCGCCGACGCGGACCGGGTGGGCGGCTGGGTGGTGCAGGAGTCGTTCCGGCGGCTCGACGTCGGCGGTGCGTGGGTGCTCCAGCACGTCGGGAGCGGGCGCTGGCTGCGCGTCCAGCGCGACGTGGGCGTGGTCGTCGCCGACGCAACGCGGCCCGAGGACGCCACCCGCTTCGCGTGGCGGACCCTGTACACCGGGGCCGACGACGTCGCGCGGGCGGCGAACGGAGCGGACGCCGTGTTCGTCGCCGTCGGGAGCGACCCGCACCTGCTGGGGCGCGAGACGGAGGACCGCCCGTCGCTGGTGCTGCCTGCGCCGATGCGGGCGCTGTGGCGGGCAGCGCGGGACACGAACGCGGCATCGGTGCTGGTGGTGGTCTCGTCGTACCCCTACGTGCTGGACGAGGCGTACGACGACGCGCGGGCCGTGGTGTGGACGTGCCACGCCGGCCAGGAGCTCGGGCACGGGCTGGTGGACGTGCTGTCCGGGGACACCGAACCGTACGGGCGGCTGGCGCAGACCTGGCCCGCGACGAGTGAGCAGGCGGGCGACCTGTTCGACTACGACGTGCGGGCCCAGGGGCAGACGTACCGATGGCAGGAGGGCGAGCCGGCGTTCTGGCTGGGGCACGGCCTGGGGTACGCGGACGTCGCGTACGTGGCGTTCGACGTCTCCGGCCCCCAGGGGCTCGGCGCCGGGGAGCCGCGGTCGGCGACAGTCACCGTACGCAACGACTCCGACCGGGCGGCCGAGGAACTGGTCCAGGTGTACTCGCTGGGCCTGCCCGAGGCGCCGATCGAGACCCCGCGCCGGATGCTGCTGGGCCATGCGCGGGTACGGCTCTCCCCGGGCGAGACCCGCGACGTCGTCGTCCCGCTGCACCTGGACCGGCTCGCGGTCTGGGACGAGACAGCGGACGAGCTCCGGATCCAGCTGGGAACCTACGACGTGGCGGCCGGCCCGTCGGCGGGCGCGCCGCTGCTGCGCGACACGTTCAAGGTTCCGCCGAGCTGAGCGTGGCCGGGCCATGAGCCTGCTTGCGTCACAGGGGTCCGGAACGCAAGCAGGCTCATGGCTCGTCGGCGTCCGGCGCCAGGCAGGCGGACCGGGGTCAGCGCGCCTCGAACGGGACCGTGGTCCAGTCCGAGGGGAGGGCGCGCGGGCGCCACGCCGGGTCCGGGGTCCAGTCCGCCCAGGACTTGTCCCACCAGTGGTCGCCCGCGTCCAGCAGGCCGGCGATGCGATCCGCCTCGGCCCGGATCCCGGCCATCCGGCCGGGGTAGCGCGCGGGCCCCGTCGCCTCGAACTCCTCGACGTCCTTGAACTCGTAGGTCTCCGCGTCCGCCGCCCACCACACGTCGAGCTCGTGGTCCAGCGTGTCGAACCCGATCGGCGTGCGCCGCGGGGCGTCCTCCAGGTTGAAGTACCAGCCCTGGAACTCGCGCTCGTCGCCCGCCCAGAACAGGAAGATCGAGTGCTCGACGCCCGTCCAGTGCAGTTCGAGACGGCCGTGTCCCCGCCAGTGCGTGGCGCCGCCGAGCAGCCACGGATGCCGGCCGACGGGAAACGTCCCCGATTCCGGATACCCGAAGGGTGAGCCGCCCGGCGTGTAGGTCACGAGCAGGTCGCCGTCGTCGTGCACGCAGACCTGCGGAATCGCGATCCACGGCTCGCCGCGCATGATCTCGCGGCGTACCACGGTGGCGCCCGGCTCGAAGCGTGTCGTCATGGCCCGCACCGTAACAGCGGCGTGTTACCGCGAGGTGGCACGCGCGTGGCGGCGCCCGCGAGGCCGCGCCCGCCAGGGGCAGGCACGCCGCCGCCCGCGAGCGTTACCGCTCGACCTCGGCGCCGCCGCGCAGGACTCGTCGTGGCCGCAGTCCCTCGTCCGCCACGAGCACGTCCGCGCGTCTCCCGCGGGCGAGCGTGCCGAGTTCCCGGTCCAGCCCGAGCACCCGGGCCGGCACCGCCGACGCGGACCGCACTGCGTCCAGGAGCGGGACTCCCGCAGCGACGGTGTGGCGCACGACGTCGATCAGGTGAGCCGTACCGCCGGCGATCGCACCGCCGGCGGGGTCGTCGGGGTCGCTGAGGCGGGCGACGCCGTCACGCACCGTGACCGACATCGGGCCCAGGTCGTAGGAACCGTCCGCCATCCCGGCGGCCGCCATCGCGTCCGTGACGAGGGCCACCTGGTCCGCGCCCACCGTCCCGAACACCGTGCGCACCGTGGCCGGATCGAGATGGACGCCGTCCGCGATGAGCTCGACGACGAGGTCGCCGCGCGCCGCCGCCGCGAAGCAGGCCGCCACGGGGCCCGGAGCCCGGTGGTGCAGCGGGCGCATGCCGTTGAAGAGGTGCGTGGCCGTCATCTCGCGGTGCCCGAGCGTCCCCGCGACCTCCGCGGCCAGGCGCAGACCCGCGGCGACCTGGGAGATCAGCGTCTCCGCCGCTTCCGTCGTGCCGTCCGTGTGGCCGAGCGACGGGATGGCCCCCATCTCGATGAGGGCCGTCGCGGCGCCGCCCGGGCCCGCGACGCCCGGGATCTCCGGCGCCACCGTCATCGTCGCCAGGTGCCCCCGCGCGGCCTTCGCCAGGTCCCGCACCAGCGCGGCGTCGCCGTCGCGCAGGTCCGCGGGGTTGTGCGCGCCGCGACGTTCGTACGAGAGGAACGGCCCTTCGGCATGGATCCCCGCGATCTCCCCGGCATCGGCGAGATCCGCGAGCATCGCCGCCCGTGCCGCGAGGGTGTCCGGGTCGGCCGTGACGAGGGAGGCCAGCATCGTCGTCGTACCGTGCCGCCGGTGTTCGAGGACGGCGTGCAGCGCCTCGGCGGCGCTGGTCGCGTCAGGGAATCCGACGCCTCCCCCGCCGTGGTTGTGCAGGTCGACGAGCCCCGGCAGCAGGTAGTCGTACGACGGCGGTACCTGGCCGAGCTGCGCGTCGAGGCCGGCCTCGCGGGCTTCGGCGGCCGATCCGACGAACGCCAGCCGATCTCCCCGGGTGACCACGACGCCGTCGTCGATCATCGCCTCGGGCAGGAGCACTCGCCCTCGCAGGACGACCATGGAAGTCTTCTCCGGCATGCCCCCATCCTGCCGTACGAGCCGGTGGACCATGCCGCCCTTTGCGCTCGTCCCGCGCTGGAGCGGCGGGAACGGCACGGGGGCGCAAGGAACCGCACGGCGCGGTCGGGGGCGCTCGCTCAGAACAGGCGGGAGTCCGGGTCGTCGACGCCCCGCATGGCGTCGTAGTCCAGCGTCAGGCAGGTGATGCCGCGATCCGTGGCGAGCACGCGCGCCTGCGGCTTGATCTCCTGGGCGGCGAAGATACCGCGGACCGGCGAGAGCAGCGGGTCGCGGTTCAGGAGTTCCAGGTAGCGCGTGAGCTGCTCGACGCCGTCGATCTCACCGCGGCGCTTGATCTCGACCGCCACGGTGGCTCCCGCGGGATCGCGGGCCAGGATGTCGACCGGGCCGATCGCCGTCATGTACTCACGCCGGATCAGGGTGCTGCCGTCGCCGAGCAGGCCGATCTGCTCCGCGAGCAGCTCCTGGAGATGCGCCTCGACGCCGTCCTTGACCAGGCCGGGATCGATACCGAGGTCGTGGGCGGAGTCGTGGTGCACGGTGTGCAGGTCGATCTCCAGGCGGTCGTCGGACTTCTTGTGCTGCACCGTCCAGACCTGCGCGACGCCGCGTTCCGCCGCGTCCGCCCCGGGAACGGCCTCCGTCATCGTGCACGGCGGGCTCATCCAGTTCAGCGGCTTGTACGAACCGCCGTCGGAGTGCAGCAGCACGCTCCCGTCGGCCTTGACCACGATCAGCCGTGTCGCGAGAGGCAGGTGAGCGGTGAGTCGCCCGGTGTAGCGGGCGGAACAGTCGGCGACGACGAGACGCAAGGATTCTCCTTAGAGGTCGAGGGTGCGCACCCTCTTACAGGACCAGGTCGCGGCGACCTGGCGGGGCGGCCTCGAGCCACGAGGCAAACCCGAAGTAGTCACCCGAGTCCAGGTCCAGCTCGAAGTCCAGGCCGTCGTAGCGGCACCGGACGAGGTAGTGCTCGGGGCCGTCGTCGTCGAACTCCTCCCGGCCGACCAGCTCGAGCCGTTCGCGGTGCCAGGTGCGGGCCGGCCGGGGCGAGAGCGACCAGCAGCGCCACCACTCGATACGGCCGACCGCGTACTGCGCGATCCCGGCGGTCCAGGAGTCCTGCCCGGTCGCGCGCGCGTTGCAGGAGAAGGAACCGACCCGGCGCGACAAGGTGTGCAGGCGAGAAGCGCCCACGCCGAGGACCAGTGCGATCGCGGCAACGATCGCCAGCGCGATCCAGACGACGCCTGGCACGGCCGCCTCCCTCAGACCTGCTCGATCTCGTCGACGACGATCGTGACCAGGTTCTCGTCGACGGAGACGAACCCGCCGTCGACCTGGGCCTCCACCGCCACGCCGTCGTCCGTGCGTACGGTGACCCTACCGGGCCGCAGCACGGCGAGCAGCGGCTGGTGGCCCGCCAGGATGCCGACCTCGCCCTCCGCCGACGGCGCGACGACCATCCTGGCCGTGCCGGACCAGACCTTGCGGTCCGTGGCCACGAGGTCCACGTTCAGCTCAGCCACTCAGGGCCTCCCTCTCGATTAGTACGGGCGGGGCGCCGCCGGGCCGGTGTCCCGGCCGGCGGCGTCCCCGGTGACGGATCTGGAGCCGCCACACTCCAACTGGGGAAAGATCCAGCAGGAGTACGGTGCCTCAGGCGCCGTACTCCTTCTGGATCCTGGCCCACTCGCGCTCGAGGTCCTCGAGGCCACCGATGTTGTAGAACGCCTGCTCCGCGATGTGGTCGAACTCGCCGGCCGCGATCTTCTTGAACGCCTCGATGGTCTCGCTCAGCGGCACGGTCGAGCCGACCACACCGGTGAACTTCTCGGCCATGTAGGTGTTCTGCGAGAGGAACTGCTGGATCCGGCGTGCACGCGCGACCAGCGTCTTGTCCTCCTCGGAGAGCTCGTCCACACCGAGGATCGCGATGATGTCCTGCAGCTCCTTGTTGCGCTGCAGGATCGACTTCACCTCGGTGGCCACGTCGTAGTGCTCCTGGCCCACGTACCGCGGGTCGAGGATGCGGGAGGTCGACGCCAGCGGGTCGATCGCCGGGTACAGACCCTTCGACGCGATCTCACGGGAGAGCTCGGTCGTCGCGTCCAGGTGGGCGAACGTGGTGGCCGGGGCCGGGTCGGTGTAGTCGTCCGCGGGCACGTAGATGGCCTGCAGCGACGTGATGGAGTGACCACGCGTCGAGGTGATGCGCTCCTGGAGGAGGCCCATCTCGTCGGCGAGGTTCGGCTGGTAGCCCACGGCGGACGGCATACGGCCGAGCAGCGTGGAGACCTCGGAACCCGCCTGCGTGAAGCGGAAGATGTTGTCGATGAACAGCAGCACGTCCTGCTTCTGCACGTCGCGGAAGTACTCCGCCATCGTCAGCGCCGACAGCGCCACCCGCAGACGCGTGCCCGGCGGCTCGTCCATCTGGCCGAACACCAGGGCCGTCTTGTCGAAGACACCGGCCTCGTCCATCTCGTGGATGAGGTCGTTGCCCTCACGGGTGCGCTCGCCGACGCCGGCGAACACGGACACACCGCCGTGGTCCTGCGCCACGCGCTGGATCATCTCCTGGATGAGGACCGTCTTGCCTACGCCCGCACCGCCGAAGAGACCGATCTTCCCGCCCTGCACGTACGGGGTGAGCAGGTCGATCGACTTGATGCCCGTCTCGAACATCGTCGTCTTGGACTCGAGCTGGTCGAAGGGCGGAGCCGTCCGGTGGATCGGCCAGCGCTCGGTCACCTCGAACTTCTCGCCCTCGGCGAGGTTGAGCACGTCGCCGGTGACGTTGAAGACCTTGCCCTTGGTGATGTCACCGACGGGCACGCTGATCGGCGCGCCGGTGTCGGTCACGGTGGCACCGCGCACGAGGCCGTCGGTCGGCTTCAGCGCGATGGCGCGCACGAGCGAGTCACCGAGGTGCTGGGCGACCTCGAGCGTGAGCGTGAGGGAATCCTCACCCAGGTCGATCTCGGTGGTGAGCGCGTTGTAGATGTCGGGGATCGCGTCCTCGGGGAACTCGATGTCCACGACAGGGCCGGTCACACGGGAGACCCGGCCGGTGCCGGCGCCGCTCGTGTGATCGACCGTGGCTTCCACGGTGGTGGCGGTCATTGCTTGCCTCGCTTCGGTGGGCCGGAGGGTCCTCCGGCGGGGGTCGGATTCAGGCGGATGCCAGGGCGTCAGCACCCGAGACGATCTCGCTGATCTCCTGGGTGATGTCGGCCTGTCGCGCCTGGTTCGCCAGGCGCGTGTACGTACGGATGAGGTCTTCCGCGTTGTCGGTCGCCGTGTGCATCGCACGCTGGCGCGCCGCCAGCTCGGACGCCGCGGCGTCGAGCAGGACCGCGAAGATCCGGGACCGGACGTACCGGGGCAGCAGGGCGTCGAGCACGGCGTCCGGGGACGGCTCGAAGTCGTACAGCGGCATGGCCTCGCCCTCGCCGGGGACGCTGACGCCCTCGACGATCTCGAGCGGCAGCATCCGCACGACACGCGGGCGTTGCGTCACCATGTTCACGAACTGCGTGGACACCACGTGCAGCTCGTCGACGCCACCCTCCTCGGCGGGCGCCAGGAAGGCGCCCAGGAGGCTGTCGGCGATCTCGTCCGAGACCTCCGACGTCGGGGCGTCCGAACCGTACGACCACTCGCCCGCGAGTTCACGACCACGGAACGTGTAGTAGGCGATGGCACGGCGGCCGGCCGCGTACAGCTGGACCTCCTTGCCCTCGGCCTGGAGCTGATCGATCAGGCGCTCGGTCTCACGGATGATCGACGCCGAGTACGACCCCGCCATGCCGCGGTCCGACGCGGCCACGAACACCGCGGCGCGGCCCGTGGGCTGCTTCCGCTCGGTCGTCAGCGGGTGGTCGATGCTCGCGTGCGCCGCCACGGCCGACACGGCACGCGTGACGGCGGTGGCGTAGGGAGCCGCCGCGGCGGTCCGCGCACGGGCCTTGCCGATGCGCGACGCCGCGATGAGCTCCTGCGCGCGGAACATCTTCTTCAGCGACTGTGTCGACTTGATCCGCGCCTTGTAGATGCGCTGGGAGCCTCCGGCCATGTCTCAGGCCTTCTTCGAGACGACGATCTGCTCCTGCTCGACGTCGACGGGCTCGCCGTCTCCGCCACCGACCAGGGCCGCACCGTCACTCTTGACGAAGCCCGCGCGGAACTCGTCGACACCGGACTGCAGGGCGGCCTCGGTCTCGTCGGTCCACTTGCCCGTCTCGGCGATCTTCTGCAGGACGTCGGACTTGCGCCGCAGGTGGTCCAGCATCTCCGCCTCGAAGCGCTTGATGTCCTCGATCGGGACGTCGTCCAGCTTGCCCTTCGTGCCGGCCCACACGGAGGCCACCTGGTCCTCGACCGCGTACGGCGAGTACTGGGGCTGCTTGAGCAGCTCCATGAGCGCCGCACCACGCCGCAGCTGGCCGCGGGACGCCGCGTCGAGGTCGGACGCGAACATCGCGAACGCCTCGAGCGAGCGGTACTGCGCCAGCTCCAGCTTCAGGGTTCCGGAGACCTTCTTCATGGCCTTGACCTGGGCGTCGCCGCCGACTCGGGAGACCGAGATACCGACGTCGACCGCCGGGCGCTGGTCGGCGTTGAACAGGTCGGACTGCAGGAAGATCTGGCCGTCCGTGATGGAGATGACGTTCGTCGGGATGTACGCCGAGACGTCGTTCGCCTTGGTCTCGATGATCGGCAGGCCGGTCATCGAGCCCGCGCCCAGGTCGTCGCTGAGCTTGGCACAACGCTCGAGCAGACGGGAGTGCAGGTAGAAGACGTCACCGGGGTACGCCTCGCGACCCGGCGGGCGGCGCAGCAGCAGCGACACGGCGCGGTAGGCCTCGGCCTGCTTCGACAGGTCGTCGAAGATGATCAGGACGTGCTTGCCCTGGTACATCCAGTGCTGGCCGATGGCCGAGCCGGTGTACGGGGCGAGGTACTTGAAGCCCGCCGGGTCCGACGCCGGAGCCGCGACGATCGTCGTGTACTCCAGGGCACCGGCCTCCTCGAGCGCACCACGCACGGAGGCGATGGTCGAGCCCTTCTGGCCGATGGCGACGTAGATGCAGCGGACCTGCTTCGCGGGGTCGCCCGACTCCCAGTTGGTCTTCTGGTTGATGATCGTGTCGACCGCGATCGCCGTCTTGCCGGTCTGGCGGTCACCGATGATCAGCTGACGCTGACCACGGCCGATCGGGATCATCGAGTCGATCGCCTTGATACCGGTCTGCAGCGGCTCGTGCACCGACTTGCGCTGCATGACGCCGGGCGCCTGCAGCTCCAGGGCGCGGCGGCCGTCCGTCTCGATCTCGCCGAGACCGTCGATCGGCTTGCCCAGCGGGTCAACGACGCGGCCGAGGTAGCCCTCGCCCACCGGGACCGAGAGGACCTCACCCGTGCGGCGGACCTCCTGGCCCTCCTCGATACCGGTGAACTCACCGAGGATGACCACACCGATCTCGCGGACGTCCAGGTTCAGCGCGAGGCCGAGCGTGCCGTCCTCGAAACGCAGCAGCTCGTTGGCCATCGCGCCGGGCAGACCCTCGACGCGGGCGATGCCGTCGGCGGCGAAGACGACGCGGCCCACCTCCTCGGCCGCCGCGGCGTCGGGCTCGTAGGACTTCACGAAGCTGTCCAGCGCGGCACGGATCTCGTCCGGCCGGATCGTCAGCTCAGCCATTGCTCTTCTCCTGTCGTGCCGCGGTCGGGCGCGGCGGAAGGGTTGTACTCACGTGATTCAGCCGGCCAGGCGACGCTGCGCGTCGGCCAGGCGCGACAGGACGGTGGAGTCGACGACGTCGGCGCCGACCTGGATGCGCAGGCCGCCGACGACCGCGGGGTCGACGGCGACGTTCAGCTGCACGGCGCGCCCGTAGGACCGCTCGAGGATCGTGCCGAGACGCTCCTGCTGGACCTGGGTCAGCACTGTCGCCGAGGTCACCATGGCGACGAGACGCCGACGGCGCTCCGCCGCGACCTCGCCGTACCAGGTGAGCGCCGCCACGAAGCGACGGCCACGCGGATGTGCCGTCGCCCGCTGCGCGAGCTCCTGCGTCACCGGGTCGACCTTGCCGCCCAGCAGCGCGTCGACCAGGGCACGCCGACGTGCGACGTCCGTCCTGGTGTCCGACAGCGCCTGGCGTGCCTCACGCTGCCCGACGAGCACCCGGGTCACCCGGAACAGCTCGTCCTCGACGGTCTCGAGCGCGCGGCGCGACTCGGCAGCGGCGAGCGTCGCGTCCACCGCGAGTCGCTCGATGCCGTCCACCAGGTCGGTCTCGCTGGACCAGCGCGACCGGACCATGCCGGAGAGCAGGTCGATCACGCGTCCGTCGAATCGGCCCAGGAGTCCGGCCACCAGGCCGGCCTTGTCCTCACCGGCGCGGGACGGGTCGGAGAGCGAGCGGCGCAGCGCGCCCGACTCGTCCAGCGCCTCGACGACGGCGAACAGCTGCTCGCCGAGCGTGAGGGCGTCCGCACCCGCGGCCCGCAGGATCGGCTCGAACCTCTCCTGCGCCGCCGCCAGCGATGCTCCGCTCGTTCCCCGCATCACGCCTCCTTGGAGCTTCCGGCCGGCACCGAGTTCCCGGCGGCCACAGTGCCCTCGGCCGCCTCGAGCTCGTCGAGGAAGCGGTCCACGACGCGCGACTGACGCGCGGAGTCCTCGAGCGACTCGCCGACGATCCTGGACGCGAGGTCCGTCGCCAGCGCGCCGACCTCGGACCGCAACGACACCGACGCCGCCTGGCGCTCGGCCTCGATCTGACGGTGTGCGGTCTCGGTGATCCGAGCCGCTTCCTCGCTCGCCTTGACCTTGAGGTCCTTGATGATCGCGGAGCCCTCGGCGCGAGCCTCCTCGCGCACCTGCGCGGCCTCCGTACGAGCCTCGACGAGCAGACGTTCCTGCTCCTCGAGGGCCTTGTCGGCCTGGGCCTGCGCCTCCTCGGCCTTCTTGATCCCACCCTCGATCAGTGCGGCGCGCTCGTCGAGCACCTTGTTCATCGGGGGCAGCACGTACCTGTAGAACGCGACCGCGATGATGACCAGCACCACCGCCGACCAGAGCAGGTCGTAGCCGGCGGGCAGGAACAGGTCGATACCTTCCGGTTCTTCCGTCGCCGCCACGATGTTGGCGGCGCTCGCGCGCGCCGACATCACGCGGCCGGGAAGAGGAAGCCGGCGACGAGCCCGAGCAGGGCGAGCACCTCGACGAACGCGACACCGAGGAACATGGTGGCGCGAAGCTGACCGGCCACCTCGGGCTGGCGAGCCATGCCCTCGATCGTCTTGCCGATGAGGATACCGAGACCGATACCCGGGCCGGTGGCGGCCAGGCCGTAGCCGACCGCGTTCAGGTTACCGGTGACCTCGGCGAGAGTGATGGCGTCCACTTGCGTCTTCCTTCCGTTGGGCGCCGCGACCGATCGGTCCGACGTCGCGTGGTTGCGAACGAGCGCACTGTGCGCCCATCGCCATGGGTTCGTTCAGTTGAAGAGTTCAGGTGCCGTTCGACGAGCAGGCCGGCCGAGGCCGTCAGTGCTCCTCCTCGAGCGACATGTTGATGTACACCGCGGCCAGCAGGGCGAAGATGTACGCCTGCAGGAACCCGACCAGGATCTCGAACAGCGTCACGAAGATGCCGGCGGGGAGCGTCAGCACACCGAAGGCCATCAGCCCGGTCCCCGCGGAGTCGATCAGGAAGAACTGCGTCGCCGCGAAGCAGAGCACCAGCATGATGTGACCGGCGACCATGTTGGCCACGAGCCGGACCATCAGGGAGCCGGGCCGGATGATCAGGATCTGCAGCAGCTCGATCGGCGTCAGGATGAAGTAGATCGGCCACGGGACCCCGGGCGGGAACAGGTTCGCCTTGAGGTAGCCGCCCAGGCCGTGCTTCTGGATGCCGGCGTACCAGTAGGTCACGAACACCCAGAGCGCCAGGAGCAGCGGCACCCCGATCCGCGAGGTCGCGGCGAGGTTCAGGCCGGGGATGACCCCCGTGAGGTTGAACGCGAGGATCGTGAAGAAGATCGTGGTCAGCATGGGCACGTAGCGCTTGGCGCGCTCCTTGCCCATGATCTCCTCGCCGATCTGCACCCGCACGAAGCTGAGGAGGTACTCGACGGCCGCCTGGAAGCGGCCGGGCACCACCTTCGCGCGGCGTGCGGCGACGATGAAGACCGTCAGGAGCACGATCGTCGCGACGATGCGGATGATCCAGATCCGGTCGATCTGGAAGAGGGTTTCGCCGAATGCGATGGCGGACGGGAAGAAGTCCGACAACGACGGCGTGTGGAAGCCGCCCGCGTCCTCGTGGCCTTCTGCGGCGGCAAGGATCATGGACGTCGCTAACGTGGACAGGAGGACTCCCAGGTGGTCAGAGGCCCGGCGCGCATTCACCGACTGGCGGAACGGGCGCACCGTCGGGCCTGGCCGTCATGGATTCGCGAGTAGCCTAACCCATGTTTGCCACGTTCAGAGCCTTCGAAGGCAGTCTGCAGGCCGCTTGTGACGAATTGCGCAACGGGGTGTCAGGTTGCCTCACGCATCGGTGTACGGCACCCGGCCCGTACGCACCGCGCGGTAGTCGAGGAGCGCCGAGCCGACCGCGCCGATGAGGAGCACCACGAACAGCACGACGCGGTCGTAGAAGTCCTGCCCGCGCAGCAGGACGAGTGCCACCACCAGCACGAGCATCTTGCCGAGCCAGCTGCCCATCACGACGGCGCCCATCGTCGCCGGCGGCTTGCCGATGGTCTGCGCCATCGACCACACGGTCACACCCGAGAAGAACGCCGCCAGGGCGGCCCCGAGGAGCGCGCCCCACACGCCGGCCGGCCCGGCCACGAGGAAACCGACCGCCGAGCCGACCACGGCCAGGCCCGCCACCAGCAGGCCGCCGTCGCGCAGGGCCGTGCGCAGGACGGCGCGCTCGGTACGGTGGACATCGGGGGTCTCAGACATTGGTCTCCTCGTTCTCCGCGGTGCGCCTGATGGCCACCGCCTGTGCCGCCACGACGGGCCCTGTCACAACCGCCGCGACCTGCGGCACCGAGCCGGTGCCCGGCTCCGCCGAGCGGTCCTGTCCCGCCCGCTGCAGCGCGGCGTCGTCGTCCAGGAAGCGTCCGCGGTGCCGCAACGGGCCCATCGTCACCACGACCGCGAGCAGGACCGCCGCCGCCGTGCACGACATCACGATCCGCCAGTTCCACTCCACGAGCGCGGCGGCGCCGAACGCGAACACCGCCGTCCACACGTACAGGATGAGCACCGCGCGGCGGTGCGAGTGGCCGAGCGCGAGCATCCGGTGGTGCAGGTGCAGGCGGTCGGGCGCCATCGGCGACTTCCCGGCGGCGAGCCGCCGCACCACCGCCATGGCCATGTCGGTCAGCGGGAGCATGATCACCGCGACCGGCAGGAGCAGCGGGAACAGAGCGGGGATCGCGGCGGCGCCGGTCATGACGTCGGGCTTGATGTTGCCGGTGACGGTGATCGCCGCGCCGGCCATCACGAGCCCGAGCACCATCGAGCCGGAGTCCCCCATGAAGATCCGGGACGGGAAGAAGTTGTGCGGCAGGAAGCCGACGCACACGCCCACCAGCACGGCCATCATCAGTGCGGCGAGCGACGCGTAGTTGTCGGGCGTGGCCTCGGCCGTGAGGCGGTAGGTGTACAGGAAGAAGGCCGTGCCGCCGATGGCGACGATCCCGGCGGCCAGTCCGTCCAGCCCGTCCACGAAGTTCACGGCGTTCATCGCGATCACGACCACGAGCACCGTGGCGATCAGCGACAGGCGCGACGACGGGATCGTCAGGCCCCCGGGCGTGGGGAGGGTGACGAGCTGGACCTGGTTCAGCGCCATGAAGCCGCCCGCGAGGATCTGCCCGGCGAGCTTGGTCAGCCAGTCCAGGTCCCACACGTCGTCGGCCCAGCCGAGCAGGCACACGATGAGAGCCCCGCCGACGATGCCGAAGACCTGGCGGTCCGCGAACACTCCCTCGAGGAACGGCATCCGCGACGCCAGCAGCACCGCCACGATGATCCCGAGCATGATCGCCAGGCCCCCCGCCCGCGGCGTCGGCACCGAGTGCACGTCGCGCGCGCGGACGGCCGAGATCGCCGAGGTCCGCAGTGCCACCCACCGGGCGGCGGGCGTCGTCAGGAACGTGACCGCGGCGGCCACGAGCATCAGCAGCAGGTACACCCTCACGCGTCTTCCTCCAGGCCCAGCACGGGCGCCACCTCGCGTAACGCCTCCGGCCCGACGGCCCCGGACCGTACGACGCGCAGTCGCTGGCCCGTGGCGTCGACGATGGTCGACGCCGTGCCACCGGGCGCCGCACCGCCGTCCAGGTAGACCGACACCGAGTCGCCGAGCTGCTCCTGCGCCTCGTGGACGTCGATCGCCGCGGGCCGGCCCGAGAGGTTCGCGCTCGACACCGCGAGCGGTCCCGTACGGCGCAGCAGCGCGAGCGCCACCGGGTGGTCCGGCATGCGCAGCGCCACCGTGCCGCGCGTCTCCCCCAGGTCCCACTGCAGGGACGGCTGCGCTCGCAGGATGATGGTGAAGCCGCCGGGCCAGAACGCCTCGGCGAGGTCGCGGGCGTCCTCGGGCACGTCGGTGGCGAGTCCGTCGAGCGTGGCGACGTCGCCGATCAGCACCGGCGGCGGTATCTGGCGGCCGCGGCCCTTGGCCGCGAGGAGGGCGGCGACGGCGGCGGAGTCGAAGGCGTCGGCCGCGATCCCGTAGACGGTGTCGGTGGGCATGACCACGAGGCTGCCGCGTGAGATCGCGTTGACCGCCTCGTCGATCGCCGGCCCCCAGGTCTGCGGGTCCGTGGCATCGAGCGCGGGACGTACAGGTACGGTCACGGGTCCCAGTCTTTCACGAGCCGGAGGTGGATTCGTCCCGAGAGGTCCGCCGGGCCACGACCATGCGCGGACGTCGCGTGAGGTCGTCCCGCGTGGTGGCCGGACCGAACGCGCCCGTGCGGTCCGCGGTCGCGCGGGCCGCGGCGGCCTGCACCTCGGCGTGCTCCATGACGAACAGGCCACCGGGCCGGAGCAGGCGCGCGGCCGCGGCGGCGATCCCGCGGGGGACCTCGAGCCCGTCCGCACCGAGGCCGTAGAGCGCGACGGGCGGGTCGTGCTCGGCCACCTCGGTATCGCGCGGCACGGCGTCGGGCGGCACGTACGGCGGATTGGAGACGACGACGTCGACCGCGCCGTCCAGCTCGCGCAGCGCGGTCCGCGCATCGCCGCGGACGAGCCGCACCAGCGCGGGGGCACTCCGGCGGGCGTCCGGCGGAGTGCCGCGATCCTCGTGCGATTCCGCGTCGCGGTCCGGTGCGGGTCTGGCGCCCGCGTCCGGCGTCGGCGACCCGGTGTCGGCGGGAGCAGCGGCAGCGGCAGCGGCGCTGGTGGCAGCCCTCACGGCGGCGATGTTGCGGGCCGCCCATCCGTGGGCGCGGGCGTCCAGTTCCACGGCGTACACCGAGCTCCCGGGCACCTCGGTCGCGACGGCGAGCGCGATCGCCCCGGACCCCGTGCAGAGGTCGACCACGACGGGCTCGTGGCGCTCTCCCGCGCGAACGAGGCGGAGGGCCTCGTCGATCGCTACCTGGGCGACCTGTTCGGTCTCCGGCCGGGGGACGAACACACCCGGGCCGACCGCCAGCTCCAGGTGGCGGAAGTGCGCGACGCCGGTCAGGTGCTGCAGCGGCTCGCGGGCCGCCCGGCGCGCGACGAGCTCCTCGAAAGGAGACCGGAAGTCGTCGGGCACCGCGGCACCGAGGATCGCGCGGCGGCGCACCTCACCGGGGTCGACGCCGAGAACGTGGGCCAGGAGCAGCTCGGCGTCGACGCGCGGGGAACCCACACCGGCGTCGGACAGGATGCGAGTGGCACCTGCGATCAGCTGGTCGGTCGTGCTCATCGGACCGGGCGCCTGCGTGCGCGGCACGAGGTTGCTTGCGTTTCGGGCGCCGAGGCGAAAGGAACCTCGTGCCACGACGGCGAGCTCATACCTCCCCGGCCTCCGCGAGCCGGGCGGACTCGTCCGCCTCGATCGCCGAGCGGACCACCGGCTCCAGGTCCCCGCCCAGGACCTGGTCGAGGTTGTAGGCCTTGTAGCCGGTGCGATGGTCCGCGATCCGGTTCTCCGGGAAGTTGTACGTGCGGATCCGCTCGGACCGGTCCACGGTCCGGATCTGGGAACGACGCAGGTCGGCGGCTTCGGCGGCGGCAGCCTCCTGCCGCGCGGCGAGCAGGCGGGCCCGGAGGACGCGCATCGCCGCCTCGCGGTTCTGCAGCTGCGACTTCTCGTTCTGCATCGACACGACGATGCCGCTGGGCTCGTGCGTGATGCGGACCGCGGAGTCGGTGGTGTTGACGGACTGCCCGCCCGGGCCCGAGGACCGGTACACGTCGATGCGCAGGTCGTTCTGGTCGATCTCGAGCTCGCCCGGGTCGTCCACCTCGGGGAAGACCAGCACTCCCGCCGCCGACGTGTGGATGCGCCCCTGCGACTCGGTGACCGGGACACGCTGCACGCGATGTACCCCGCCCTCGTACTTCAGGTTGGCCCACACGCCCTCGGAGGGGTCCTCGACGGCCCTGGCCTTGATGGCCACCTGCACGTCCTTGTAGCCGCCGAGCTCGGTGCGGTTCTCGTCGAGCACCTGGGTGGACCAGCCGCGCCGCTCGGCGAAGCGGAGGTACATGCGCAACAGGTCGCCGGCGAACAGGGCGGACTCGTCGCCGCCCTCGCCGGCCTTGATCTCGAGGATGACGTCCCGGCCGTCGTCGGGGTCGCGCGGGATCAGGACACGGCGCAGCCGTGCCGCGGCTTCCTCCTCGGCGGCCCGGAGGGCGGGAAGCGCCTCGGTGAACTCGGGGTCGCCGCCGTCCTCGAGCGCGGCGAGCTCCTCGGCGGTCTCGCGGTCCTCCCGTGCCCGCCGGAAGGCACGGTGCGCCGACACCACCTGATTGAGCTCGGCGTACCGCCGCCCCAGACTCCGCGCGCGCCCCTGGTCGGCGTGCACGCCGGGGTCGGCCAGCGCCCGCTCGATCTCGGCATGCTCCTCGAGCAGCGGTCCGACGGCGGAGAACTGCTCGGTCATCGTGGGGCTCCTAGGCCTGGTCGCATCTCGTCGGAACGAACGGCAGCGCCGGCGGTCCCGCGGTCCGACTGCCCCTGGAGAGGTTGTCGGCGCGGGTCCGCCGGCGCTGCTTGGGTGCTACTTGGCGGTCTTCTTGCCGTAGCGCGCCTGGAACCGGGCCACGCGGCCACCGGTGTCGAGGATCTTCTGCTTGCCCGTGTAGAACGGGTGGCAGGCGCTGCACACGTCGGCGTTGATCTTGCCGGACGTCTCGGTGCTGCGCGTCACGAAGGTGTTCCCGCAGGTGCAGGTCACCTCGGTGACGACGTATTCGGGGTGGATACCGGACTTCATGGATGCTCCTTGATCAGAGGCTGCCGGGTCGTCCCGCTGACTGCGGGCCGTGAAGCGGCAGGCCGAGGATCTATTCTGCCAGACCGCGGCGGCCTCTGTGGAGACCACCGCGGTGTGAGTTACGACGCGAGACCGGCTCAGCCGGTCCCCGGCCGCCGGAACGGTCGCGAAGACCGAGGACGCGAACCGCCGCCGCCGGAAACCGGTAGCGACGACGGCCGACGCCGAGGAACGAGGCGTCGCGTCGACGGAGCCCGGCGGCGGCAATGCCCGGCGCCCACAGGGCTGAGCCCGGCGGCTCGGGACTACACGGTCTCGCCGGGCTGCTCGTCGGTCAGCTTGCCCGGCGTCGTCTTCTGCACCTCCATGAGGAACTCGACGTTGGACCGGTGCTCCTTGAGCTTGCCCAGCAGCAGCTCGGTGGCCTGCTGCGTGTCGAGAGCGCCCATGACACGGCGCAGCTTGTAGACGATCGAGAGCTCCTCCTTCGACATGAGGATCTCCTCACGCCGGGTGCTCGACGCGTTGACGTCGATCGCCGGGAAGATGCGCTTCTCCGCCAGGGAACGCGAGAGCCGCAGCTCCATGTTCCCGGTGCCCTTGAACTCCTCGAAGATGACCTCGTCCATCTTGGAGCCGGTCTCGACCAGGGCAGTGGCGAGGATCGTCAGCGAGCCGCCGTTCTCGATGTTGCGCGCCGCGCCGAAGAACTTCTTGGGCGGGTACAGCGCCGCGGCGTCCACACCACCGGAGAGGATGCGTCCCGACGCGGGGGCCGCCAGGTTGTACGCGCGGCTCAGGCGGGTGATCCCGTCCAGCAGCACGACGACGTCCTGGCCCAGCTCCACGAGGCGCTTCGCCCGCTCGATGGCGAGCTCCGCGACCAGCGTGTGGTCCGAGGCGTGGCGGTCGAACGTCGAGGAGATGACCTCACCCTGCACGGACCGCGAGAAGTCGGTGACCTCTTCCGGCCGCTCGTCCACGAGCACCACCATGAGGTGGACCTCGGGGTTGTTCTTCGTGATCGAGTTGGCGATCTGCTGCATCATCAGCGTCTTGCCGGCCTTGGGCGGCGCGACGATGAGGCCGCGCTGGCCCTTGCCGATCGGGGCGACGATGTCGATCACGCGCGGCGTGAGCTTCGTGGCCTCGGGGTTCTCCAGGCGCAGGCGCTCCTGCGGGTACAGCGGCGTCAGGCTGCCGAACTCGGGACGGCCCTTCGCGTCGTCCGGCGTCATGCCGTTGATCGTGTCGAGCCGGACGAGCGCGTTGAACTTGTTCCGCGCGTTCTTCCCTCCCGCCGGCGGCTCCTCGCCCTCGCGGGGCTGGCGCACCGCACCGGTGATCGCGTCACCACGGCGCAGGCCGGACTTCTTCACCTGGTTCAGCGACACGTACACGTCGTTGGGACCGGCCAGGTAGCCCGACGTCCGGACGAACGCGTAGTTGTCGAGGATGTCGAGGATGCCGGCCACGGGCAGCAGCACGTCGCTCTCGGTGACCTCGACATTGTCGAACTCCACGTCCGGGCCCTGGCCACGGCCGCGACGCTTGCGGTCCCGCCCGCGGTCGCGACCCCGGCGGCGGCGCGAGCCCCGCTCGTCGTCCCGGTTGGCGTCGGCGCGCGGACCCTCGCTGCGCGGTCCGCTGTCCCGCTGGCGGGTGTCACGGCGCGCCTCGCCGCGACCGGTGCCGCCGTCCCGCCCGGTAGCGGTGCCCGAGCGGTCCTGCTTGCCCTGCCGGCTCTGGCCCTGGCGGCCGTCGGCGGTGTCGCCGTCGGGCTGGCTCTCCTCGGCGGGCGCGCCCTGATCACGACCCGCGCGCCGCGAACGCGGCTGCGCGACGGCCTCGGCGAGTTCGGCGAGCCGAGCGGCGCGGTCCTCGCTGGACGGGGCCGAGTCGGTGTCGGTGGTCGCGCTCGCCGTGGCGGGTGCGACGGCGGTCGCCACGGGGGCGGCGGACGCAGCCGCGACGGGAGCCGCGGGCTCCGCCGACTGCGGTGCGCTCGTCTTCTTCTGCGTGGGCCGGCGACGCGACGCTGCGCCGCCGCCGGAGACGGGCTCACCAGTGGTGGTTCGAATGGCCTCGACGAGATCGCTCTTGCGCATCTTCGAGATGCCCTTGACGCCGAGCTCGGAGGCGAGCGACTGGAGCTCCGCCAGGCGCATGGCGCTGAGCGCGCCGCTTGCCGGCTTGGCGTTATCGGTGGTGTCTGTCACGAAGGACCCTTCCCCCTCGGAACTGCGGCCTGCTCTTCTGGGAGGCCACATCGGCGGTGCGCCCACATGAGAACGGGCGCTGAAAACCTCGCATCAGTGGTACGACGTCGGCTGACGGGGGCAGTTGTCGGCCTGAGATGCGGCGGCCGAACGAACTCGCGCACACGAACACAGTGTGGGCGGTGGTGGTTCGGCCTTGCTCACGGGTTCGCGGCGTGATGACTCACATGATGCCGCTTTCAATCCCGAAAGGCTCACTGCATCCTACCACCTCGTCAAGGCTTGGTATCCGGAAACTCAGGCCCTTTTTTCCCGAGTCGCCGGCACGGACGATAACGCATCCGGGTGACCCGAAAGTCTCCTCGCCCGTGCGCCCGCGGTGTCGATCCCGGGCCGCAGCACCCGCCAGCCCGGCGCGTCGTCGACGAGCGACGCGAGAACGGCGTCCCGCCGCGCGACGTCCTGGCCCGCCGCAAGGACGAGCACCGAAGGGCCCGCGCCAGAGATGGTCGCCGCGAGTCCTTCCGCGCGTAGCGAACGCAGGAGCTCGCTCGATGCGCCGAGCACCGCGCCCCGGTAGGACTGGTGCAGCCGGTCCTCGGTCGCCTCCAGGAGCAGTTCCGGCCGGCGTGCCAGCGCCTCGACGAGCAGCGCGGCGCGGCCCGCGGTGAAGGCCGCGTCGGCGTGGCTGACGCGCGCCGGCAGAGCCGCCCGTGCTCGCGAGGTCTCCAGGCGCGTCTCCGGCACGATCACTGTCGCCTCGATCGCCGGATCGACCTCCAGGTCGACGGCGCGCGGCCCGTCGTCTCCCGTCCAGGCCACGGTGGCGCCCCCGGCGATGGCCGGCGCGGCGTTGTCGGGGTGGCCCTCGAACTCCGTGGCGAGCCGCAGCACGGTCGCGGCGTCGATGGCCCGGGGATCGGCCAGCAGGGCGCGCGCCGCCACGATCCCGGCGACGACCGCCGCCGACGACGACCCCATGCCCCGCCCGTGCGGGATCACGTTGCGGCACGTCATGTGGATCCCGGTGGGCGTGGCCCCCGCGAGGTCCAGCGTCCGGCGCAGGGCGCGCACCACGAGATGATCCTCACCGAGCGGCACCTCACCGGCGCCCTCACCCTCGACCTGGACGATCACCTCGTCGGCCGCGACGAGGCGCACCTCCACCTCGTCATGGACCGCGAGAGCGAGCCCCAGGGCGTCGTACCCCGGGCCGAGGTTGGCACTCGTCGCGGGCACCCGGACCACCACGTGGTCGGCACCGAGCTGCATCTGGTCTGCCTTCTGGATCATTCCGGTCCGTCGTTCTCGCGCCGATGGTGCTCGCGGGAGCTCCGGGGCCGATCGTCGTTTCCTCAGTCGAGTCCGAGCGCCGCGGCGATCGTGACGACGTCCGCGCCCACCTTGGTGGGCGTCACCTCGCCGCCGTCGGGTGTGCGCAGCGCCCAGCCCGGGTCCTTGAGCCCGTGCCCCGTCACGGTGATCACGATGCGCGCACCGGCCGGCACCAGCCCGCGCCCGGAACGCGCCAGCAGGCCGGCGACGCCCGCGGCGGACGCGGGCTCGACGAACACGCCGACCTCGGCGGACAGGATCCGGTGAGCGACGAGGATCTCCTCGTCGGACACGGCCTCGATCACGCCGCCGGACTCGTCCCGCGCGTCGATCGCCTGCTGCCAGGACGCCGGGTTGCCGATCCGGATGGCGGTCGCCACCGTCTCCGGCTGGTCCACCGGGTGGCCCTTGACGATAGGCGCGGCGCCGGCCGCCTGGAAGCCCCACATCGCCGGGGTGTGCGACGCCCGCACGGGCCCGGCCTCCGGGTCCGCGTACTCGGTGTAGCCCTTCCAGTAGGCCGTGATGTTCCCCGCGTTCCCGACCGGCAGGACATGCACGTCCGGCGCGTCACCGAGGGCGTCGACCACCTCGAACGCGGCCGTCTTCTGGCCCTGGATGCGGTCCGGGTTCACCGAGTTCACGAGCTCGACCGGGTAGGCCTCGGCCAGCTTCCGGGCAGCCACCAGGCAGTCGTCGAAGTTCCCGTCCACCTGCAGCAGCTGCGCACCGTGCGCGATCGCCTGGCTGAGCTTGCCCATCGCGATCTTGCCGTCCGGCACGAGCACCGCGCAGGTCATCCCCGCGCGTGTGGCGTAGGCCGCGGCCGACGCGGACGTGTTGCCCGTCGATGCGCACACGACGGCCTTCGCCCCCCGGGCGGCCGCAGCCGAGATCGCCGTCGTCATCCCCCGGTCCTTGAACGAGCCCGTCGGGTTCATGCCCTCGAACTTGACGTAGACCTCGGCGCCCACGCGATCGCCGATCGCCGGAGCGGGGATGAGCGGCGTGCCGCCCTCACCGAGCGTCACGACGTGGCGCGTGAGGTGCTCGGGAAGGCGGTCGGCGTACTCGTGGATCACACCGCGCCACTGGTGGGCGGTGGGTGCAGCGACGGTCATCTTCATCCCTCGACTCGCAGGACCGACATGATCCGGCGGACGGACTCGAGCCCGTCCACCGCGGCGACCGTGGCCGCCAGGGAAGCCTCGCGCGCGGCGTGCGTCGTGAGGACGAGCGTGGCGCTGCCGCTGGTGGCGGCCGTCTGGCTCACGGTCTCGATCGAGACGCCGTGGTCGCCGAGCACGCCGGCCACCTCGGCCAGGCCACCGGGACGGTCGGCCACCTCGAGGCGGACCTGGTAGCGGGTGACCGCCGCGTCCTGCGGCAGCACGGGCAGGGCCGCGTAGGTGGACTCCTGCGGCCCCTTGCCACCAAGCACGCGGTGCCGGCCCGCGGAGACGATGTCGCCCAGCACGGCCGACGACGTCGGGCGTCCGCCCGCGCCCTGCCCGTAGAACATGAGCGGGCCGGCCGCGTCGGCCTCGACGAACACCGCGTTGAACGCACCGCGGACGTTCGCCAGGGGGTGGTCCTTCGGCACGAGCGCCGGGTGCACGCGCGCGGAGACGCCCTCGGACGTCCGCTCGGCGATCGCCAGCAGCTTCACGCAGTACCCGGTGCGATCGGCCCACTCCACGTCCTCCGCCGTGACGCCGGAGATGCCCTCGCACGCGACGTCCTTCATCCGGACCCGGGTGTGGAAGGCGAGGCTCGCGAGGATGGCGGCCTTGGCGGCGGCGTCGTACCCCTCGACGTCGGCGGTGGGGTCGGCCTCCGCGTAGCCCAGCTCCTGTGCCTGCTTCAGGGCGACCTCGAGCTCCAGGCCCTGCGTCGTCATCTGGTCGAGCACGTAGTTCGTGGTGCCGTTGACGATGCCGACGACGCGCGTGATGTCGTCGCCGGCGAGGGACTCGCGCAGCGGCCGGACGATCGGGATCGCGCCGGCGACGGCCGCCTCGCCGTGGATGTCGACGCCCCCGGCGTCGGCCGCCTCGTAGAGCGACGGGCCGTCGTCGGCCAGGAGCGCCTTGTTCGCGGTGACGACGGCGGCCCCGCCCTCGATCGCCCGCAGCAGCAACGACCGCGCGGGCTCCAGCCCGCCCATCAGCTCGACGACGACGTCGGCCTGGTCGACCAGTGCCTCGGCGTCCTTGGTGAACAGTTCGCGGGGGATCGCGATGTCGCGCGGCGCGTCGACGTTGCGCACGGCGATGCCGACGATCTCCAGCGGCGCTCCGACGCGCGCCGAGAGGTCCTCCTGGTCGTACAGGAGCGTCTTGGCGACCTGGGTGCCGACGACTCCGCAACCGAGCAGGGCGACGCGCAACGGTCGGGGTGCGGTCATCGGTACTCGTGTCTCCTCACGCGTCGTTCAGGCCGTGACAGGCCTTGTACTTCTTTCCCGAACCGCAGGGGCACTGCGCGTTGCGCGGCGTGCCCGGGAAGGTCCGTGTGTCCCCGGGGCCCGACGCCGCCTGCTCGGTCGCCCCGGTGGCGGCGCGGCGGGCGCGACGGGTGCCCGGCCCCTGGACGAAGGCGGAACCGCTGCCGTCGTCGCTGGGCGCACTGTACGTCAACGGCGTCGGGCGCGGCCCTTCGAGTCCACGAGCCTGCAGCACGGGCATCGGCTGGGTCTCGGTCGGTTCCGGCTGGCCGGTGCCAAGGCGGCCGCCACGCGGCGGCACCTTCTCGTCGCGGCCCACCGTGGCCATCACGCTCGCCGGGCCCGCACCGGGCACGGGCGCCGCGCCCTGGCCGGGCACCGAGGGTCCGCCCGCCGGAACGCCGTCGGCGACGGCACCCGCGACGGCGCCGGCGACCGCGGCTTCCTGCTGTTCGCCCCCTGACTGCTGCACCGTCACCTCGAGGTTGAACAGGAACCCGACGGACTGCTCCCGGATCGCGTCCTTCATCGCCTCGAACAGCTGGAATCCCTCGCGCTGGTACTCCACCAGGGGATCGCGCTGCGCCATGGCGCGCAGGCCGATGCCCTCCTTGAGGTAGTCCATCTCGTAGAGGTGCTCGCGCCAGTTGCGGTCGGTCACCGACAGCACCACCCGGCGCTCCAGCTCGCGCATCGCGGTCGAGCCGAGCTCCTCCTCACGCGCGGCGTACGCGACACGCGCGTCGGAGAGGATCTCCTCGAGCAGCAGCTCGCGGCTGACGCTGCCGACACCGCCCGCCTCGGAGACCACGTCGTCGACGGTGATCGACACCGGGTAGACGTTGCGCAGCGCCGTCCACAGTCCCTCGAGGTCCCACTCCTCGGGCGCGCCCTCGGCCGTCGCCGCCGTCACGTACTCCGTGATGATGTCCGTGATGAAGTGCTGCACCTGTTCGTGCAGATCCTCGCCGTCGAGGACCTTGCGCCGCTCGGCGTAGATGATGTCGCGCTGGCGGGACAGGACGTCGTCGTACTTCAGCACGTTCTTGCGGATCTCGAAGTTGCGCGACTCCACCTGGCCCTGCGCGGACTGGATGCCGCGCGTGACCATCTTCGACTCCAGCGGCATGTCGTCCGGGAAGCCCGCCCGGTGCATCATCGCCTCGGCCAGGCCGGAGTTGAACAACCGCATGAGGTCGTCCTGCATGGACAGGTAGAACCGCGACTCGCCCGGGTCACCCTGGCGGCCGGAACGACCGCGGAGCTGGTTGTCGATGCGCCGCGACTCGTGGCGTTCGGTGCCCAGCACGTAGAGGCCGCCGAGCCGCGTGACCTCGTCGTGCTCGGCCGCCACGGCCTGTTGCGCCTGTTCCAGCGCCTGCGGCCACGCGGCCTCGTACTCGTCCGGCGTCTCGGCCGGGTCGAGGCCCTTGTCGGCGAGCTCCGTGACCGCGATGTGCTCGGCGTTGCCCCCGAGCATGATGTCGGTACCGCGGCCGGCCATGTTCGTGGCGACGGTGACCGCGCCCTTGCGACCCGCCATCGCGATGATCGAGGCCTCGCGCTCGTGCTCCTTCGCGTTCAGGACGCTGTGCGGCACGCCGGCCTTCTTCAGCAGCCCGGACAGGAGCTCGGACTTCTCGACGCTCGTCGTGCCGACCAGCACCGGCTGACCGGCCGCGTGGCGCTCGACGATGTCGTCCACGACGGCGTTGAACTTGCCCTCCTCGTTCTTGTACACGAGGTCGGGCTCGTCGAGGCGCTGGGGCGGGTTGTTCGTGGGGATGGGGACGACGCCGATGCTGTAGGTGCCCTGGAACTCGGCGGCCTCGGTCTCGGCCGTACCGGTCATGCCCGCGAGCTTGTCGTAGCGGCGGAAGTAGTTCTGCAGCGTGATCGTGGCGAGCGTCTGGTTCTCGGCCTTGATCTCGACGCCTTCCTTGGCCTCGATCGCCTGGTGCATGCCCTCGTTGTAGCGGCGGCCGGCGAGGATTCGGCCGGTGTGCTCGTCGACGATCATGACCTCGCCGTTCAGCACGACGTAGTCCTTGTCGCGCTTGAACAGTTCCTTGGCCTTGATCGCGTTGTTGAGGAAGCCGATCAGCGGGGTGTTCAGCGACTCGTAGAGGTTGTCGATGCCGAGGTAGTCCTCGATCTTCGCGATGCCTGGTTCCAGCACGCCGACGGTGCGCTTCTTCTCGTCCACCTCGTAGTCCTGGGTGGGCACCAGGCGGCGCACCACCTTGGCGAACTCGACGTACCAGCGGTTGGCGTCGCCGGAACCGGGGCCCGAGATGATCAGCGGCGTCCGCGCCTCGTCGATGAGGATCGAGTCCACCTCGTCGACGATCGCGAAGTGGTGGCCGCGCTGGACGAGATCGCCGGGCGACCACGCCATGTTGTCGCGCAGGAAGTCGAAGCCGAACTCGTTGTTGGTGCCGTAGGTGATGTCGGCGGCGTACTGCTCGCGGCGGACGGCGGGGGTCTGGCCCGACACGATGACGCCGGTGGACATCCCGAGGAAGCGGAAGACGCGGCCCATCAGCTCGCCCTGGTACTTGGCGAGGTAGTCGTTCGTGGTGACGATGTGGACGCCCTTGCCCTCGAGGGCGTTGAAGTACGCGGCCGTGGTGGCCACCAGCGTCTTGCCCTCGCCGGTGCGCATCTCGGCGATGTTGCCCAGGTCGAGCGCGGCGCCGCCCATGATCTGCACGTCGAAGTGGCGCTGGCCGAGCGTGCGCTGGGCGGCCTCGCGGACGGCGGCGAACGCCTCGGCCCGGATCTCGTCACGCGGGGTCCCTGCGGCGAGCCGCTCCTTGAAGCGCTCGGTCTCCTCACGGAGCTCGGCGTCGCTCAGCTCGTGGAAGCTGGGTTCGAGCCGGTTCACCTGCTCCGCGATGGAGTGCAGCTTCTTGAGCGTCCGGCCCTCGCCGAAGCGCAGGACCTTCTCGAGAATCGAGGGCACGCGGGTTCTCCCGGATCGGTCGGTGTGATACGGCCCACGAGTGGGCAAGGCCCATCGTAGGCCGTAAGGCTGGATGTTCGACACAACGTTGTCAGCCGGGGAAAGGTTGCGCCGCCCGGTTCGCTCAGGGGAGAACGGCGCGCGGTCCCCGGATCCGTGCGGTGTTCCGCGGTGGGGCGGCGACAGGGCGGGGCGGGGCAGGACCGGTGGGCCGGGCCGATGTCAGGAGCCCGCCGACGCCGGCCGTCGCGTCACCCCTATCGTCGCGACATCGCGACGACCACCCCACGAAACGTTTCCCCCTTACGATCGGCCCATGGTGACCGCGGCAACGTTCCTGCTCGTCACGACCGCGCTGGGCCTGGGCGCCTACCTGCTCCGCCTCCCGCCGCTCGTGGGCTTCCTGATCGCCGGTTTCGTGCTGCACGCGGCGGGGTTCGCCGAGCCCGCCTACCTGGGGACGATCGCCGAGCTCGGGGTCACGCTGCTGCTGTTCGGCATCGGGCTCAAGCTGGACCTGCGTTCCCTGCTGCGCAAGGAGGTGTGGCTCACCACGGCCGCCCACCTGGTCGTGAGCGTCGCCATCGCCGTCGGCTTCCTCGGGGCACTCAGCAGCGTCGGCCTGTCGCTCCTGGTGGACAAGGATCTGCGCACCCTCGCGCTCATCGGTCTCGCGCTCTCATTCTCTTCGACCGTCTTCGTCGTGAAGGTGCTCGACGGCCGTTCCGACCAGCGCGCCCTGTACGGACGCATCGCCATCGGCGTGCTGATCATGCAGGACCTCATCGCGGTCGTCTTCGTGTCCGTCACCGCCGACGAGCCGCCGAGCCCCTGGGCCTTCGCCCTGGTGCTGCTCGTCCCGGGCGCGTGGCTGCTGCGCAAGGCCTGGTCCCACATGGGTCACGGCGAGCTGCAGGCGCTGTTCGGCATCGCCGTCGCACTCGGCCCGGGCTACGCGCTGTTCGAGCTCGTCGGGCTCAAGGGCGATCTCGGCGCGCTGGTCATGGGTGCCCTCCTCGCCGGGCACGCGAGCAGCACCGAGCTCAGCCGCAACCTCTTCACCCTCAAGGAGCTGCTGCTCGTCGGCTTCTTCGTGTCCATCGGCTTCGCGGGCGAGCCCAGCGGCACGACGATCGTCGTCGGACTCCTCGTGCTGCTCATGCTCCCGCTGCAGGGGCTCGCCACCGCACTGCTGCTACGCCTCATGCACCTGCGCAAGCGCACGGCGATCCTCACCGGACTCGTCCTGACCAACTACTCCGAGTTCGGGCTCATCGTCGTGGCGGTCGGCGCGGAGGCCGGGCTCCTGGACGAGGACTGGGTGGTCGTCCTCGCGGTGGCCGTCGCGATCAGCTTCGTCCTCGCCTCCGCCATGAACACCCGCGGCAACGAGATCGCCATCGCACTCGCCAGCCGGTTCCCCTCCAAGCCGAACGACTGGTTGCACCGTGAGGAGCGCCTCATCGACGTGTCGGGCGCGGAGGCGCTCGTGCTCGGCATGGGACGCATCGGCCGGGGGGCGTTCCGACAGCTCGCCGACGACTACGGCATGAACGTGGTCGGCGTCGAGCACGACCCCGAACGCGTCGCCGCACTGCGGGCCGATGGCTACACCGTGGTCCAGGCCGACGCCACGGACATCGAGTTCTGGGGACGCGTGCGCAGTACCGGCAACGTCCGCCTGGCGATCCTGGCCATGCCCTTCCACCAGGCCAACCTCATCGCCCTCGGCCAGCTGCGGGCCGGTGAGTTCGACGGCACGGTCGCGGCCGTGGCCAGGTACGACGACGACGTCGCCGAGCTGGAGCGACACGGCGCCGACGCAGTCTTCCATCTCTACGGCACGGCCGGGCTGGCCCTCGCGGACCACGCGGCCGAGGCGGCGCTCGGCTACGGAGCGGCCGAGGAGCGGCGTGACGCGCAGGCCGAGGCGCGCCGCGAGCCCGACGACGACGGGGCCGGCCGGCGCACGGGGGCGTAGGAGGAGGTCGCGCGGGTAGGCGGGCCTACCGGCGCGGCCTCCGCGAGGTCGCGGTCTCGTTCACCCTGTGGACAACCGGCGCGCCGGCATGCGCCGGTGCAGGCTGGTCGCCATGCCCCCGTCCAGCTCCGCGCCCCGCGGCGCGACCGCCACGTCGCCGCCCGCCGCACTCCGCCCGTTCGCCGATCTCACCCGGCTGCTGCTCCCGGTCGCCTGCCCGTGCGGCGACCCCGACGTGCGGTGGTGCGCGCGATGCGCGGAGCGGTTCGCCGGGCCCCCGGTCCGGGCCGAGCACGGAGCAGGGCGTCTCGACCGCCTCGACGGCGTGCCGCCGCTCCCGGTCTGGGCGCTGACGGAGTACACCGGGCCGGTCCGGGACGTCGTCGTGCACTGGAAGGATCGCGGACGGGCGGACCTGGACGTCCTGCTCGCCGGGGCACTGCGCCGGGCCGCACGAGACCTCGCCCCGCTGTCGGCTCCGGCGGTCGGCGCCGCACGTTCCGACGGCGCCGTGCGGGCCGCCGCGCCCGTCGGCGGAGACCTTGTCACGGCTCTCCGGCTCCCTGCCGGCGCCCGGGACGCGTCGCCTCGCACCGCGTCGACGCGTCGGGCGATCGCCGTCGTCCCCGTGCCGACGTCCGGTCCGGCCCGACGACGGCGCGGGCGTGATCCCGTCCGCGCACTGGCCGCCGCCGTCGCGCACGGGCTGCGCGACGGTGGGACGCCGGCCCGGCTCTCCCCCGTCCTGCGCCGCCGCGCCACCCGCGACCAGGTCGGACTCGGCTCCCGGGCGCGCGGACGGAATCTCGCGTCGGCGCTGCGACCGGCCCGGCGGCTCGACGGACATGTCTGCATGGTGGTCGACGACGTTCTCACGTCCGGGGCGACTCTCGCTGCGAGCGAACGCGCACTCGAAGCGGCCGGAGCGGACGTGCTCGGAGCAATTGTGCTGGCAGCGACCCCGCCACCGGATCGGGACCCGGGACGTGCGGGGGCATGCTGACGACCGGTCAGTACATGTCGTGTTGTTTACCTGCCATTGGGGCTGTCGCAAACTCAGGGTCCGGGGTTAGCCTGAGTTTCCCCGAGGGGTGCAGCAGCCCCTCGACACCGCGACGGGGGGTGATCCATCCCGGCACCGCGACAAGGTGCCCCACTCAAGGCGGAATCTGGGCGCGCAAGGCGCCCTCGACCCGAAGCGGAGATAGCAACATGGAGATCGTCGTCGTCGGCAGGCACACGGTGGTGGCGGACAAGTTCCGTCAGCAGGTGGAGGACAAGCTCTCCAAGGTCGAGCTCCTCTCTCCCACGGCCAGGCGGGTGGACGTGGAGGTCACCCACGAGAACAACCCGCGGATGGCCGAGCAGCGCGAGCGCGTGGAGCTCACGGTGCGGGCGAAGGGGCCCGTGATCAGGGCGGAGGCCGCGGCTGACGACCGCTTCGGCGCGCTCGACCTCGCGATCGACAAGCTCAACGAACGACTGCGCAGGGCACGCGACCGGCGCAAGCACCACCGGAACCACAGGCCGAACCCGCACACGACGACCCCCCGTCCGCTCGACGACGACATCCTCACGCCCCGCGACCGCCCGGAGCCGCAGGTCACGACGCCCGCGGCGCTCGCCGAACCCGGAGACTCCGTGGAGACCACGATGGGCGACTCGCCCGTCGTCATCCGGCAGAAGCTGCACCACGCCGAGGCCATGACCCTCGACGACGCCGTCTACGAGATGGAGATGGTGGGCCACGACTTCTACCTCTTCATCGACAAGGAGACCGCGCGCCCGTCCGTCCTCTACAAGCGCAAGGGGTGGTCGTTCGGCGTGATCCAGCTCGACGACGCCTGCATCGGGTAACCGGACGTGAGGCCGCGTGGGTGGGTGTCACCACCCGCCCACGCGGGTCGCTCCGACCCCGCCGCGCGGTTTCACCCGTCGCACGCAAGTAGACCTGGCACACTGGACGACATGAAATCCCGTGTCCTGGTCGTCGATGACGACACCGCCCTCGCAGAGATGATCGGCATCGTGCTTCGGGGCGAAGGGCTCGAACCGATCTTCTGCACGGATGGGGACGAGGCCGTGCAGGCGGCTCGCATGCACCAGCCGGACCTGATCCTGCTGGACGTCATGCTGCCCGGCAAGGACGGTGTCCAGGTCTGCCGCGAGATCCGCGCCGAGTCCGGTGTCCCGATCATCATGCTCACCGCCAAGTCCGACACGGTGGACGTCGTGCTGGGCCTGGAGTCCGGGGCCGACGACTACATCTCGAAGCCGTTCAAGCCCAAGGAGCTCGTGGCCCGCGTCAAGGCGCGGCTGCGTCGCAGCGAGGATCCGGGGCCCGAGCGGCTCCAGGTGGGTGACATCGACATCGACGTCACCGGGCACACCGTCACCCGGGACGGGGAGAAGATCGCCCTGACGCCGCTGGAGTTCGACCTGCTGGTGGAGCTCGCCCGCAAGCCGTGGCAGGTCTTCACCCGCGAGGTCCTCCTCGAGCGCGTGTGGGGCTACCGGCACAGCGCCGACACGCGACTGGTGAATGTCCACGTCCAGCGCCTGCGTTCGAAGATCGAGCGCGACCCGGAGAATCCGGAGATCGTCCTGACCGTGCGCGGCGTCGGGTACAAGGCGGGTACGCCGCAATAATGCCCAGGGTCACGTCCTGGTCGCGGCGCGCCGTCGTCCGCACTCGCATCGCGGCGGTCCGCCTGGTGCGGCGGGCGGTGTACGCGTTCCGCGCCTCGCTGCGGCTGCGCATCATGACGTCGGCGCTGGCCATCGGCGTCGTGGCGGTCGCCGCGCTCGGGCTGTACCTGTCGACGTCGGTGCGTGACGGCATGGTGGAGCGCCGTCTGGAATCGATCGACAACGAGAGCGCCGCCCTGACCGTGGACGCGAACGAGCAGTTCCGGAGCTCGGCGGTCGCGGACGAGCAGCAGGCACAGCAGCTCATGGGCTCTGTGGCCCAGCGGATCATGAGCAGCGCGTCCAACGTCAAGGCCGTGTTCGTCGTCCACCCGCTCGACGCGCAGCCTCACGTCAGCGATGTGATCATCCCCGAGAGCATGGGGATCCAGCAGGGCGCCCTGCTCACCGACGACCTGCGCCGCGCCAACGCGGAGCTGCGCGAGGGAGACGGCACCGCGGCGGGCGAGCAGGTGATGCAGTTCACCGAGGTACGAGACCCGCTGGAGGCAAACGAGGCCGAGCCCGGCGTCGTCGTCGGGACGTCGCTGCAGGTGCCCCGGTTCGGCACGTACGAGATCTACTACGTGTACTCCCTGCAGGCGGAGCAGGAGACCCTGACGTTCGTGCACCGCGTGCTCGGCATCGGGGCGGCGTTCGTGCTTCTGTTGATCGGCCTGATCACCGCCCTCGTCAGCCGCCAGACCGTGGCGCCGGTGACGCGGGCCGCGGCCGTGGCCAAGCGCCTGGCGGACGGCCACCTGGACGAGCGACTCCCCGACGTCACGGGCATCGACGAGATGGCCACGCTGTCCCGGTCCTTCAACGCGATGGCCGACAGCCTGCAGCAGCAGATCCAGCAGATGGAGGAACTGTCGGCGACGCAGCGCCGGTTCGTGTCGGACGTGTCGCACGAGCTGCGCACGCCGCTCACCACGATCCGCATGGCGGGCGACGTCATCCACGCAGCGCGGGACCAGCTCAGCGCGGGCGCGAGCCGGTCCGCCGAGCTCCTCACCGAGCAGATCGAACGGTTCGAGAGTCTCCTCGCCGACCTGCTGGAGATCAGCCGGTTCGACGCCGGCGCGGCAGTGCTCGACGCCGAACGGCGCGACCTCGGCGACGTCGTCATGTCGGTGGTCCAGATGGCTCAGCCGCTCGCGGAGAACAAGAACGCCCCGCTGTCCGTGCAGCTCCCCGAAGGCGACGCCGTGGCCGACATCGATCCGCGACGGATCGAGCGCATCGTGCGCAACCTCGTGGTGAACGCGATCGAGCACTCGGAAGGGCGCCCGGTGGAGGTCACGGTGGGGCAGGACGCCAGCGCGGTGGCCGTCGTCGTGCGCGACTTCGGGGTCGGGATGACCAAGCCGGAGGTCGAGCACGTCTTCGACCGCTTCTGGCGGGCGGACCCGGCTCGCGCCCGGACCACCGGAGGGAGCGGACTCGGGCTCGCCATCGCCCAGGAGGACGCCCGCCTGCACGCCGGCCGCCTCGAGGTGTGGGGCAGGCCCGCCCGCGGCGCGAGCTTCCGGCTCACCCTGCCGCGCCGCGCCGGCATCCGGCTCGACTCGTCGCCGATCCCGCTCGTCCCCGACTCGCACGAGCCCCAGGTGACCACCGACCAGATCCCGGTCGTGCATCCGCCGACGGGTCCGTCGCCCACCACGATCCCCGACCTGGAGGTCCGCTGATGCGTACCGGACAGCTTGCCGCCGGGCTGGTGGCGGCCCTCGCACTCTTGGTCCCCCTGGCCGGCTGCGCCTCCGTGCCGGCGTCGGGACCGGTGATGTACCGCCAGGCCGACGCGAGCGCCGAGGACGCGGTCGGCTTCATCCCGCCGGAGCCCGCCGAGGACGCCGACCCCGCGGGACTCGTGCGATTCTTCCTGCTGGCCGCGGGATCGGGTTCGACGGCGAAGACGCAGTACGAGCAGTACGACACGGCCCGCCTCTACCTGACGGACGACGCGCGGGAGTCGTGGGCGCCGACGAAGAACGTGGTGGTCTACAAGGGCACGACCGACATCGACGTCCACGCCGACGGCCCCGATGCCGCGGACGTCACCGTCTCGGTGGACGCCGTCGCCCGCGTCGACGCGGACGGGATGTACGCCGAGGCGTCGAGCGCGGCCCCGTTCACGACGAGCTTCTCGCTGACCCGGGACGACGAGGAACAGTGGCGCATCGACGAGCTCGAGGGCGGCATCCTCGTCTCCGAGCGCCAGTTCACGAACCAGTTCAAGGCGACGCGGCTGTACTTCCCTACCCTCGATCATCAGCAGTGGGTGCCCGACCAGCGCTGGTTCCCGCGCAGCGCCTGGCGGACGAGTGCGGTCGCCGAGGTCCTGAACGGCCCGCCCACCTGGCTCCAGGACGCTGTCGACGTCGCGGCCCCGGAGGGAACGCAGCTCGCCGTCCCGACCGTGACCGACGACGAGGAGGGCGCCATCGAGGTGCGGCTCGGCAGCGACGTCGCCGACCTGGACCCCTCGGCGCTCGGGCTGCTCTTCGCACAGCTGGAGGTGACCCTGTCCGACGGCGAGGTCCGGCCCAAGATCGCGCTGTACGCCGGGGACAACCGGCTGGACGAGCCGACGATCGACGAGCCCGTCGTGCCGTCGACGCGAGGCCCGGCCATCGCGCTGGCGGGCAACGAGCTGTTCACGGTGTCCGACGACCGGCTGGCGGACCTCGATCGCTCGATCCACCTGGACGGGCTGGACCCCACGGCCATCGCGCTCGGCCCGGCCGCGACGCCCGTCGTCGTGCGGGACGGCAGGACGCGGATCGTGCGGGTCGCCGACGTCGACGACGCCACCGGCCAGCAGGAACTCCTGACGGGGAGGCGGCTCGCCGAGCCTTCCGTGGACCGCCACGGCTACGTCTGGTCGAGCGACGACCTGGGCCGTGCCGACTTCGACCCGGCGAACGACGACGGGAAGCTGCTCGTGGCGCACGAGTCGGGCGCCCGGCACGACCGCAGCCCGGAATGGCTGAGCGGCCGGCAGGTGATCGGCGTGCGCGTCGCTCCGGACGGCGCGCGGGTGGCGGTGGTCAGCCGCCGGGCGGGGACGACGTCGGTACACGTCGCCGCGGTGGCGCGAGGCGAGGACGGCGAACCGGAGCAACTGACCACTCCGCTGGAGGTCGCGGCCTCGGTGCCCGACGTGGTGTCCGCCCAGTGGTTCGACCAGACGGGACTCCTCCTGCTCACCCGGGACGAGGACGGCACGACCGCGATGTACGAGACCGGCGTGGGCGGTCTGGCGGACGACAGCGGGAGCACCGAGACCGTCCAGGAACTGGCCGACGTGAAGACCCTGGCCGCGGGCGTCACCGACTCCGGTGCGCTGGCCCTCACCCAGCGCGGCGACCTGTACCAGCAGCGCACCACGGGCTGGGGCGACCCGATCGCCGAGGGCATCCTCGCGGTCGCCTATCCGGGCTGACGCGCCGTCGTCGAGTGACGGCGGCGGGAGTCCTCCGGTTCAGAGCCTTCCCGCGGCCTTCAGCGCCAGGTACGTGTCCGCGAGGCGGGGCGCCAGGTCGTCCGGAAGGGCGTCCACGACTTCCGCACCGTAGCGGCGCAGCATGGTGGTCGCCGCCGTGCGTTCCAGTTCGCCGCGCACCGCCGCCGCGGCGTCGTACACCTCCGACGACGACTCACGGCCCCGCGCCATCTGGGCGACCTCCTCGTCGGCCACGGAGGCCACGACGACCTGGTGGTTGCGCGTGAGCTGGTCGACGACGGGCAGCAGGCCGTTCTCGACCGCCGCCGGGTCGAGCGTCGTGAGCAGCACGACGAGCGCCCGCTGGGACATCCGCTCGCGCACCTGCCCGACCACGCCCGGCCAGTCGGTCTCCAGCAGGACGGGCCCGACCACGCTCAGCGCCTCGGCCATGGCGGGCATGAGCCGCGGCCCGGCCGCACCCTGCACCCGGGCCCGGACGGCGCGATCGTAGGCGACGAGCTCGACACGATCCCCCGCCCGGCTCGCCAGCGCCGACAGCAGCAACGCCGCCTCGATGCTGGCGTCCACACGCGGGGCGCCGATCTGGCTGCCCACCGCGCCGACCCGGGCGGCCGACGTGCGGCCCGTGTCCAGCACGATGAGGACGCGCCGGTCGCGCTCCGGCCGCCAGGTGCGGACCACGACGTCCCCCCGGCGCGCGGTGGCGCGCCAGTCGATCGAACGGACGTCGTCGCCCACCACGTACTCGCGAAGGGAGTCGAACTCCGTGCCCTCGCCGCGGACCTGCACCGCCGCCCGCCCGTCGAGCTCACGCAGGCGTGCCAGACGGGACGGCAGGTGCTTGCGGCTGGCGAACTCCGGCAGCACCCGCAGCCTGCCCGGCACCGGCAGCGTGTGCTGCCGTCCGGCGATCCCCAGCGGGCCGAGCGTGCGGACCGTGACACCGCCCGCGAGACGGTCGCCCCGCCGCATCGGCCGCAGGGGCGTGGTCAGGCGGGTCGCCTCCTGATGAGGCAGGTCGACGGCGTGCCGGCCCGGACCGCCCGCGACGGAACCGGCGCCGGCACCCGCCGAAGGCGGCCACGCGTCCCGGACCACGCCGCGCAGTCGGCGCCCGGACATGTTCCGGACCACCAGCTCCGACGTCGTCCGCTCACCCAGCCGGACCGACGCCGGGACGCGCCGCTGGACCTCGACACGGCGCGCCGAGGCCGCCAGCGCGACATCCACCCAGCAGACGAGGACCACGAGCAGCATCCAGGCGACGACGGTCCCGGCGCTCGGCCAGAGCAGTACCGGAATCACGCCTGCCGCCATGAGGGCGGCCGCTCGCCAGGTCAGGGCCATACGCCCCGCCTCAGCGGGGTACCGGCACGGAGGCCAGCACCGTGTCGAGCACGCCCTCGGCCGTCACGCCCTCGAGCTCGGCCTCCGCCCGCAGCTGGACGCGGTGCCGCAGCGTCGGGTGGGCGAGCGCCTTGACGTCGTCGGGGGTCACGAACGAGCGGCCGGACAGCCAGGCCCACGCGCGCGACGTGCGCAGGAGCGCTGTCGCTCCGCGCGGCGAGACGCCGAGCGAGAGCGACGGCGAGTAGCGCGTGGCGCGGCACACGTCGACGGCGTAGCCGAGGACCTCGCGGGAGACCTGCACCTGGCTCACCTCGGCGCGGGCACGGGCGAGCACGTCGGCGTCGGCCACCGGTTCGAGGCCGGCGCCCCGCAGGTCGCGGGGGTCGAAACCGGCCGCGTGCCGGGCGAGCACCTCGATCTCCTCGTCGCGCTCGGGGAGCGGCAGGACCAGCTTGAGGAGGAACCGGTCGAGCTGTGCCTCGGGCAACGGGTAGGTGCCCTCGTACTCGACGGGGTTCTGCGTGGCGATGACGACGAACGGGTCCGGCAGCATGCGTGGCGTGCCGTCCACCGAGACCTGCCGTTCCTCCATCGCCTCGAGCAACGACGCCTGGGTCTTGGGCGGCGTCCGGTTGATCTCGTCCGCGAGCATCAGGTTCGTGAACACCGGGCCCTCGCGGAACGAGAACTGTGCCGTGTTGGCGTCGTACACGAGGGACCCCGTCACGTCGCCCGGCATGAGGTCGGGGGTGAACTGCACGCGCTTGGTGTCGAGGGAGAGTGCCGCCGCGAGCGAGCGCACCAGCAGCGTCTTGGCGACGCCGGGCACGCCTTCCAGGAGCACGTGCCCCTGGCAGAGCAGCGCGATGAGCAGGCTGGTCACGGCGGAGTCCTGGCCGACGACGGACTTCCCCACCTCGGCGCGCACGCCGGCCAGGGCCGACCGGAGACTCTGCGACGGCGTGGGCGGCTGCGGCGTGGGCGGCTGCGGGGCAGGCGGCTGCGGGGCGGCGTCGGGCTGTGCGATGTCGGGCCGCGCGGCGGGCTCCGAGGCGGCGCCGGGCTCCGGCCGCCGGGTGTACACGGGTTCGGTCACGATCGGTGGACCTCGCTCTCCAGGTTGTCGAGACTCCGGGCAAGCTCGGTGAACTCGCCGTCGTCGGTGGGCGGGGGCCCGTACAGCAGGTGCGCCACCTCTTCGGTGGATCGGTGCGTGGCGGCCGCCACGGCGTCGGTGACGGCCGTCGCGTCGGCCGACCGGGCCAGGCCCAGCCGCTGCGCCATGCGGTGCGCCGCGGAGGCCCGCAGCCCTGCCGCCGCATGGCCGCGCGCACGTACCGCACGGTACAGGCGGGCGCGGCCCCGCATCGTCTCGGCCGACCGCACGAGCACGGGCAGGGGCTCCGTCACGAGCGGGCCGAGGCGCCGAGCGCGCCAGATCACGAGCACCAGGCCGGTGAGCAGCAGCACCCAGACCACGGGCCCGGCGGCCGGAGGCAGCACGCTCCAGCTGCCGGCCTCGGGACGCGGCGCTCGACCGTCGTCGCCGCTCTCCTCGCCGCCGCCCTCGCTGCCGGTCGAGCCTCCGGGCGGCCCGTCCATCATCGTGGCGTCGAACAGGTCGGGGACGAACCAGGTCAGTTCGTCGTGCGCGCCCAGGGTCCACAGCGCGAGCGTCGCGTTGCCGCCGTTGAGCACGGTGTCGTTGCGGATCAGGGACGGGTCATGGATCACGTGTACCCACCGGCCGTCGACCTGCAGTCGCACGTAGGCGTGCCCGTCGCCACCGGGGGCCGGCCAGCAGCTGTCGGCGGTGCCCTCCATGACGGTCAGCCCGGCGTCGAGGCGGACGTTCTGCGCGGCCTGGGCGGCCGGCGCGTCGCACTGCGGGCCCTCCGTGGCAGCCGGTCCGGCGTACCACGTCTCGACGCGGCCGTCGGTGAAGGCGTCCAGGAGCTCGAAGTCCGGTGCGAGCAGCACGACGTCGGACTCGATCGCGGCGAGCGCCTCGATCTGTCCCGGCTCGAAGTAGGAGAGATGCGGGGCGACGAGCAGCGTCTCCCCCGCCGATGCGCCGTCGAAGGCGTCCCGGACGGTGCGTACCTCGTTCACTGTCACCCCGTGGTCCGCGAGGACCTCCGAGACGGCGCGCCCGCCGTCGTCGTCCGGGTTGCCGGCGGAGTACGGGGTGTCCGATCCCACGGGCCGCGTGAAGGCCAGGACGAGGACGAACAGGCCGAGCGCGGCCACGACGAGCGCGATCCATCCCACCGTCTTCCACGAGAAGCCGCGCCGTGCGGGGCGTCCGACGACGACGGGTGCGTCGGCCCCGGATCTGCCTTCCGTCCGCGGCCCGGCGGGAGAGGACGGGGCAGTGTGCGTCATGGTCACGGAGCGTCCACTCCCCGCGAGGAAGCGTCGGGCCGGCCCGCCGTGGGCGGAGCGGCGGCGGTCTCGGCAGAGGCCGCTTCGGCGGTGACGGCTTCGGCGGTGGCGCCGACGGACGCCGGGGCGCCGGTGCCTTCGGCGGTGGCGGTTGGTTCCTTGCGCTCCACCCGTGCCGCGGTGACGGCGTCGTCGAGCCCGCGCATGGCGGTGTCGTCGGATGCGGAGGCGCCGAGGCTGCCGTACTCGACCTGGTCGAAGAGCCCGGCGGCGAGGTGGAGCCGGGCGGCGAGGCCGGGCAGCCGCACGCCGATGTCGTTCGCGGCCTCCTGGGCCGTCCTCCCGGGACGCTGGTCGATGACGGCGCGCTCCTCGCAGGATCGGACCACGGCCCGGTAGCGCTCCACCACGGCCTCCGACCAGTCGCCGGAACGTGCCGCGGAGTCGGCGGCGGCGCGCATCTGCGCGGCGGTGCGCGCGTCGTCCTTCTCCACCACGATCGCGGAGCCCTTGATCCGATGCTCCCGGCGGACCGGGCCGGCCACGAGCCACGCGAGCACCAGCACGAGGAGCACGACACCGACGATCACGATCGCGAGCTGTGTCGTGGCCAGCCCGGCGTTCGGGACGTCCAGGCCCTGGAACCACTCCGCGATCGCGTCGACGAGACGCTGGAGCAGACTTTCCCGCTCGGCGTACTCCGCTCGCTGCAGCTCGGTGCGGAGCCAGTCGTGCGCCTCCTCACGGCCGGGCTCGACCGGAGGCTCCATCCGTGGCGTCATCGGTCCGCCGCGGCCGCCGCGAGCTGGACGTCCAGGCCCTCACGACGCATCCGTGTGTCGATGTAGAGCAGGGCGACGACGGCTCCCATGAAGATCGTCTGCACCAGCACCGCGACCAGGGACGTGAGTGCGACACCGATCTGCACGATGACGGGATCGGCCATGACCGACGCGAAGCCGAGCCCGTACGAGACAGGCGCGCTGATGATCTGGCTCAGGAACCAGAGGATGAGGTACGTGAGCAGGTAGATGCCGAGCATGCGCCAGAAGACGCCACGCGTCAGCCGCCAGCCGCGCACCACCGTGGCCCAGAAACCCTGGCGTTCGAGCACGATCGCCGGTGCCATGAGCAGCGTCCGGACCATGAACCAGATGACGAAGACCAGGTAGCCCGCGAGCCCCAGGAAGATGCCGGCCACGCCGAAGCCCGTATCGAGCGCGAACATGCCGGCCACCAGAGCCACCGTGACGGTCAGGAACACGAAGACGGCGATGCCCTGCAGCAGCCCGAGGGCGACGAGGAACCACCAGCGCGGGCCGACGCGGCGCCAGGTCTCGCTCATGGAGACCTTCTTGTCGATGGCCGACTCGCTGACGGACAGGGCGACGCCGCCCATGGCCAGGGGGGTCGCCAGCGACAGGGTGATCAGGGTGCCGAACGTCACTCCGTACAGCCCTGGGATCAGCCCGCTCATCTGGCCGAAGGCGGCGGCGTCAGCCGGGTCCGCCGTCTCGGCCGCCACCACGTCCTCGAGCTGGCCCCACAGGTCGGCGAAGATCGTGGTGAGCGGCAGGCTGAGCACCCCGCCGACCGCGGCGGCGACCGCCAGCACGATCGTGGTGAAGCCCAGGACCACGCCCGGGTTGTGCCGCACCGCCTGGAAGGCGCCGTCGTAGATCTCCCCGAGCGAGAGCGGGCGCAGCGGGATGATGCCTGGCTTGTCGGCGATCGGTGGCAGCGGGCCTGGCAGGTCCCCGTTCCCGGGACCCGGCTGCTGACCGTACGGCGCCTGCCCGTACTGCGCCTGTCCGTACTGGCTCTGCCCGTACTGGGGCGCCGACTGCGGCGACGCCGCTCCGGTGCCCGGCACGCCGGGCGCCTGCTGGCCGGGGCCATACCCCGGCGCGTACTGGCCGTAGCGCGGCGGTTCGCCCCACCCGTTGGGGGCGGGCGTGCCCGAACCGCCGTCGGGGCTGGCTGGCGTCGTCACAGGCGTGTCTCCCGGGTGTTCGTGGGCTTCCAGCACACCACGGCATGTCGTTCGGTGCGCAGTCGCCACCCTAGCGCGACACTCCGACACGACGGACAGGAACGCGCGACCGGCCGCAGCTCCCGTCCGCAAACTCGGGCCGGAGGAACTCGTGCCGGGCAATTCCTCTCGGTCGTTCCGTCCGGGGCACCGGACACCGGCCGGGGTGGTGGCCCGGGAACCGGACCGGGTTGCCCTCGGAAGCGATCAGTCCCGCAGGTCCGGAACCGCGTACGGCAGGCGGTGCAACAGGCTCGCGTGCTCGTCGGCGCGCGACTGCCGCCGGCTCGCCGCGTCCTCCTCCCGCAACCGCCGCTCCGCCAGCACGGCGTGCAGGAACGCCTCCGGATGCGTTCCTGCGGGCGGCCCGGGCGCGACGTACGGCTCGATGCGGCCGGCCAGGTCGTCCGCGAGGCGGAGGCGGGACTGCGGCGCCAGCTTGTGCGCCCGGCCGAGGAACTGCCGGGCCGCGAGCGCCAGCCCGTCGGGCAGCCGGCGCATGTCGGTGGTGTCCGCCCATCCCGCCAGCTCGGGCGGCATGACCACGGGGGCCGACGGCGGATGCCCGCCCCGCACGCGCACCACGTAGGTGCCGGCGCCCAGGTCACCCAGACGCTTGCCGCGGCGGTTGATCAGTGAGGTGAGTGCCGCCGGGAACGCCATGACGAGCGGGTTGAGCTCGATGACACCGACGAGTGCGCGGACGAAGGCGTGCCGGAAGCGGATCGGGCCGCCGTCGTCCCTGACCACGCGGATGCCCGCGGCGAACTTGCCTAGCGACCATCCGCGCGTCAGCGTCTCGACGGTCGTGGGAATGCCGACCCACAGGGCGACGACGAAGAGCACCTGGGCGATCATCAGGATCTCGATCCCGGATTCGCCGGCCAGGAACTGGTCGAAGATCCACTCCGATGCGACCCAGAAGAGCAGGATCACGACGATCACGATCACGATCACGTCCAGCAGGAAGGCGAGGGATCGCGAGAGGATCCCCGCCGGGCGCGCGTCGAGGAGCACTCCCTCGCCGATGACGATGCCGTCGTGCACGTGATCTCCTTGCTGACGCTGTCCTGGCCGGGGGCTGTCCTGTGCCAGGACAAAATCTAGGGGATGGCCCGGGCGTGGGGCAGACTATCGGCCGTGGACATCGATGCCTTCACCGCCGTGCACTCGAAGGAGTGGGACCGCCTCGCGCATCTCGCCCGGCGACGGCGCCTGGACGGCGCCGAGGCGGACGAGCTGGTGCGGCTCTACCAGGCCGTGGCGACGCACCTGTCCACGGTGCGGTCCGCCGCGCCGGATCCGGCGGTGGTGACGCGGCTGTCCGAACTGCTGGTCCGGGCCCGTTCGAGGATCGCCGGCTCGCACGAGCCGGCGTGGCGCGGCGTCGTGCGGTTCGCGGTGGTCACGGCGCCCGCGGCGCTGTACCGGATCCGGTGGTGGACGCATGCGGTCACTGCGGCGGCCCTCCTCATCGCCGTCGTCGTGGGCGTGAACGTGGCGACCGACCCCGAGGCGCTGCGCGCCATGGGCCCGCCGTCGGACCAGGAGCGGTACGTCAACGGGGAGTTCGCGGAGTACTACGACCCCGGCGCGGGGTTCGCGGGCTTGGTGTGGACCAACAACTTCTGGATCGCGTTGCGGTGCATCGGCGGAGGTATCACGGGGATCGTCCCGTTGCTCGTGCTGTGGGAGAACTCGGTGCTGGTCGGCTCTATCGGCGGGATGATGGCCGCGCACGGCGAGCTCGACACGTTCCTCATGCTGATCGCCCCGCACGGCCTGCTCGAGCTGACGGCGATCTTCGTGGCCGGGGCCGCCGGCCTGCGGTTCTTCTGGTCGTGGATCGATCCCGGCCCGCTCAAGCGCTCGACCTCCCTGGCACGTGAGGGGCGTTCCCTCATCACCGCTGGTCTCTCCCTCGTGGTGGTGCTCGGCGTCTCCGGCGTGGTCGAGGGCTTCGTGACCGGGTCGTCGATGCTCTGGTGGCTGAAGATCGTCGTCGGGGCGATCGCACTCGCGGCCTTCTGGGCGTACGTGTACGTCCTCGGCGGGCGTGCCGTGCGCGACGGCGAGACGGGTGACCTCTCTGCCGACGAGGCGGGCGCCTACGCGGTGACCGCGGGCTGACCCGCCGAACCCGAGGTGTTGCGGTGGCATCGGCCCGTAGCAGGCCAGGGGCTCGGGGCGTGGCCTCTGGCCTGCTACGGGGTCACCCGCCAGGGGGTGGCGGGCTTGCGGCCGGACGCCATGCAAGGAGGTGCAGGAAGGGAAAGGGACTTCCTGGGGGTGCGCGTCCGACCGCAAGTTCTCGGGGATCACCTGGGATGTCGCTCGGCCAGGTGTTTGGCGTGTCTGCCTCGGGCGGCATCGAAGTCGCGGCGTGGCATCACCGTCTCAAGCGCTCCACGGACTGGGGCGCTCGGGGCGCCGAGCACGACGCATGCCGCGCCGACGCTGGCGAGTTCCTTCTCCAGCTTCTTACGGGCGGCGGACAGGAGCGCGTCGCCGGGCAGGATCACGACCTCGGCGCTCTGGTCCATGGCGTGTTTGGTGAGCTGGCTGATCGTGGCGGCATCACACCCGTCCTGGACTACATGCGCCAGCAGGTAGCCGTGGTTGCGTGCGTGGGTTTGCACGACGGCGAGCTGCGTGGCGTCGCGGGCGTAGCCGACTGCGACAGCGTTGGAGGCCATGGTCATCCCTTCCAGAAGCGAGTGAGCGACCGAGCGTGTGGTCGTGGGATTCTGCGTAGCCCGGCACGTGAAGGTGTTGCGGCCGAGCGGGTCGGTGTCTTGAACAGCACGGCCACGGGCGCCGGAGTCGTGCTGGAGACAGCCGGGGCCGGTCATGCTCGGCATGCCAGGTCTCACCGCCGTACCTGTGCCGCCCACCGCGCGCCCAGCAGGACGGCGAGCAGGACGACGTACCCGATCAGGGCCCACGTCATGGCGTCGCCTCGTCCACGGGCTCCAACTCGTGGGGTGCCAGGAGTGCGCGGTCGAACCCGCCGCGATCGATGTGCACACGCACCTCCCACGCACCCGGCAGGTCGACCTCTACCACCATCCCGGTCGCGCCCAGCAGCAGGCGCGGACCATCCACCACCCGCACCCGGTCACCCACCCGCCACTGTTGCGGGAGTCGCGCGGGGTGACCCGTCTCTTCTGCCGCGAAGTCTTCCTCGCCCTCGAAGACACTCATCGCGCACCCGCCCCCGTCTCGACCGGCAACTGCTCGGACTTCCGGGTGGACAGCGTCAAAGTGTCCAACGCGGTAGCCGCGCCATGGTGATCGATCGAGCCGGTGATGTAGTCCGCGGCATCCTTGACCTGCTGGGGCGCGCCGCCCATGGCGAACCCGTGCCGGACCTGATGCAGCAGCCGGATATCGTTGGCGCCGTCGCCAATCGCGGCGGTGTCATCGGGATGGATGCCCCACCGGTGGCGCAGCGCGTTGGCCTCGGTAGCCTTGGACAGCCCACGCTGGGTAATGTCCAGCCAATCGGCGGCAGCCGGAGTCGCGGTGTACCCAGCTCCCTCGATTTGCGGAGCGAACGCCGCGATGCCAGGAGCGTGCACGACGGCGCGCGTGGTGTGCTCCGACCACAACACACGCTCGTCCACGACATGCTGCAGCCCGGTCAACCGGCCCGTCGCGAACGGCTTGTTGACGCGCCACCCGACCCCGACCTGCTCGACGGCCATGCTGACCTGCGGAGCCACCGCCATCCCGATCGTGAACGCGGCCCAGGGGTCGAACACCCGCTTGCGCACGATCTGGAACGGGCGACGACGGTTCCCGGTCAGTTCGGCGGTGATGGCGCCGTTGGAGGCGATGAACACACTGCCCTTGCCCAGTCCCAGGAGTTCCGCGATCGGCACGACACCCAGCGCAGACCGGCCCGTGCATAGCACCACCTTGATGCCCCTCCCGATCGCCGCACCCACCGCCCGACGCGTCGGCTCCGGCACGACATCGCCCCCGTGACGGACGATCGTGCCGTCGAGATCGACGAAGACAACTCCCACCGGGCGGTGGTGCGCGGCTGGCCTATGAAATGCGGACTCCTGCGGGACGCTCGTCATGTCGTGCTGGGGCTTGCTCATGGTCTGTCCTCTCTACGTGCCCGCGACACCGCGGCCCGGGCGCAGGTGCTGCCGTTGATGGGATCCGGCTCGACCGGGCGAGCCGATTTTGTCGACGGGGCTGTGTCGACAGCCGGATCGTCGCCGGCCCGCCTCAGCCCGTTGGGGCTCTACCGGCCCGGGACATGTCTGGGAGATTCCGGACCGGGAGAGGTTCGAGAGCCCGCCGGGATGCGCCTCCTCGGCAGGCAGGACTGGTCGTCGTCGCGCTGCGGCTGGTCGGCGGTGGAATTCATCTGGGCGCTCCGGTGGGCGTGAACACGCGCACGGCGGACACGGAGTCCAGCTCGTCCACGAGGCTGTTCGTGTCGGAGGGGTCGAGTACCTCGTCCGCGGTTGTCTGTACGCTCTCGGCGGCATCGGAGGTCACGACGCGGCGCCCGGCCCACCGGACCGCGTCTGCGTCCTGGCCGATGTAGGTAGTGCGGCCCGCCACGACTCTGACCTGGGTGCGCGCTGTCTCCAGCGCGGCCGCCATTGAAGCGTGCGTGGGCCGCAGGTCCAGCCAGTCCCCGGGATGTAGCCAGTCCCGAGCCGTGACGGCCACGCCGAACCGGTTTACCTGCTCGGTCAGCTCCGAGACCGAGACCCCGTGAACGACGGCGTGGGGAGTCGGCCGGGTCCACACATCCTCGCGGGCGCGCGCCACCGGCTGTCTCCCGTCCAGCGCTCGTTCGGGGAACGGCGCGGTCACGTAGTAGCCACGGCCCACGACCTCACACGCGGTGCGTACGGTGGGCCGCATCGCGGCCACGTGCCGCAGCGCCGGTGCGGGATCGAAGGTGATCACATCCTCGACCTGCACGTCCTGGTGCGTGAACGAGGCAACCACCGTGGCACCCGAGCAGATCACTCGACCGCGACTCAGCCCGAGCTGCCGTATGACCGAACCGGTGCCGGCCAGAGACCGCTGGCTGACCAGTGCAAGATGATGGCCCGCCGTCTCCACGCGCCGGACCGCGGCAGCGATCTCGGGCGGGATTGCGCCGTCACGGACCAGCACTTCGCCGATGTCCACCACGACGAGCCTCGCCGCTATCGTCACGGTCTGGTTGGCCACCATCGTGCTCTCCTTGCGTCTGCATCCACTGGGGTGGTGTGGGCTGTCGGGATGCGCGGGCGTTGGTACTGCCGGTACCGGGCCGGGTGCTGCAAAGCCGTTGGCCTGGTGGTGATCCAGCACATCGCAGGCCGGGAGCGATTGACACAGCGTCCCGGCCGCGTTCAGGCCGCGCTTCTGCGGCAGAAATGCCGCATCCGGTCTGCGGCTTCTGTGACGGCCTGGAACCGGCGGCTATGGTGAGCATCGGACGGCTACCTGACAGGAGACCCAACTCATGTCACGCAGAGCGAGGCTCTCGGATGCCCGTAAGTCAGCCGGATACAGTCAGGAGGCGCTTGCTGAACAGCTCGGCATCGACCGGACTACCGTTCAGCGCTGGGAGTCGGGCGAGTCCACACCACAGCCTTTCCAACGAGCCAATCTGGCCACGGCGCTCGACATGACGAGCGGCGCCCTGGATGCGGCCCTGGAAACGGGGCCTACTGGCTTGCAGGCATCAAATGCCATGTCCTCGCCGTTGGAGGCTCGGCAGTCGGCCTTCTCCGCCAGCCCCATAGGTGCAGGTGCCCTGCTCGGTCTGCTGGATGCGGCACGGCCGCTTGTCGATGACACGTTGGCCGCCACGACGCTCTCGCAAGGGCGGCTCGACCTGATCGAGGAACGCGTCGCCGAGCACCTGATGACGTACACGCGCACGGCGCCTGCGGCCATGCTGTCGGCACTCGCCCCCGATATCGTCGAGATCCAAGCGATAGCAGCTGTCCGGCAGCCTGCCATGATCCAGGTCAAGCTCTCGGAGACGCTGGCGGTCCTTGCCCTCCTGGCGGCCGACGCCCTGATGAAGCTCGGGGAGATCCGCCGGTCCCACTATTGGTACGGCACCGCACGGCTGGCGTCGGACGACACGGGCAACCTGCGGCTCCAGGCGCGTGTGCGGGCTCAGGAAACGATGCTGCCGTACTACTACGGGCACGTGGAGCAGGCGGTCGAGCTCGCTCGCAGCGCGCAGGCCCTTCTTCCGGGGGTTGCGTCCCAGCCGACAGCGTTGGCCGCTGCTGCCGAAGGCCGGGCTCTGGCGAAACTCGGCGATGCCCGTGGCGCCGAGCGAGCTATGGACACGGCGCAGCGATACGTAGACCAAGCCGACGCACTGGGCTCGTCCGATGCGGCCTTCCACTTCAACCACAAGCGCCTGTTGATGTACCTGTCGGGAACATTGAGCTATCTGAATGAACCGGTCCGCGCCGGGCGCATCCAGGAAGAGGCGCTCACCCTGTACAGCACAGAGCCCGACCTCGTCATCGATCCCGCTCTGATCAAGCTGGACCAGGCGATCGTCCTAGCGAACCAGGGCCGGATCGAGGAGTCCTGCCAGCTGGCCGTCCAGGTCGTCACGACGCTGCCGGCAGAGCACCGCACGCGCGTCGTACTGACCAAGACCCAGGACGTGGTCCATGCGCTGCCTGAAGGCCGCCGCGAGCGGCGAGCCGCCGAGCTCAGCGAACTCGTCGCCACCCAGATGGAAGGCACCCGTTGACCTCCAGCCCGCATCAGGCCGACCTCGGTACCGATGTCGCCGAACAGCACGTCCATACCCCGGAGCGCACCGGGCCCATCGCGGAGGCCGCCGCCCTCGGGGCCGGTCTGGACCCCGATCGCATGGTCTTGATCCGTCACCAGACCAACGGCGTCTACCGGCTGGCCTCGGCACCGGTCGTGATCAAGGTCGCCCCGCCCGGCGAGGACCACCTCGCCGAGGTCGTTGCCCTCGTTACTTGGCTTCAAGACCACGCTGTACCGACCGTCGCCCTGTGGGGTGACCCGGCAGGCCAGCCGCTCGAGATCGACGGCCGCGCGGTGACCCTGTGGCGCTACCTGCCCCAGGAGCGCCCCGTCCACGCCGCAGACATGGCCGAACCGCTGCTCGCGCTCCACAACGCCCCGCTGCCGCCGTTCTCTTTTCCGCCGCTGGACGCGTTCGGCGAGATCAGGCACTCGATCACCACCAGCCCGCTCCTGACGGACGACGACCGCACGATGCTGATGGACCTGTGCTCCGAACTCGCCCGGGGTGAGTCGCACCAACCGTCCGGTTCGATGCCGGGCCTGATTCACGGCGACGCACAGCACCGCAATACCCTGCTGGACCCCGCAGGCAGCGCCGTGCTGTCCGACTGGGACAGCGCAGTCATCGCGCCCCGAGAATGGGACCTGGTCACCGTTGAGGTGCACTGTCGACGGTTCAACCACTCACCGGCGGAATACGACGAGTTCTGCCGGCGATACGGCCGAGACATCCGCGAGTGGCCCGGCTACAACTGGCTCCGCGACGTTCGAGAACTGCGCATGATCACCACCAACGCCCGCAAGTCACCTCCTGGATCACCTGCGGCAGCAGAGGTTCGACGACGAATCGACAGCCTCCGCGAGGGCGAGGAGTCGATCTGGAACATCCTGTAGACACTCGGTTCAGCTCCACATCCGAGGCTGTGGCCGCGGCGCACGACGAATCGGAGATAGCGATGTCTCCCTACAGTCTGCCTGGCGCATGTGATGTGGTGAGGCCATGGCCATGTTGAGCGGCGTCCCGAGTCCGGCCGAAGCGGCAGTCGTGCTGAAGAGGGCGCTGCCGACCGGGTCGCACCGGCTGGCACATTCTCTGGCCGTGGGCCGCAAGGCTGAGGCGATCGCCGGCGTGCTCGAGCCCGAACGGGCTCGACTGGTGGTTGCGGCCGCGTTCCTGCACGACATCGGCTACGCCGAGGCCGCGACCGACACCGGGATGCATCAGCTCGACGGTGCCCGCCACCTTCGCGGGCTTGGTGGCGAGGACCGCCTGTGCCGACTGGTTGCGCATCACACGTTCGCGCGGATCGAGGCACGGAACAAACGGCTCGACGGTGTGCTCGAAGCGGAGTTTCCACCGCCCGACGGCACCCTGGTCGACCTGCTGGACCTGGTGACGTTCTGTGACCTGACGACGTCGAGCGCCGGTGAACCGGTGACCGTTGCGGCGCGGTTCGCCGGGATTTTCGAACGCTACGCGCCGCAGCACGTGGTCGCGGTCACGATGCGGGAGGCCGAGCCCTTCGCACGGGACCTCGTCGAGCGGGTGCAGCAGCGGGTCGATGAAGCTGGCGCGCATGAGCGTGACGCCGTCAGTGAGATCAGGTGAGCCACGGCTGTGTCCGGCCGGTATCGAGGGCGTGGTCGATCCGCAGGCGGTTCGTGGGATGGATCCTCAGCTCGCCAAGCTGATCGACTGGTTGCCAGACCACCTCTGACGACTCGGCCGATGTCCGGGCCTGGCCACCTGTGACATCTCCGGTCAGGCAGATCGAGAACTGCGATCGCACCTCGCCGTCGGAGTACGCAATGATGTGATTCGGGTCGGTGTAGATGCCGACGAGGCCGGTGATCTCAACGTCGTAGCCGGTCTCCTCGTAGGTCTCTCGGACAGCGGCCTGACGAACGGACTCACCTGGTTCCATGGCGCCGCCCGGGATCGACCAGAGGTCGTTGTCCGTGCGGTGGATCAGCAGGATCCGACCCGCCTCGTCTCGGGCGATGACGCTGACGGCTGGGACGATCGAGTTCGGCTCGGGAGCCTGCGGGTCGTCGAAGTAGTCGGTGCGGGCCATTGCGCCACCTTCTCATCCGTCGTCATCGCGTGGGCGGCCACATGGCCAGTGGCGTCGCGTTCGCCCACACCCGTTCAAAGCCCTGCTGGTAGGCCGCGATCAGCGGGGAGGTGTCCGCACCGCGCAGGTGCATCAGCGGGTTCGCCCCGGCGGGCGTGCCCCCACACGTGCTGGTTGACCAGCAGGTCGTCGTCGAAGCGGTAGGTCGAGACGTACAGGGTCGTGTCGTGCAGGCGAACCTCGATCCGCGGGTCGGAGATCACCGGGGCCACGTAGCCCAGCACGAGCCTGACCCGGCCGTCCACACCTACACGCCCTTCCTCCTCATCGCGCCGGGCCACGGCCTGCCCGTCGGGGTCGCCGAGCAGCAGCCGGATCCGCACGTCCTGGCCAGCCAGCCTGATCAACTCGGATGCGAGGTCCATCGTCTGGTCGGGCAGGAACATCGCGGCCAGCGCGTGCAGCTCGAACCGGTCGGTGACCCTGCTCACGAGGCTCTGCCAGGTCGCATACGGCACGTTGCGCCGACTCGGGTAGATCGCCACGACCTCCGCCGGCACCCCGTCGCGCGTTTCGTCAGGCACATCCCACAGGAACGACGCAGGCTGCTCCAGCACCGCGGCAGCCGCCTCACGATGCCGCGGGTGCGGCGTGCGCCCACCCGTGATCCACCGCTCGACGGTCTTCGGGTCCACCCCGACCTCGGCCGCCAGGCGGGTCCGACTGATACCTGCCTGACGGATCGCCGCAACCAGACGCCCATTCCTCAGCTCAGCCACAGGGACGTTCTACCATCCCGAATGTCCCGTAAGTGTCATTGGCACGTCCCGGTGTGTCCGCTTGAGTGACGGACGTGCGGTCCTGACCATACCCGCGATCGCTTTCATGACTACAGGAGCACGTGGGGCGCTTGTCGGGGGGGGCCGACTTCGCTGTTGAGATGTGCTTCCAAGTCACAGACGCTGACAAACATCAACATCTGCTCCACACCCCGGCTCGGGGTGGTTCGTCTGCACCACCTGCGCCGTCAGCAGCCCTGGCGGCGCATCCTGCCAGCGATCGCACAATGTGGGAGATGCCCGTGAAGGTCATGGACAACCGGTACTCACCCGGGATGCGCAAGTGGAACCTCCGTTTCGGAATCACATCGAGGTGCAACATCCGCTGCCGGTACTGCTTGCCGGAGGGACCTCAGGGGGTGATCGTCCAGCCTTCGCTGGACGAAGCGATCGAGGTGCTTCAGGCCGGGCACGACGTCGGCATCAGCCGTGCTCACTACACGGGCGGTGAGCCGACGGTGCGTAAAGACTTCGTCGACATACTCCGGGCGGGCAAGGAGATCGGCCTGGCCCAGCAGATCGTGACGACCAATGGGTACCGGTTGCACCGGTTCATCGAGGACGCTGTCGACGCCGGGTTGACGCGGGCGATCATCAGCATCGACACGCTCGATGAGCAGAAGAACCTGTTCCTCACCCGGCGCGGGTTCCACGATGACACGCTGAAGAGCATCGAGCGGTCGGTGGAACTGTTGCCGACCATGACGAAGCTGTCGTGCGTGACGATGCGCGACACGCTCGATGAACTGCCGGCCTTCGTCGAGTTCGCTCGGGACGTCAACAACCGCCGAGGGTATGCGGGACAGCTCGCGATCAAACTGAACCAGTTCTTTCCTTCGAACCCTGCCCAGCTCGGAGACGAGGGCGAGCAGTTCTGGAAGGACCAGTTCGTCGACGAGGAGGCGATCCTCGCTGCGCTGGCCAGGGCGGGAGAACTGCGGCCAGTGGCGCGGGAGTCGATCGAGGGTGACAACCCGTCATACAACTACTACGAGATCGGCGACACCGGTGTGAAGGTCGCGGTGCTCGCGATGTTCTCGTGGAACTACCCGTGCGGCGGTTGCTGGAAGTTGCGGATCAGCCCGAACGGCATGACCACGATCTGCATCAGCCAGAAGAACCCGCCGACCTTGTGGGGCATGAGTCTGGCCGAGAAGCGCGACACGTTCGCCCGCCTGACCGGATACCGCGACAGCGAGCAGTTCGACATCGACAACCCCAAGCGTCGCCACTACCGCGACCAGCTCGGCGAACTTCGGTTCGACAAGGTGGTGGGCAAGGAGAAGTCGATCGCCTACTTCCAGACGATCCTGACCCGCGGTGCCGGGGAGGAAGCGCCTGCCGGTGGCGCGGTAGCGACGGGAGCGGGCTGTTCGGGAGGCGCTTGCGGGACGGGCTTGACCGAACCGACCCGTCCGGTCGAGGTCCCAGTATCCGACACATGAGCCGCGCGTCAACGGAACCAGCCGTTGGCGTGGCCAGCACGCTGCCGGCTGCCCTCGGCAGGTACTGCTTCGGCACCAGTACCTTCGTCGAGGGCCGCTTGCGGCCGGGCAAGAACTCGGCTCCCGGCATGGCTGCGCTCCGGCTCGCACTCCGGTCTGGAGTCCGAACGATCCACTCCAACCCGCGGCTCGGCACACAATGGGCGGTACGGCAGGTCTTGGACGACACCGGTTATCGAGTGCGGCATCTGGTCAAGGCTGAAGCGCCGCTCGGCGTGAATGCCGGTACGGTCGCCGCGCGTATCGCGGACGTGCTGGAGGCTACGCTCGCCACCCTGCGGATCAGTACGGTCGACACTCTCGTGCTGGAGATCGATGTCAAGCACACGCGAGATCATCAGCTTCTGAGTGATGAGGGCGCCGCTGCTGACTTCTATGCGCTGGGTGAGGACCTGTGTCGCGTCACCGGTGTCGTCGGCTCGGTATATGCCTACTGCCACGGGCCTGCGCACGTCCTGGGCGCGCTGCGTTGCCGTGGGATCGGCGGGGTCGCAGCGCAGTACAACCTGCACCACGGGTGGTCGGCGCCGTATGTCGACGACGTCGTGGAGACGGGTCGGGCGTTCGTCGGGATGTCTCCGTTCGACCGGGGGCGCCTGATCGATCAGACGCCCCGGTCCGGGTTGAGAAGGCTCTCGGCGCTAGAGTGGGCTCTTGCCGACCAGCGGGTCTCGGCGCTAGCGATTACCACGTCGAGTCCGCGGCACCTGCGAGAAGCGATCAGCCTCTTCGAGCGGTCACATGCCCGCATGTCGGCATCCGCGCACCGCCAGCACGACGACAAGCAACCATCGAGGAGAGACGCCCCGTGATCGACATCGCCCTGTTGCGTACCGACCCTGACCGTGTGCGCCGTACGGTCGAGGCCAAGGAGTCCGACGTCGATGTGGACCGGCTGCTCTCTCTCGACTCCGAGATGCGCACCACGCAGGTCCAGATGGAGACGCTGCGTGCAGAGCAGAAGAAGCTGGGCAAGGGCGCAGACATCGACAAGGCCCGCGCGCTCAAGCAGGACCTGAAGAACGCCACCGAGCGTTTCCGCGAGCTGGAGAAGGCGCGCGACGAGTTGTGGGTCCGGCTGCCGAACCTTTTCGCGGAAGACACGCCGCTCGGGCATTCGGACGAGGACAATGTCGAGCTGCGCACGTTCGGCACCCCGGTGCCGGCCGACGAGGACCGTTCGCACGACATCATCGGTGAGCGGCTGGGCATCTTCGACATGGCGCGCGGCGCCGAGGTCGCTGGCAACGGGTTCTACTACTGGAAGGGTGACGGCGCCCGCCTGGCCTGGGCGGTGTTTACCTACGTGCAGGACTTCCTGTTCAAGCGTGGCTTTGCGCCGATGATGACGCCGCTGCTGACTCGTGAGCGGACACTTTTCGGTACTGGGTACCTGCCGTTCTTCGCCGACCAGATCTACCAGGTCGCCGACTCCGACCTTGCCCTGATCGGCACCTCGGAGCAGACCCTGATCGGCTACTACGGCGACACGATCGTGGACGCGTCGGAATTTCCGATCAAGGTCACGGCGTTCTCCCCGTGTTTCCGAACCGAGGCAGGGTCGGCGGGGCGATCGAACCGCGGTGGGTTCCGCGTGCATCAGTTCCACAAGGTGGAGCAGATCATCATCTGTGACCCAGCCGACTCGGAGAAGATGCTCGAGGAGTGCCAGCAGAACGTCGAGGACATCCTGAAGTCTCTCGAGCTGCCGTTCCGGGTGGTGCGGGTTTGCCTGGGTGACATGGGCGCTCCGGCGTACAAGAAGTACGACACCGAGGCGTGGTTCCCGTCGTTCGGGGCGTACAAGGAGACCCACTCGAACACGAACCTGTGGGATTACCAGGCTCGCCGGTTCAAGATCCGGTTCAAGGGTGCCGATGGCAAGACCGTGCTGCCGCACACGATCTCCTCGACCGGCATCACCGACCGCGCGGTGTTCGCGATCCTGGAGAACAACCTCAACGATGACGGTACTGTCACCGTGCCCGAGGTCCTGCGTCCCTACCTGGGCGGTCAAGACCGCATCGGAAGGCCTGCCGCCGGATGACGGCACCGGTCCTGGGGATCAACTTCGGCACGCACGACTCGGCCGCCGCACTTGTTCTCCAGGGCCGGGTCCTTGCGGCCGTCGAAGAGGAACGCCTGACCCGCGACAAGCACACGAAGGCGTTTCCTGCACAGGCGATCAAGGCGTGCCTCAACCAGGCGGGCCTGGAGTCCGGCGACATCGAGGACGTGGCGCTGTTCATCAACCCGCGCCTCCAAGCGATGCTCGCACCAGCGAACCTTTGGCACGCCTTCCCAGCCTCACTCGGGTCGTTCGGGTCTGACGTCGAAAAATACCTCCGCGGTAGTTGTCAAGTCAAATGAGACGCGTTCACGCCTTGATGACTTCTTTCTGTGATGTTC
>NZ_BAAGRL010000035.1:0-10560 GCF_054782975.1 Myceligenerans halotolerans
ATACTATTACATATAACTCCCCACATAGTTATGGATATAATAATACCATAAAGAATTATATAAGCATAATCGATTATCTACATGATTACCCATATTTATAGCGAACGTGTTGAAATTGGTAGACAAGTCCGTTTTAGGTACGGTTGCCTCAGGGTGTAGGAGTTCGAGTCTCCTCGTTCGTAAAAAAAAGTAAAAATAATATAACATAAAAAATGTGGAAGTCGCCTTTCGTATAATGGTCAGTACTACTGTCTTCGAAACAGTCAATATAGGTTCGAATCCTATAGGGCGTTAAAAATATATTATAAGTAGTATAATAATGATAATTTATAAAGCGAGTATAGTATAATTGGTAATACCTTCGCCTTCCAAGCGAATTTTTTCAGTTCGAGTCTGAATACTCGTATAATTAGAATAGATGAAAACAATTAAAATTATAGTGAATTAATAACAGGGATGCTAGTAACTAGTCTATTTATTATTATGATGGCCGTAGCGCTATCTAATACATCTATTAATCCTATTCTACTAACTCGGATGTGTTCACTAGTTCTACTTTACACTGCAGCACTATCATATAATGCTCTAGATCTTCAAGGTATTGGAGAAGGTGTAAGTATTTACAGTGGTCTATTCCAGGTAACATCAGTGTCTCAATCGGCTGACACATTTATCTTTGTTATTGGTGCTATGATTCTTCTACCATGGGCTCCTGTAACAAGTAATCTACAATCACGATCTACAGTATTTACAGCAGTACCAACTATTACAACATATCCTATTATTATTCTATTTACAACTTGTGGTGCTTCATTCCTAGTCTCAAGTGCAGATCTAGTATCAGTATATCTAAGTATTGAACTACAATCATTTGCAGTATATATTCTAGCTACTCTTTATCGAGATTCAGATTCTGCTACAGCAGCTGGTCTAAAGTATTTCCTACTAGGAGGACTATCATCAGCTCTAATTCTACTAGGATCAGCACTAATTTATGGATATACAGGTCTAACAAATCTAGAAAATATTTATACACTACTATCAGTATCAGAAACAAATGAAATGAATCTATGTGCTATTGGTCTATTTATTTTTGTTATTGGTTTCCTATTTAAGATTTCAGCTGCTCCATTCCATAATTGGGCTCCTGATGTATATGATGGAGTACCAACAATTGTGACAACATGGCTAACAATTATGCCAAAGCTATCAATTCTAATTCTACTACTTGAAGTACAAGCAGGTGTAGGACAATCATTTACAGTATGGACAAATCTGCTACTAGTATCATCACTACTATCACTAGTAATTGGTACTGTAGTAGGACTAGCACAAACACGAATCAAGCGACTACTAGCCTATAGTACAATTTCACATGTAGGATTTCTACTACTAGCACTAGGAGTAAATACAGAAGAATCAATTGAATCATTCCTATTTTATCTAGTACAATATAGTATCACAAATCTAAATGCATTTATGATTATTCTAGCATTTGGATATGTTATGCATTCATCAGTATCTCGATCATCAGGACAAAATACTGATCTACAACTTATTATTGAACTAGCTGGACAATTCCGATCTAATCCTATTCTAGGACTATCTCTAACTGTTTGTCTATTTTCAATGGCAGGAGTACCACCACTAATGGGATTCTTTGCAAAGCAAACAGTACTATATTCAGCTACACATAGTGGATATTATTTCCTATCAATTGTAGCAATTCTAGTATCAGTAGTAAGTGCTTATTATTATCTTAAGATTGTACGAGTAATTCACTTTGATTCACCATCATCTGAAATTCTAACAGTGTCATCACCAGAACAAAAGCTATCATCAGTACATAGCTTTGCAATTGCAACACTAACTATGATTATCGCCCTATTTGCGGTATATCCAGATCTAATTCTAAATAGCACAACTCTACTGGCTCTAACACTATATGGATATTAATGTCAGGTATTACTATTCTATTTATTTTTGTACCTATTCTTGTTGCTATTCTACTTATGGCTAATATTCTACTAGCACCTAGTCGACCTTATTCTGAAAAGGTAAGTGTTTATGAATGTGGTTTTGATGGACTTCTAGGTCAAACACGAGCACCATTTAGTATTCAATATTACCTAGTAGGTATTCTATTTATGCTGTTTGACATCGAGATCCTACTATTCTACCCTATTGCAGTAACTATGAGTAATCTAACTCTAATGGGTTATTGGGTAGCTATGCTATTCTCATTTGTTCTGACAATGGGATTTATTGTAGAAATTAGTGCGGGAGTCCTATACTTTACAGACCAACGATCTTCTATTTCAGTAACAAAGAAGTAACTCCCCTCAGGAAATATAGAAATATTTTTGATATAAGTGTATAAAAGAAGTTAATTAATTAATTAAAAGGAATTAGGTCAGTGGTTAGACCCCCATTCTTACACAATGGTAGCAGTTGTTCGATTCAACTATTCCTTAAAGTAATTCTAATAAAATGATTAAGGATTACCCAAATGAATAATAGTTACCACAATTAATATATAATGTATAATAATAAACGTGGTATGGATGATAGATATCATAAGTCTAAAACATGACTTTCTCACTTTGGTCAACATTTGTACAATGTGATGCAGCAGAACCATGGCAAATTGGTTTCCAGGACGGTGCTAGCCCTACATTTGAAGGTATCACAGAACTACACAATGCAATTTTCTTCTACCTTGTACTAATCTTTATCGGTGTAATGTGGGTAATTGGATCAGTAGTAATTAACTACAGTAGTACATCAAACCCTATTTCACACAAGTACTCTAACCACGGTACACTAATCGAACTAGTATGGACTATTACTCCAGCTCTAATTCTAATTGCAATTGCTTTCCCATCATTCAAGCTACTTTACCTAATGGATGATGTTATTTCACCTGCTATGACTATTAAGGCAGTAGGACACCAATGGTATTGGTCATACGAATACAGTGATTTTGTAAATGAAGATGGGGAATCAATCGAATTCGATAGCTATATGATTCCAGATTCAGATCTAGAAGATGGACAACTTCGACTTCTAGATGTTGATAATCGAGTAGTACTACCAGTTGATACACATGTACGATTTGTAGTAACAGGGGCAGACGTAATCCATGACTTTGCCGTACCATCTCTAGGACTAAAGATTGATTGTACTCCAGGTCGACTGAACCAAGTATCCGTTATTACAGAACGAGAAGGAGTTTATTACGGACAATGTTCTGAACTTTGTGGTGTAATGCACGGATTCATGCCTATTGCAGTAGAAGCAGTATCACTTGATAAGTATCTAAGCTGGCTAGATTCACAATCATAATAATAATATCTAGAAACATAATAGACTCTATAATGTATATATATATATCATTGTATTGAGTACCTCTGATTAAAAATATCATAAAAAATGGCTATTCTAACATCACTATATAATCTTCTAGAAGTTCTTATTGTGCTTGTACCTATTCTTCTAGCCGTTGCTTTCATGACTATTATTGAACGAAAGGTTCTTGCTGCTATGCAACGACGAGTAGGACCTAATAAGGTAGGTTATTATGGAGTTCTACAACCGTTAAAAAATTTTTTATATAAAAAAGGCGAGCGGCTTTATCTCGTAAGAGGTGAATGAAAACAGAACTATATGCTGGAAAGTACTATGGAGGCTGTACTATATTAAAATAGTGACAATCAGTTTTTCAGTTATGTATAATCAGCAGGAAACCAAAGTATATTAGTATACAAGTAGGATCCTCAACGATCACACGTTCTGCATCCTATACAATAGGATGGTGATATGATCTAAATAAATGTCGTAAATATTCTAGTTATTCTAGTCGTTATTGTATCTCTGACCATAAGTAGTGATTATATTCTAATGTGTATAGTTATCCCATTTAGTGTTGCAGAATCTTATGTACTTTACACGCATATTATTCGATATAAGACTTGGTCTTATATCAATCGTAAGAAGAAGCATGTAGCTGTAGACCATTGTTCAAATGTGCCTGACAATATCAATGCTTTTTATAAGAAGTGGTGAGGTACAAGTGATGTTTATAAGATCACTTTTCTCCCTTTTCGACTTTTCACATATTATGGTTCATCTGTAAATATGGGTCAACGGATAAAGTACCATTATTACAATACACCTAAGGGTAATAATTTTCTAGCTCTATTCCTAAAGACTTTCGGATGGCATAATTTTTCTATTACTGTGGTTGAAACATGTTCTCGTGAACAAATTGTAGCACGAGAAAATTGGTATCTTTATACATTTAAGCCGCTTCTTAATGTTATAATGACAGCTAACCCACGAGACATCCTAGGTCTATCTGTTCTTACTCGATCTAAGATTAGTCTAGCACTAACAGGTCGAAAGGATTCTGACAGTACACGTGCTCGAAAGAGTGTAGGCAAGATTGGGCCTAAGAATCATAATTATGGTACTGGTCCAAGCAAGGCTACGCTAGATGCAGCAGCAGAAATGAATGGGAAGACGGTATATGTTTACACAGAAAACTCTTTTACACTAGTAACAGGTGCTCCTTTCCGAAGTATCCGACTAGCTGCAAAGACAATGGGGATCGGAGCTACTACACTAACTACAAAGCTAGATACAAACAAAGCTTACAAGGGTTATTATTACTACACGAGCCTACGACAACAACCCTAATATTTTTTTTTTAAGTCGCTGATGCTCTAAAGCTAGTAGTAAAGGAAACAGTAATTCCTGCTCATGCTACGGTAAGTCTATTTTATCTAGCTCCTATTATTACACTAGTATTTAGTCTACTAGGATGGGCTGTTATTCCATTTGGTGCTGGACTAACTATTTTTGATTTTTCAATGGGAATTCTATATACTCTGGCTATTTCATCAATTGGTATTTATGGTACTCTATTTGCTGGATGGTCAGCTAACTCTAAGTATGCATTTCTAGGATCACTACGATCAACAGCTCAAATGATTTCATATGAACTAGTACTAAGTTCAGCAATTCTAACAGTGATCTTTATGACAGGATCATTTAATATCACAACAATTATCGAACATCAAGAAGCTATTTGGTTTGTTATTCCTATGCTACCTGTATTCATTGTATTTCTAATTTCAGCACTAGCTGAAACTAATCGTACACCATTTGACCTACCAGAAGCAGAATCAGAACTAGTAGCTGGTTTCTTTACTGAACACAGTGGTATGATCTTTGTATTCTTCTTCCTAGGAGAATACTGTTCAATTGTTCTAATGTCATGTCTAACAGCAATCCTATTTCTAGGTGGGTACAACATGCCAGAACTATTTATCAACGACACCTTCGTTAACCTACAAAGTATTGTACTAGGAGTTAAGACATGTATTATTTGCTTTTTCTTTGTCTGGTGTCGAGCTACATTCCCACGAATTCGATACGACCAACTAATGGTACTATGTTGGACAGATATGCTTCCTCTAGCTATTGCCTTCGTAGTACTAGCTCCAAGTATTCTAATGGCATTTGATATTATCCCAACTCCCCTTACATATAAGTAGATTAAAAACTAATTAATGTATATAAAGCCTATAGTATAGCGGTTAGTACCCATCGTTGATATCGGTGTGGCAGAGGTTCGATTCCTCTTGGGCTTAAGGTATTTAATTATAAATATAACCAAAAAAGCGCTGAGATTGCTAATTGATATAAGGTAAGACAATAAGATTAAGAATATAATATCTATGCGAGTAATAAAGAGTAATGCACTACTATCTATTGCTAATAGTTACATTTGTGATTCACCACAACCTATTAACATTAGCTACGCATGGAATTTTGGTTCACTACTAGCACTTTGTCTAGGAACACAAATTCTAACAGGTGTTATTCTAGCAATGCACTATACACCTAATATTGATCTAGCATTTATCAGCGTTGAACATATCATGCGGGATGTTAACTACGGATGGATGATTCGATATATTCACGCTAACACAGCGTCATTCTTCTTCATCTTTGTATACCTACATATCGCACGAGGACTATACTTTGGATCATACAAGTCTCCTCGAATTCTACCATGGTCAGTAGGAGTTATTATTCTAGTCCTGATGATGGGTACAGCCTTCCTAGGTTACGTACTACCTTACGGTCAAATGTCACTTTGGGGTATTTCAAATTGCCCGACATGTTCTAATACTGTGATTTATGCAGTTGTACTTGTACTTATTAATGTATATCTTCGGTCTGGAATGCTAGCTAAGCGAATTTCAGCTATTAGCCGAGTAGGACCCCATAATATAACTATTCTTAGCATTATTACTGGTTCTCTACTTGGAGATGGTCATGCTGAACAGCGAGTTCAAGGAAATGGTACTCGTATTACTTTCTATCAAGCAGGTAGTCATATAGAATATCTACTATGGCTACATGAACTTATCTCTTCTCTTGGTTATTGTAGCCCTATCACACCTGTTATCCAAACACGTGTTGATAATGGAATCACTCGGTACGTAATTCGATTCCGAACTTACACATATAGTAGTTTTAACTTTATCTTTTCAGATTGGTATGTTAACGGCATTAAGATTGTACCAGCTAATATTGCCATGTATCTTACTCCACTAGCACTTGCTATTTGGATTATGGATGATGGTGGTCGAATGGGTTACGGTCTAAAGCTAGCAACAAACTGCTTTACATATAATGACTGCGTATTTCTTTCTAACACTCTAGCAGAACTATATGGAATTAAGTCTTCAGTACAAAATGCTGGGGTACCTAACCAGTATCATATTTATGTGTGGTCCGAATCTATGCCTCTACTACGAGATCTAGTTCGACCATATTTTGTACCATCTATGCTTTATAAGCTAGGTGAATAACCTTATATCATATAATACTCCCCATCACAGTATAAGAATATAGTCATATTTATATATGGCGACACTGATGAAAACGGTTAAAAATCTATAATTTCTGATTCAGACCGTCGGTTACTATAATATTATGGATATTATTAGTGGTCGCTACAGACTGGTTCATCGGTGGGTATCATCTAAAATGGTGCTTAATGTACAGTCGGAATTTCTATTAGATATATCTAATTATAAGGCCTGCGTTCCTTTTAATTTAGGATTTAAGACAGGTACATGGTCATATTCGGAAATTTTTTATCGTATATGATTAGATAATTTGGCAACTGTAATTACTAATATGCTATCTGCTATTCCTTGGATTGGTACGGACTTTACACAATTTGTTTTTATCCTTTGTCTAGTATCATTTCATGTATTTTTCAGTTCAGAATTTCTACCTACTGTAGGTAATATGAATAGTCGATCTATTCATCCACGTAATAGTAAGGACAAGAGTAAGTATCAAAATGTTAGCTATGACTTCATATCTATGTTTGCTGGCTTTGTAGATGGAGACGGCTATATTAAGCTTACTCGGGCTACTGATGGTTATATCTCTTTTGAGCTAGTTATTTCTCTAGACGTACGAGACGCAGAACTTCTACGCTATTTCTATTCTGTACTACAAGTAGGTCGTATTAACTATTACAATACTACAGTAAAGTATATTATTGGGCGAATCGATCTTCAAGAGATTGTATTTCCTCTTCTAATTCATCATGGTATTTATTTTCTTACTGATACACGTCGGCAACAATATGCACTAGCTCTACATGTACTAACTAATAATATTGTATGGTATGCAGACGTACCCACTAATTTTAATTCTAATATCTACCCTCTACCTACTACTCCAGCTGGATATCTATCTATTCCTTTCTTTCGGAATTGGGTTGTTGGTTTTGTTATGGCTGAAGGATCATTCCACATTAAGGCTTCTAATGAGTTTTATTTCTCTATCCGACAACGTGAACATATTACACTTTTTGAAGCTTTCCGAATTCTATTTAATACGACTCGAACTATTGACATATCTACTATTGGATATTCAAAGTTTAATGTTTCTTCCGTTAAGGATCTAAATACTGTGGTTCAATTCTTTTCTCATTCAGGGCTACATCCAATTGTAGGTTACAAGAAGGTACAATATGACAATTGGATTAACAATATACGAAACGTAAAGCGGTTTAAGAATATTAATCTGCCAGAACATAAAGGATATAAAGTTGCTTTTTGAGGTGACTCAAATTGAAAAAAAGGGTGAATTGCAAGAAACTCTTAATCATATAACTCAACCCCTAGATTAAGACAATTTGCAGCTAAGTCTAGATTAGTATTTATATAAATCTAGAAAAGTTCAACGACTAGTTGGTGAGTAATACTAACAATAATCCAACCTAGAGCGCCCTTTCACTCTAAACGTAGTGAATGACATAGTCTAATCTTACTAGAAATAGTAAGCAGGCTTTTATAAGCTATAATGTTGTATGGGGTGGATTCTCTGTTAATAATGCTACACTTAACCGATTCTTCTCACTTCACTATCTACTACCATTTATTCTAGCAGCTCTAGCTCTAGTACATATGCTAACACTTCACACACACGGTAGCTCAAACCCTGAAGGTATTAGCTCAAATGCTGAAAAGGCACCAATGCATCCATACTTTATCTTTAAGGATCTAGTAACAATTATCCTTTTCTTCATTGCTCTAACAGCTCTAGTAATGTATGCACCTAACATGCTAGGACACAGTGACAACTATATTCCTGCTAACCCTATGCAAACACCACCTTCAATTGTACCGGAATGGTATCTTCTACCGTTCTATACAATTCTACGGTCAATTCCTAACAAGCTACTAGGAGTAGTTGGAATGCTAGGATCGCTACTAATCCTACTTGCTATGCCCCTACTTGACGTAGGACGAACTCGAGGTAATGTGCACCGACCTCTAACACGATTTGCCTTCTGGGTATTCGTAGGTAACTTCTTCCTTCTAATGTGGATTGGTAGCCAACACGCTGAAGAACCATTTGTAACAGTTGGGGCTATTGCAACTGCTGTATACTTTGGTTGGTTTGTAGTCCTACTACCAATTATTGGAATGCTAGAAAACACATCACTTGACGGTTCATCAAATCGAACATAATTTATATATCATTATTATTACTCCCCTTAAATTTAATATAAGTAACGTGGGGATGTAGTACAGTGGTTAGTACATTATGTTTGCATCATAGTAACTGGGGTTCGATTCCCCACCTCTCCAAATAAATACTAATATTTTGGGTGCCGATAGCTTAAATGGTAGAGCACGGAGCTGAAGATTCTGGGGAGGTAGTTCAATTCTGCCTCGGCACAAAATGTGGGGATGTAAATCTAATTGGTAAGATATCAAACTGTAAATTTGCCGGGTTACGCCCACTGGGAGTTCAAGTCTCTCCGTCCCCAACTACAGGTGATTTTAGCTCAATGGTAGAGCGCTTCTTTGTGGCAGAAGATATCTCAGTTCAATTCTGGGATCTCACCCTTCTAATCTATTAATTATAATAGATAAAAGAAAGTACTATGTATTAGCTATTATGAGTTATCATAGGAAGGTCCGAGACCAAATTATATATATATGTAATAACGACAAGAGTCGTAGTAATGTTAAAGAAATAAATAGATAAATAATATAAAGTTATTTATATTTGATATAAACTCTATATATATGGTCCTTTATTGTTATAGATATTATTAACTCTCTTTTCTAGTTAAGAAAAGTAATACTAGATTCGGCCTATATGATAGACTAATATTAGTACTTATAGCCGGTATAGTTTAAGGGTAGAAACCTGCCACTCATAACGGCAGTAAGATGGGTTCGAGTCCCTCTGCTGGCTAATAAAACCAAGATAGTCAATTATCATGAGAATTAGAAATTTCTAAAAATATACAGACTTTAAATAATGAAGGATATTCTATCAAATGGACTAGCTAAGTATTATCTACCAAGTGGTAATACTCAAATTATGAGCCATAATTTTGATTCAGGTATGAATACAACACAAAATCTTCATGCAACACGACATACTAATACACTTATTAATCAATTTTTCGAACCTATTGATGTACTAGCTTCTAAGCCTATTATTGATGTAACACCTACAACAGTAACAGTAACAGTATTCTATTATATGTCAGATGTACAATCAGCACTTAATGCTAATACTATTAATGCTCTAGGTGAAGTTCTAAGTAATGTTTGGGGACAAGCAGTAGAACTCCGACTAGTAAAGCTACATTATCCTTATCTAAATAGTGATATTCTAGCAGCATTTATTATGAAGAATCTAGATACAGATCGATTTGAACGAGTTATTAATAAGATCTTTGGTATTACAACTCCTGTTGTATCAGGTGAAAGTAATCTACCTTCACATATTATCGGTATTAAGATTCGTCTAGCTGGTCGACTTGTTACTGAACCATCACGACCACGTATGACAGTACAATCAGCTCAAATTGGATCATTTAAGAATAGTACACGAACTATTATTGAATTTGGTCAATGTTCATCTGTTAATAAGAAGGGTGCACTAACAGTACAAGTATGGATCAGCCAACGATCAACAACTCCCACTCATTATATCAAATAC
>NZ_BAAGRL010000036.1:0-2302 GCF_054782975.1 Myceligenerans halotolerans
CTTTTATATACTAATTAAAATAGTATATAGAAATATTTTAGGGTAATATGGTAGGTGTGAGTAATAAGGCTATTAGTATCACTTAGCTAAATACTTTACAGTACGTACACATGTGACCTATCAAGAAGTAGTCTACTTCTAGCCATTTAAGTCAAATACAGATTGACTTCAAACTTAGATGCTTTCAGTTCTTATTCATTATGCATATAGCTACCCTTCGATGCTAATTTTAATATCAACAGAAGGTACACCAGAGATGCACCAGATCTTGGTCCTTTCGTACTAAAGACTGATTCTGATTTGACTATTCTTATGTGCAAAGGATATAAACCATACTGACTCACGTCGTATTGAACCCAACTCACGTACCTTTTTAATCTGCGAACAGCAGAACCCTTCCCAGCTAATGCACCGGGAGGATAAGATGAGTCGACCATTATTAATCTATATTAAGGGGATTAATATAGTGTAAATTTTTAATATCACATCACTAGTTACCCAGCGAATTAGACTATGTCATCAATTACTTCTTTGGTAGCTTGTACATCATACTTGGGATAAGATTATCCTTAAGGATCTCATGGAGCTTATTAGCATCCTTACCACTAAACTGAATCACAAAGTACTTATGCTTATGAGGTACAACCTTAGTGTTGAATCCAAACTTAATGTTTAGTTCATTACTAATGATATTATTTTCCTCAAGAGTAAACCCCTGAGTGTGTAGAATCATAATACGCCCGTCTAGACTACCATCACACATGATCCAATACGCGAGCCCTACATCAGTAAGATGATTGAGAATCAGTCCTTCGAGAATAACCTTCTTCCCATCAACGAAAAGAAGTTCCCAGAGTACTGAAAAAGTAGGATGAGAGAAGGTCTTAAACCAATAACTCTTAATTTGCCCGATATTAACTCCGCGAAGATGTAGACGTGTTCCAGGAACGAGCATAAAGCAATATTCTGAAAATAGCTTGAATACATGGAATAGAAAATCCTTTTGGATAGCACCTTGCTCAAACTTAATAATAGCTTCCCGACTTACTCGGTACATGGTTGCATCTCCAAGGACCATACCCAGAGCTACTTGGAACAGAAAATTACTCATCATTGGCAGACTATTCTTATAATCCTGCCAGTACTTAGAATTCAGATGATGTCCATCCCGAGTATTCTTAATGTTATTGTTATTCATTTTTATTTCGTTATAGTATTATCAGAGGTACTCAATACTACTAATTGTAGTAGAGTCTATATGTATTTATTGCTAAAAACAATAAATGTACTTTTTAGTAATTGTCAGGCGCTCTTGGAAGGATTATTGTTAGTATTACTCACCTTCTAGTCGTTGAACCTTTTCAGTCTTATTAATACTCGACTGAACTTGGCTGCAAATTGTCTCAGTTTCCTAAGAGTTTCTTGCAATTCACCTGATTTATGTCTCGACTAAACTCAAATATGTAATCGAGGTGGCAAACAGCGCCGACAATATGAACTCTCGTGCGCTATAACCCTGTTATCCCTAGCGTAACTTTTATCTCTTGAGCGCTAGCCTATCCATATAGCACTAGCGGATCACTTAGTCCTACTTAAGTATCTGCTTCGACTTATCGGTCTTGCAGTCAAGCATGCATATACCTATGGGCTTTTGTGTGTCCTCATGACACGTTAGCTTCCATCTAACATCAGCATACCTTCGAGGTCCTCCGATACTTTATTGGAGGAAACCGTCCCAGTTAAACTACCCACTAGTCATATTAGCTTATTAAGCATAGCAACTATCATTAATGAATAAAGGTATTTCATTTGCGTCTAACGACTACCTTCTAAATCATTAAGACGATTACAATAACTAGCTATAGTAAAGCTGTATAGGGTCTTCGTGTCCTCTTGCACATAAACCGTATCTGCACGGCTAAACCAATTTCACTGAGGTACCGCATGAGACAGTGGAGGGATCGTTAATCTATTCATGCAGGATCGTATTTAGCGAACAATGAATTTCGCTACTTTAACATCCTTATAGTTAAGACGGTCATTCACCTAAGTTTCAACTGTCTGCTAATTACAGACTAGTTTTAGACTCTTGGCATTGGACAAGATTCAGTATCTATACAACATATATTTTATATAGCAGATACCGGTGTTTTTGGTAAACAGTCGCCCCTCCCTATTATGTGCCACCACTTTTTAAGTGGTCTCCCTTATTATCGAGTGTTAGGGAGCATTTTGCCGAGTTCCTTATGCGGTATTATCTCAACGCCTTAGTATTCTCTACTTGAACACCTGTGTCGGTTGT
>NZ_BAAGRL010000037.1:0-10995 GCF_054782975.1 Myceligenerans halotolerans
CCGCGAGGCACGACTGCCAGACCAAGCAAAATCACGCCTCCACGGTTTCAAGGGATTGCCACGCGGAGCGCGACCTGAACAGGCAGCGCCGCGAGCTCGAGCGCCTCGCCCGCGAACTCCGGAGCCAGCCGGTCGAGGTCGTCGAGCTGCCGGTCGTCGACTTCAAGGAGCGCCGGCGAGCCCGTCGCGAGCAGAACTGGCTGCACAAGCCTGTCCGCGTCGGAGCCGCTGCCGCATGATCCGTCGTCGTCCTCATCGTCCCGTCGTCCGTCTCTTCGAGAGGAGGTCCCAGATGTCGCCTAGCAACTTCCGCCGCATCGTCTTCTGCGTGGTGCTGGTGGTGGCCGTCGCCATCGCCCTGGCTGCCTGCACCATCCCCACGCCGCCGCGTGGCGAGCTGGCTGCCAACCAGGCCATCCTCGCCACTTGCGACCCGGCAGCGCCTCCGGCCTCGCTCGTCGAGATCGACGGTTCGCGTTCCAGCGCCTCCGAACAGATCACGGCTGAGCGCATGGCGGCTGTCGAGGGGATCGTCCGCCGCACGGCGATCTGTTCAGGGCATCTCCGGGTGCTGGTCTTCTCGGCCTCCTCCGCCGCTACCACCACGCTCTTCGACGCGCCCCTCCACCTGGAGGGCGGCACAGACAACGCCCGGCTCCGGCGGGTGCCGAAGGTCGTCGAGGAGACGATGGCCGAGGTTCGGACCGCGTACGAGCCCGCGGTCGCGGCGCTGCCCGGCGGCGGCACGGACGTGACCGCCCAGTACCGCCACGCCGCAGAGTGGGCGCAGCAGCTGGACGGCGGCTCCCGCCTCCATGTTTTCCTGCTAACGGATGGCATGCATAACGTCGGGGGCGTAAAGCTCGGCAAGAAGGCGCTGAGCGAACAGGAAGCGACCGCCCTGGCGGAGAAGGTGAGCGTGCCGGAGCTGGCGGGTGCATCGGTGGTGGTCGCTGGCCTGGGGCGGGTGGCCGATTCGCCGCCGTCCTCGGAAGCGGTCGAAGGCCTCGTCGCCTTTTACGACCAAATCTGTGCCCAGACCGGCGCCGAGGACTGCCTCTCGGTCACCGAGTACGCCGGAGCTGCCGAGTGAGGCGCCGGGGTAGGTTCGCCCGAGCCCTCAACATCGGGCAGGCGGACTCCATGGACGCCTGGATGGAGCAGGTCGAGGCCATCTCGCTGCCTCGGCTGGACGAGGTGGGTGGTGGGCACCCGCGGCCGTCCAACATCGGCACGAGCTACGTCGAGCACGAGTACCACGCCCTGGCGGACGAGCAGGAGCTGCTCTGGCAGGCCGAGCGTGAGAGCGACGCCCGTCCCCACGACGTCCAGGCGCGTGGCCTGGAGCGCGAGGCGTCGGGCGTCGCGTTCCGGCGGGCGCACTGCGAGGCGGAGATCCGCGATGCGTGGGCCGAGTACCAGAAGGCACAGCGCGTGCTCGGCGCATACGTCCGTCGCAAGACGGCGGAGGCCACGAGGTACTGGGTCGGCTGGCTGGCCCTGGTCGGGGGTGACTCCGCCGGAGTTTTGTCTGCCGCGATCATCAACGGCGACGTCCCGCTCATCGCCCTCCCCCTGGCGCTGTCGACCGGTCTGGCGGCTGCCTGCGCTGGCCTGGTGGGCGCTGAGCTCAAGCACATCGGCGCGGCTCGAAAGCGGCAGCGAGATCCGGACAGCCTCACCGAGGACGAGCAGTCCTACCGGCACCTGTTCGTCCCCGGCGACGGTGGCCACGGCATCACGAAGCTCATCGGCGGGTTGTCGCTGCTGGTGGCGATGCTGGTCGCCGTCGGGATCTTCTTTCTCCGTGCAAGTCTGGAGGGTCCGCTGGCCGGTGGTGCCTTCGCACTCTTCGCGCTCGGCACGGCATTCGCCTCGGGGCTTCTCGGGTACCACGCCGCGGACGACGTCGCGGACTTGCTGGCTCGCCTCGAGAAGCGGGTCCACAAGGCCGAGGCCCGCTACGACAAGCTCAGCCGCTCGGCTGCCGTCCGGGACACGGCAGAGGCCGATGAGATGGCGCGCTCGATCCGCAATGAGAGCACCCATCGGGCCGGTGCTGCCGGCAAGCGGGTGGAGTCTCTGTCCTGGCAGGCGCAGCGGAATAACCCGCAGATCTTCGGCCATGGCTTCTCGGCCGAAGAGCAGGGCGGGGTCATCGGGAGACGGTCTCGGCGAGGTACGGGCGCATGAGCACCCGACCCACGCTGCTTCCGAGCAGCCTGCTGCCCAGCCGCCTGCTCGGTGCTCCGGCGCCGAGCAGGCCGGCCGGGCCGGCCAGGCCCACGTACGCCCTCGGCCGTCCCGGGCGGCCGGCAACCGTGCCGACGCTGCTCATCGCCGTGATGGACAACAGTGGGTCTGTCGCCGGTCCCCAGGGTAGCGATCCGGTCTCGAACAGGTACTCGGAGATGGAGCACGCGTTCTCCGTCGTCGCCCGCCGGGGCTCGTCGAAGGAGTTGGGCGCGATCATCCACTTCGACACGCCCACCAGCGGCGACGTCGCGCCCACGCCCCTCACCCGAGGAACCCTCGCGCGGCTCCAGGCCGGATTGCATCCGCCCGCGGACGGGGCAGGGACGAGCAATCTCGGCCCGAGCCTGGCGCGAGCGACCGAGTTGGCAAAGAAGCACCCGGAGCACGAGGTCACCCTCGCCCTGTTCTCAGACTTCTTCCTCACGGATTCTGAGCCCGACGCGGTCCTCTCCGAGTTGGCTGCCTTCCCAGGGGCGGTGCATGCCGTCGTGCTGGGGCGCCAGCTGCCCATGGGCTTCCTGCCGGAGACCGTCACCGCGACGAACGTCACGCACGAGTCGAAGCCGGGCGTCGTGGCGCGGGCGCTGTTCGCTGGGCTGGTGGCACACCGGCCCGGTAGCCACGTCGCCGAGCCGATGTAGAGACCACAACGGATTCTCCGGTGCCCGCCGTCGTCACCAGGCGGCGTGATCTCCAGGGAGAGGCCCCAGCGGTTCGGGCGAATCTTCGCCCGAAGGATCGTCCGAACCGCTGGTTTCTCTCCAGCCCCTCATCGTCCATAACTAGCTCCAGCACCCGGGCCGTAATCCGGGGCAGAGAGGAGGCCTATCGAGTGAGCACAACCCGTAACCAGGTGCCGACGAAGTTCCGCACCATCCTGGCGGACCCGCCGTGGCAGCAGGACCAGAGGGGCGCGCGGGGGGCGTCGAGACACTACCCCCTCATGAGCCTGGAGCGCATCAAGGCGATGCCGATCCGCGACCTCGCCGAAGACAACGCCCACTTGTGGCTCTGGGTCACGAACGGAACTCTAAAGGACGGATACGATGTCGCCGAAGCATGGGGCTTCACGGTGAGAGCACCCCTCACCTGGGTGAAATTTCGCCTCGGGCTGGGCACGTACCTGCGTCACGCTACCGAACACCTGCTGTTCGCCACACGCGGCAAGGCGCCGGTGAACTTCCGCTCCCAGCCGACGTGGCTCAACGCGCCGGTCCAGGACCACAGCCACAAGCCCGAAGAGCAGTACACGGTCATCGAACGGATTTCCAATCCTCCGTACGTGGAGCTCTTCGCCAGGCGCCAGCCACCCAGCAATCGAGACTGGTTCGTCTGGGGCAACGAGGTCGACGCCGACCTCGCCATCCCCGGCTACCCCGTGCCCAGCGACGCTGCCCGCAACCGGAAGGCGCAGTGAGGGCGCATGGGAGAAGACAAGACGTCGCTGTCGAAGGATCCGTTCGGCTGGATCTTCCGGGCCAGCCTGCTGCTGCTCGGCGCCGCCATCGCGCTCAACCTGGCCGTGGCGTGGCTGCGCCCGATCACTCCCTGGCTCGCCGGAGGCGTCGTGCTCATCGCAGCCGGGTGGGCCGTGAGCGCGATCATCCGCTGGCGACGCTCCAACTTCTGAACCTCATACCCCTGTCATGAGTATTCAGAGGTCACGGACCAGAGCAACGATGTGGAATAGACAACATGTATTGACTCTACGCAAAAAATCAGAATAAGTAAAAACAGGCCGAGTGTTGCGCAAAGTCACTGCTCGGCAATCGAAAGGAGGTGGTCAATGGCAAGAAAGAACCAGATCAACAGGAGGCGCGTCGAGCGCCAGCTCAGGGTGCGAGGTGTCCGTCGCGATCCCCCGGACCTGCGCAAGCTCTCACGAGCGCTCATCGACCTGGCACAGGCCGATGCTGAACGTGAAGCCCAAGCCGAACACGCTGCCCGTGGCGCCGGAAAGACGGACAGCAAGGCCGCTGGTCGGAGCAAGGGGCGTCGCGATGCCTGATTCCAGCCAGCTCGTCTTCTCCCGGCTCCATCTCCCTCGGCCGCTCGAGCCCAGTGCAGTGAGCGCGTTCCTCACCCGACTCGCCTCCGAGCGAGACGCTCCACGCGTCGCGCTCGAACTGCGGGCGGACCAAGAGGGCGTGCGGCATCTGCTCGGTTGCCGGCCCACGGACATTCACCGTCTGCGGCGCTTGCTCGCAGACCTTATCCCCGGCAGCCTCCTCACCAAGCTCAAGGGCGGAGCGCGCGCCCGAGGAGATGTCGAGGTGGCGACGCGTCTCCGGCTCCAGCCCGGCGGCCTGCCGCTGCGTACGGACGAGCCCGAAGCCACCACCCGCTCGCTCCTCTCGGCCATGGCCGCCCCGCTGAAGCTCGGTGAGGTCGCTGTCCTTCAGGTGGTACTCGGGCCGCACGTTACGCCGCGCCCCGTCCCACGCGGGGCGCTTGAGCCCGGCCTGTCCCTCGCTCAGGCCCTCACCGGCGGGGAACGTCCCGCCAGCCCAGAGACGAGGTTGCGGCTGCGCGAGCGGCTGTCCCAGGCGGGCTTCGCCGTCACGGTGAGGATCGGGGCAGGCAGCCCAGACCGTGGCCGGCGACGGCGGTTCATCATGAACGTGCTCGGCGCCCTCTCCACCGCCCAAAGCCCTGGCGTCCAGCTAGACCTGGAGCGCCAGCCCGCCAAGCAGCTCAACGACGCCGCCCTGCCGTGGCGCTGGCCACTGCACCTGAGCGTCGCGGAGCTGGTGGGCATCCTCGGCTGGCCGATCGGCGACGACGACCTCCCGGGCCTTCCGCCCGCGCACCCGAAGCCGTTGCGTCCAGCAGCGGCCGTCCACACCGGCAAGCGCGTCTTCGCCGCGAGCGCCGCGCCCGGCGACGACCGCCTCGTCGGCATCGCGCCCGCAGATCAGACGTTCCACGCCGTGGCGTACGGGCCGAGCGGATCGGGCAAGACGAACGTGCTGCTGCACCTGATCCTGGCGGACATCAAAGCCGGGCGGCCGGTGGCCGTGCTGGATCCGAAAAAGCAGCTGGTGGAAGACATCTTGGCCCGCGTACCGAAGGAGCGGATCAAGGACGTGGTCATCCTGGATGCCGCGGACCAGCCCACCGCTGGCTTCAACCCGCTGGACGTGGCAGGGAGGGATCCGGATGTCGTGGTGGACGGCATCCTGGCCGTCTTCGAAGCCGTCTTCGCAGATGGCTGGGGACCTCGGACGGCGGATATCTTCAGCGCCGCCTTGCGTACGCTGGCGCGCGCCAGCACACCAGACCACCCGGCCACGACCATCGACGTCGTCCGCATCCTCACGGACGCTCGTTTCCGCCGCCAGCAGGTAGCCAAAGTCCAGGGCGACCTCGCCCTGGACGGCTTCTGGACCTGGTACGAGGCACTCTCGCCACAGGCCCAGGCTTCCGCCATCGCCGCGCCGCTGAACAAGCTGCGCCAGTTCCTCCTCCGGCCCGCCGTGGTGCGCATGCTCGGCCAGCGCTCGGGGAAGTTCCGGCTCCGCGACATGTTCCGCGAGAACAAGATCGTGCTCATGCCCGTTAATGAGGGCTTGGTGGGCGCTGGCACCGCGAGTCTCCTCGGCAGCCTCGCCGTCGCGGAAATCTGGCAGGCCACACAGGAGCGCGCCCAGGAGAAGGATCCGGCCCAGCGCCCCGGCATGGTCGTCGTGGACGAGGCGCCCCGCTTTCTCCACCTGCCTACCTCGCTGGCAGATGCTCTCGCCGTATCCCGCTCGCTCGCCGTGGGGTGGGTGCTGGCTGCACAGTTCCGAAGCCAATTTCCGCCTGCGTTGCGCTCGGCGGTCGATATGAACGCTCGCTCAAAGATCGTGTTCGCCACCGAGTACGAAGACGCGAGAGACACCGCCAAGCTCACCCGCGACCTCACGGCAGACGACTTCCTCGGGCTTCCAAAGTTCCACGCCTACGCCAACCTCGTGGCCAATGGCCACCCCTCCGGCTGGGCGCTAATCAAGACGCTGCCGCCGCCGGCTGCCACCACCGACCCCGCGGTCGTCCGCGCCGCCAGTCGAGCAAACTACGCCGCGACGACGGAGGACGCCGAGTCGCCCGAAGAGGAGGCGACCGCCATGCCCACGACCGACCCGACCAACCAGGCCACCAACCCGGCCGAGGCGCCAGGTAAGACGACCCGTCCTCACTCGAAGCGTCGCTCAGCATCGGTCGCTACCGCCACACCCGTCGTCGCCGAGCAGGTCGGCAGGAAGCGGAGACAGCCATGAAGTACCCACCTCGCCCTCGTCCCCGTCTGCTCGCCCGTAGGTTCGCCCCTCGGTTCGCGACGTCCAGCCAGCCGTGTCGGCCCAGCTCATCGCCCCTGTCTGGCCCCTTCCGGGATGGGACTGACCCCCGTTCCGGGGGTCCCGAAGCCACGTGCAGCGCCCGCCATCCCGTCGCCCGGAACAGCCCATGCCACAACCGCCAAGGAGGTACGCCATGAGCCCGAAGGACATCACCGCACTGCTTGAGCGCCTCTCCGAGCGCGACCTGGCGGTGCTCGAGTCGCTACGGATGCATCGGCTCCTCACCACCGCCCACATCCGCCGGCTGCACTTCGCTCATGGCCACGCCACGCTCGGCGCAGCCTCCGGCGCCACCATGCGCGTGCTCACCCGGCTCGAGGAACACGGCCTCATCGCTCGCCTGATGCGCCGCATCGGCGGAGTACGAGCAGGCTCCACCGGCATCACCTGGCAGCTCGGCGCCACCGGCGAACGACTGCTGCGCCGGATGAACGGAGACAAGAAGCGCCGCCGGTACATCGAGCCGTCCGGCATGTTCGTCCGGCACACGCTGATGAAGGCCGAACTTGCCGTCCAGCTCCACGAGCTCGCTGCGGCCGAGCGCATCGAACTGCTCGCTCTGGAGACCGAGCCGAACTGCTGGCGCACGTTCCTCGGACCGCACGGCTCCCACGAGTGGCTAAAGCCCGACCTGAGCGCCATCACCGCCACCGCGGAGTACGAGTCGCACTGGTTGCTTGAAGCGGACCTCTCCACCGAGCACCCGCCGGACGTGGTGGCCAAGGCCAAGGTGTACCAGCGCTACGCCGCCACCGGCGCCCACCAAGCCCGTCACGGGCTGTTTCCGGCCGTCGTGTGGGTGGTGCCAGACGAGCGGCGGCAGAGAGCGCTGGAGGCCGCCCTCGCCGCCGAGAGGACGCTCCAGCCCGATCTGTTCCGGGTGGTGCCCGTCGAGCGCTTCCAGGAGCTGATCGCAGGCGACGAGCCCGACCCGCCCGGCCGCACGGACCCCGAACCAGCAAGCCAACCAGTAACCGCAGAAAGGAGAGCCTATGGAGAAACCCCCACATGATGAACCCGACGACATACCCGAACGAGAACGCCTCTGGCCCGGCGAGATCGACCTCACCGGCTCCGTCGCCCAAGACGATGCGCTGGTCGACGTCATCTACGACGCCATGAGCGAGGTCGACGGCACCGAGGACCCCGTGCCCGAATGGGGCGCCCGCACCCTGGCCCGCGCCCTCGCCAACCAACTGCGAGAACCGCAGGCAGGTGCCCTGCATCACTTCGCGGTCACCGGCCGCGTGAACAGAGAAGCGATGGGCACCGAAATGATGGCCGTCTACCTGCGCACCCACGACATCCAGCTCACCGAGTGGATCGCCCACCTCGACCGCTACCTCATGAGCCTGCCCAGCGACGACGACCCCGACCCTGAGGAACCCGACCCAGACCAGCCGCCAGCAGAGGAGGTACCTATCGACGCCACGCCACTCGACAAGGTCCGCGCCTACCTCCGCCACGCCTTCGCGGAAGCAGACGAACGCGGCGAGACCGTCTCGGAAGACGACGCCCGCGCCATCGCGACCCTGCTTGCTCCGCTCCTGCCACCCGACGCCGCGCTCCGCCGCTTCGCCACCGCCGGCGAGACCAACCCCGCCCTCCTGGACGAGTGCCGCCAGCTCACGAGCCGCAAGTGGCGCACGCCCGACCTCCACACCTGGGCCGTCCGCCTGGAGCAGTACCTGGCCGCACACGTCGACGCCGGACCGCCCCATGGTCCAAGCGAGAAGGACGACCACCCGCAGGTAGCCGAGGGCCTCCGCGAACACGGCGACGCCTTCCGCGCCTTCCTCACGCTCCCCGACGCTCAGCCCGACAGCGACGACCTGCTCGACCGCTTCCGCGCCTTCTACGTAGGCAGCTACGCCAGCATGGATGCCCTGCTCGATGGCCTCACCGAGATCACCCTGTGGCGCGAAGCCATCCACGAGCTCGAAAAGCACCTGGGGATCCGCGGATACATCCAGCTCGACACCGCCCAAGTCGAGGCTGTGGCGCGCGAAACCTGGGACATCGTTGAGCTCGGCCAGAGCCTCTACGTGTTCGAGAAATAGCCACTAACGGAGTTCTCCGACGGAGAACAAGAAAGTGTTGTGGAATTGCCTATAACTGCTGACTTTAAGTAGCTTTGGAGGTAAAATGGAGGGATAAATCGATAGGGTGATAAAGGAGATTCAAGCATGAACCGGCCACCCTCTAGGAACTTCCCTGCGCACCTCAAGCAGCTATGCCGCAAGAGCAGGCTTACCAAACGAGAAATAGCCCGACGAGCAGGCATTGATGTCTCTGCCATTACCCGCATTGAGATGGGCAACCGAAACCCCAGACCAGACACTCTGAAGCGGCTAGCGCATGCGCTCAACGTCCCTACCGGCGACCTGTTCGCGGCAGCCGGGTACCTAACACCAGAAGAGCTACCAGATTTAGGAACCTACCTTCGGGTTCAGTATGGGGAGATCTCAGACAAGGGTGTAGCGCAGGCACAGATGTACATCGAGCGGCTCGTGAAGGAAGAAGCGTCGATGGCGCCACGCCCGTCCGCGGCAGACAAGAACGAGATAACAAAACAAGAAATTCAAGGGTGGAGAGAGGAGGACTATTTATGAGAGAAGACCCCTACACAAAAACGGTTGAGCCACTGCTCTTTACCGTCCCGGAAGTCTGCGAGGCGCTCCGCGTGAGCCGCTGGCAGTTCTACCGGCTGGTCAATGAGCAGCGACTCAAGACAGTCCGGATCAACCGGCGGCGGTTCGTCGCCCCGGCTGACCTGAACCAGCTGATCGAAGACTTGCGAAGTGGAGGTGAGCATGGCGGGTAGGAAGGCCAACGGCGAGGGAACCATCTACCGGAGAGGAGATGGGCGCTACGAGGGCGCCGTCATGCTGCCGACTTCAAGCGGACGCCGCAAGCGAGTCCGTGTCTACGCGACAACCCGACAGGAAGCACGTCAGAAGCTGGCGAGGATCGTTGAGGAGACCCGCCGAGGGATCCTCCCATCCGAGCACGCCTGGAAGGTCGACGAGTACCTCGACTTCTGGCTCGAGCGCGAGAAGCGACGACCGCTGACTCGACGCCGACATGAGTCGGTCGTGCGCCTGCACATCAAGCCGGGCCTCGGCCATCACCGACTCGACAGCCTCAGCGTCCGGATCGTCCAGGGCTTCCTCGACGACCTGCTCGATAGCGGGAAGTCCGTCGCCACGATCCACCAGGTGCGCAAGGTCTTGAGTGCCGCCCTCACCTACGCCATGCGGCAAGAGATGATCATGCGGAACGTCGCCCGCTTGGTTGAGCTTCCGCAGTACCGGTCGAAGGAAGCGATCCACTGGACGCCGGACGAGACGGCTCGGTTCCTCGACGTCGCCCGTCCCGATCCCCTCTACCCAGTCTTCGTGCTGCTCGCGCTCTACGGTCTTCGCCGCGGCGAAGCAATCGGCATCCGCTGGCGCGACGTGGACTTCGGCCGAGGCGTGCTGCACATCCGTCAGCAGGTGCAGCGCATCGAGGGCGAGCTTCAGCAGGTCGAGCTCAAGACCGATTCAAGCAGGCGGGACGAACCTCTGCTCGCCTCAGCCCGCGAGGCCCTTCTTCACCAGCGAGATGTCCAGGCGGATCTCAGAGCAGAGGCCGGCGACGCCTGGCAGGGCACGGGAGACGACAACGAACTGGTCTTCACTACCCGCTCGGGTCGGCCGCTCGAGTCGCACAACGTTGCACGATCCTTCATGCGGATCTGCGAACAGCACGGCTTGCGGCGAATCACGATTCACGGCCTGCGACACAGCAACGCCACGACACAGAAGGATTTGGAAGTTCACTCTCGTGACATCCAAGCAATCCTCGGCCATGGCGACGTCCGTACGACCGGAATCTATGAACACGTCGACCTGCGCAGCAAACAAAATGCCCTGCAAAAAGTTGAGGCTCGTTTGCTCGCGGACGCACCCAGCAGAGGGCGTTGCCGTCAAAATTGCCGTCAAAATTGCCGTCAAACGGCTTCCGAGGAGGCTTCGAGTGTGTCGAGGCCTCAACCAAGGAAAACACCCACCCCTGTTGGGTTGGGTGTTTTCCTTGGTGGCTCCTCCCAGACTCGAACTGGGGACACAAGGCTCTTCAGGGGAAACGAGGCCACCTTACAGGACCGACTGACCTCTATAAACGACGTCGCACGAACCCATGCACGTACGTGGAAATTCGGCTGCGTTGCCGTCAAAATTGCCGTCAATCACGTGGAATGGAGGACATCATGACAACCACCCTCACCACCTCGTACAGCGCCTTCGAAGACGACGAGAACGACCACGAGGCCCTGGCAATGCCCGAGCCGGCGTGTGCCTCCCCTCGTAACGTAGAGACGTCCGCCAATTTGGGAGGTGGGCGGTATGTCCAA
>NZ_BAAGRL010000038.1:0-25174 GCF_054782975.1 Myceligenerans halotolerans
CCCAGCCCGGCCGGCGGCCCCAACCTGCCCCCTTGACAAACCGCCCCACATATCAGCCGACCTGGTGGAGCCAGCGCACCGGGGCGCCCGCACCCGCCTGGCGGAAGGGCTCCAGTTCGTCGTCCCACGCCGCGCCCAGGGCGAGGTCCAGGGCGTCACGTATCGCGCGGGGGTCGCCGTGGTCGAGCGCGGCCCGCACCCGGTCCTCGGAGATGACGATGTTGCCATGGACATCTGTCATGGCATGAAAAATGCCGAGGTCCGGAGTGTGCGACCAACGAGCGCCGTCGACGCCCTGACTCGGTTCCTCCGTCACCTCGTACCGCAGGTGATCCCAGCCACGCAGGGCGGACGCCAGCTTGGCGCCCGTCCCCTGCGGCCCCTGCCATGAGTATTCAGTTCTGTAGAGCCCGCGCCCCGCGGGTTGGGGTGTCCAGTCCATGGTGACCCGTAGGTCCAGGACACCGCCTGCCTGCCACTCGATGTGCGGACAGAGGGCACGGGGCGCAGAATGCACGAACAGCACGCCACGAACAATTCCGCCGGCCATGTCTTCCTCCCTGGTCGAGGCACGTCTTCCCCTACGTCCTCACCGGGCGGTGGCGCTGTGGCCGGGCATCATGCGTGGTGTCCGCCTGCACTACTACGTCCGCTGCCCATCCTGCACGACTCCCCGGCCAGTTGCACGCGAAGTAGCGTGTTTACGGCGAGAAATTTCACCTTTCCATCAACTTTCGGTTCCAGATTACCGCTTTAACGGACTTTTTGGACCATCGTCCAAGTCAAGAACTGGGTGAAACCTGAGGAGTTGTTGGATGAGAGCTCAGAGACGTGCGCGCAGTTCACGCATGGCCTCCTTGCGGGCCTCGCGTTCGAGCCGGTCCAGGTAGAGCTTGCCGTCGAGGTGGTCGCACTCGTGCTGCAGGCAGCGCGCCATCAGGCCCTCGCCGGAGACCTCCACCTCGTTGCCGTCCAGGTCCGTGCCCACCACGCGCGCGTAGTTCGCCCGGACGGTCGGGTACCAGAGGTTCGGGACGGACAGGCAGCCCTCACCGCCGCCCTGCGTCTCCTCCCCCAGCTCGACGATGGTGGGATTGAGCACGTAGCCGATCTCGCCCTCGAGGTTCCACGAGAACGCCCGGAGGCTGACCCCGATCTGGTTGGCCGCCAGGCCGGCGCGCCCCTCGGCGTCGACGGTCTCCACGAGGTCGGCCACGAGCCGGCGTACGCGATCGTCCACCTTCGTGATCCGATCGCAGGGGGTCCGCAGGACGGGGTCGGGCATCACCCGGATCTCACGCATCGCCATGGACGCAGATTCTTCCACGTCACACTGACAGTCCGTGCACGCCGGGTGATGCCGGTCACTCCCGAACATAACCTATGGAAGACTAGACGCGTGGACATCAGCGCGTTGACCCAACCTCTCTTCTCACACCTGGCAGGCCTGCTCGCTACAGATGGATCGCACGACGGGCATCCGGACCGCAAAGGGCGACTGCAGATCGAACTCAGCGAACGCGACGGCGAGCTACTCGAACGCATTGCAGCCGCTGTGCCGTGGCGTGCGACGATGCGCACTCGCACCCGGACAACGAACTTCTCGCGAGGTGCGTACACGACCATGACGCTCCGCATCTGCGCACAGGAGGCACGGCGGTTCTTCGCAACGGCCGGCATACCCACGGGACCAAAGTCTTCGACCGTGGCCCCGCCGGCCCACAAGTTCTCAGCCGCCGACTACACCCGCGGGCTCCTGGACGGCGACGGCTCACTCGGCTTCACCGCGAAGGGATATCCATTCGTCAGCTTCACCACGGCCAGTCCCGCACTCGCAGCGTTCATGTGCGCGACGATCGAAGACGTGTGCGGTGTCGTGAGAACTGCACGCCGGAACACACGCGATGACGTGTTCAACATCATGGTCACCAACGTTGCGGCAGAGAAGCTTGCCACATGGGCGTACTACGACGGAGCGCTAGGAATGCGCCGCAAGCAAGCGGCCGCACGCGCGATCGCCGAGTGGACGCCTCCCTCCAGCCGCTACGGGGTCACGAAGCGCGCCTGGACGCCGGAGCAGGACGAGGTCGTGCGGTCCAACCCTCCAGCAGTGGCGGCACAACTCCTCAACCGTTCCTATCAGTCCATCAGTGTGCGGCGTTGGCGCTTGACGAACCAAGGCAGGTCCGAGACCAGGAGGGCGCGCTGAGGCAGTACGCGGCGTGTGCCGCATGTCGCGACACCCCTGGGCACCACGGATTTATCCGCTCCGCAAGGTAGGCTCCTCCTCGCGGCAACCGTCCGCCCGCGGGGGGGGCGAGGCGCCTCACGCCCCGTTAGCTCAGTCGGTCAGAGCAGCGAACTCATAATTCGTCGGTCCTGGGTTCAAGTCCCAGACGGGGCACCTCAAGGCCCGGAATCTTGCGGATTCCGGGCCTCCTCATTTCGTGACGAGGGTCGAGGTCACCGGAAACTCACCACTACGCCTGGCCGAACTGGTCGCCGCCGGGCTCGGGTGGTCGACTGTAGTTGCGGATGGTCGCCTGGGATGTGCTGGCGTCCTGGAAGACCAGCGTCCAGGGGCCGCTGTTCACGTCCATGTCGCGACCGAACCCCACCCACGTGCCGGTGATCCTGCGCCCGGTCGGCTCGATCAGCATCTGGATCGCGCCGTGGTAGACGGCGCCCCGGTAGTAGCCCTCACGCGAGGTTTCTTCACGCCAGCCGTGACCACGTTGCCCTCGATGGCGAGGTCCATGGACAGGTTCGAGTCCGGGTTCGAGCTGGCGCCAGGCAGTGATCGCACCGTCAGCTGGGAGTCGTGCTGGAGCAGCACGACGTAGTGCAGCCCTTCGAAGGTGCCGTCCCTGCCCGAAGAGAAGTACTGGTAGTGCGAGAGCCAGACACCGGGTGCCGTCATCCTCATGGCCCCGAGCCTAGCCACAAGTGTCGCCGCAATGTCGCCCTTTGGGGCGGGCGGTGCGGCTCCATCTGCCTCCCGGGGCAACCCTCCGTTCCGGCTTCTCTTCACTGGGGCATGACGTAGACGGCGGCGGGTTCGGTGAGGCCGTCGCCGTAGTGGTGGGTGAGGTCGACGATGTGCTGGGCTCCGAGGCTCAGGTAGAGGCGGATGGCGGCGTGGTCCTTGAGCATGACGTCGAACGCGATCGCGAGTCCCTGGGCTCGGGCGTAGTCGAGCGCGGTCCGCATGAGGAGTCGTCCGACACCGCCGCCTCGGTGATCGGGGTCCACGAAGAGTCTTGCGGGGATGGCCAGGCGGTCGATGTCGCCCCCGGTGTGCTCGTGCCAGGCGCGTGCGGCGTCGTCGTCGGCCTCTGCGCGGGTCAGCGTGATCTGCCCGATGGGGGTGTCGTTCTTGAGGGCGGTCCAGCTGCGTAGTTCTTGGTCGTGGCGGAGCCATACCTCAGAGTCAGCGACACCTTCGACGGGGTAGCCGTCCAGTTCGTGTACGCGGACCAGAGCGCTGGCGAGGCCGGGGACGTCTTCGTCGCGGCGGAGGCGGATGGTGAGGGTCATGGGTTCAGTACTCCACAGGCATGTCGTAGTCGAGCGCCGAGTAGTCGGCGCGCATGCGGAAGTTCGTCACTTCGAACGGGTACTTGTCGGCGGTCATGCCGGTGTGCCAGAGGTCGATCATGGGCACGCCCGCCGGCAGGTCGAGGGCTTCGACTTCTTCTCGGGTAGCAGGCCTGGCGGTGATCTCTTCGCGGATGTGCGCGATGGTGTAGCCGGCGTCTTCGAGGCGCCCGTACAGGCTGCGCTTGCCGAGATTCTCGGCCCTGGCCAGAGCGGTGCCCTGGGCGATGGACCACGGTATGAACGTCGTGCCGATCTGCATCGGGATCTCGTCAGCGTAATACCGGTTCTCACGCCGTACGACGTCAGCGCCGGGCTCGATGCCGAGCCGTTCGGCGACATGCGCGTCGGCGGGGATGCGTTCGGCGCTGCGGACCTCGACGCGAGGGGTCTTGCCCTGAGCTCTCGCCTCGGCGCCGAATGGGCCGTGGGTGGTGACCGCACGCATCGGGGCCGCGTAGCGCATGCGGCCGAAACGCATCCAGCGAGGCCGCTCGCGCACGAAGTAGCCGCGACCGTGCTCGGACCGGACCAAGCCCTCCTGGATGAGTTCCTGCACGGCAGCCCGAGCCGTATTCCGCGCGCTCTGGAACGTCTCAGCAAGCACACGCTCGGACGGAAGCCGGTCGCCGACGCTGTACTCGCCTGAATGGATCGCCTCCCGCAGAGCTGCGGCAATCGCACGCGCGTCGGCGTGATCGGCATGGGGTCGCTGAGCAGGCATGACCGCAACGCTAGCGAACTGGTTCACGCCACCCCCTTGCGTAGCTGGCTCAAGCCAGTCTACCGTCAGACTACTGGCTTAAGCCAGTTACTCGGCCAGCTGCACCAACTCCCTACTCGCGAGAGGCCCGCCCGTGATCACGGTCCAAACCACCAAGGCAGCCGCCCCCTTGCCCTCAAAGTGGCTCGTCGCCCTGGATATCGACGGCACGCTCCAGGAGACCGGTCGTCCGCCGTCGGACGCCGTCGTTCACGCGGTGCGCGCTGTCTTGAGCGCGGGGCATTGCGTGGTCCTGGCGACTGGTCGCTCCTTGATCGGTGCCGTGCCGGTGGCGTCGCAGCTCGGGATCCGTGACGGCTGGCTGGTCACGTCCAACGGTGCGGTCACGGCCCGGATCGTGGGCGGCAAGGTCAAGATCGTCGAGCGCTCCTCGCTCGATGTCCAGGCCGTGGTGCGGTTCGTCGCTCCGAAGCTGCGCCTGCGCATGGCCGCCGAGATCCCGGGAGACGGGTACCGGGTCACCGACCGGTTCGAGTCCCACGAACTGCCCGGCAACCTGTACATGTCCAACCTCGAAGGACTCTGGGCCGCCCCCAGCCCACGCCTGGCCCTGGTCGGCGCCGGTGCGGGCTGGCTGGTCGATCCCCTGCGGGAGATGGGCCTGAGCTCACACGCCCCGCACGCCGAATGGACCGACGTCGCCGCCGGCGGGGTCTCCAAGGCGGTCGCCCTGGAACGAGTACGCATCGCCACCGGAATCGCCTCGACACGCACGGTCGCGGTGGGCGACTCCGACAACGACATCAGCATGCTGCGATGGGCAGCCCGCGGGATAGCCATGGGGCACTCGCCGATGACCGTCCGCGAAGCCGCGAACCGGGTCACCGGAACACTGACCGACGACGGCGTGCTGCCCGTACTGCGCTCCATCGCCGGATGGCCGACGGCGGTGACCCGATGAACACGCCCGACGAGCAGACCCAGCACGAGGCCCTGGACGGCTGGGGCGACCAGACCGTCGGTGACTCCACCAGCTCGGTGAGCCCGTCCCGCACCTGGCTGGTCGGCGACCGGGTACGCATCGTGGACGGGCCACGCCTGCTGCTCGGCGCGCTCGGAATGGTCGTCGAGGTCGACCTGCCTGGAGCGTGGCCCATCCGCGTGTACATCGGCCAACGCGGTTTCGACCGGGCACTCCTGGCCACCCACGAACTCGAACCCGCAGACCTGACCACACCATGAACTGGCTGGTGACGGCCTACATCCTCCTGCTCGCCGTACTGCTGGCCGCACGGCACGCGTCCCAGACACGGCGGTGAGAGCACCAGCACCGTGCTACGTGAGCATGCTGACGTGCGGCCAGATGGCGAGCGTCTGCCGCTAACCCGCCTCACCACCCCAGAACGAACAGTAGGCCAGAGCCAAGAGGCTCTGGCCTGCTGTTTTGTGGGCTCCCCCGACTGGATTTGAACCAGTGACCTGCCGATTAACAGTCGAAATCGAGACCGCCCGGACCGCCCGGAGTGGACGCCAGCCGGACGCCGCCAGTCTGTGGGCGTCTGCTCGCGTCGCCCCGCTCATGTGCGGGTAGTTACTCGGTTTGTTACTCCGAGACGACTGCGGCGGCTGCCACTATCGCACGCCAGGAACGCGCTGAGGTGCGGAGCGAGTCGAGCTTGCCCGTGGTCACGCTGTCGCCTGTGAGGGGCGAGCCGATCCCCAGTGCGGCGGCTCCGGCGTCGAGCCAGGCTCCGGCGTCGTCTAAGGTGACGCCGCCGGTTGCCATGACGCCGACGTCGGGAAGAGGGGCGCGCAGCTGTCGGAGGAACTCCGGGCGGTGGGAGTTCGCAGGGAAGAGCTTCACGAGCTCCGCGCCCGCCTGTGCGGCGTGATCGACCTCGGTTGGCGTGAAGACACCCGGAAGCATCGTCACATCGCGTTGGTGGGCGTACTCGACGACGGGTACGGACAGGCCCGGGGCAACCAGGAACGTGGCTCCGGCGTCGATGGCGCGTCGAGCGTCGTCGATGGTGCGCACCGTCCCGGCGCCGACGTGAACGTCGGCGCCGAGGCGGGTAGCGGTCGCTGTGACGACGGCGAGCGTCTCGGGGCGAGTGAGGGGGAACTCGATCGTGCGGATTCCCTCGTCGGCGAGCACCTCGGCTGCCGACGCAAGGTGCGTGGTGTCGTTGCTGCGGAGGATCGCGACGAGTCGAGACTCACGGATCGCGTCAGCGGCACTCATCCGGCCGCCGCTCCGCTGTGGACCGTAGCCAGCATCCGTGATGCCTGCGCCTGGAGTGGTTCGCTCGTCGCGGAGTTGTCGATGATGAAGTGCTCCGCTACGGGCCGGTAGGCCAGATCGACCCCGCCGAGGTAGTCCGCCCAGTTGGCGAGCTTGGCGGTGTCGCGGGCCGCGCCTCGGCGCTTGAGGTAGGTGAGCATCGTGCTCGCGTCGCACTGCACCCACACGAGGGTCAGGCCGACCCCGGCCGCGCCGAGGCGGGTGTTCACACGCTCGATCCATGCCGGGTCTTGGAACTCGCGGATGAACGGCGCGGTCGCGATCACGCCGAGGCCCACGTCTGCATTCTCCTGGATCGTGGATAGGAGAGCCTCGTACTCGTGCGGCCGGGCGTGCTCCAGGTACGCGGGAGACTCGCGGTCGTATGAGGGCCGTCCGAGCTCTTCGAGGAGCCGCTCGACGACGGGCCGGGTGATGGTGTCCTTGTCGATGATGGCCGACCCGGTGAGGCGTGAGAGCACCCGTGCAAGCTCCGACTTGCCCGAACCGGCGTAGCCGCCGATGAGGAACGTGTGCGGCTTGCGCGTCTCGTCGGTCGCGGCCTGGAGCGTGATGCCGCTGCGCACGATGCGGCGCGAGCGGGAGACGTTCTCGACGAGACCCTCGGCGGCGAGTTGCTCCATGGCCTTGTTGATCGTCCAGACGCTGACGCCCATCTGTTCGGCAAGCGCGCGGGTCGAGGGGAGCGCTTCGCCATCGCGGAGCCTGCCCGCCTCGATGTCGTTCCTGAGGATGTGCTCGACGCGGTCGAGCTTCTTGCCGCCGACGTGTTCGGCGCTGTACTGCGACATGTGACCTACCTCACATCGTGAGCGTTCAACTGATCAGTTTAGGCCTAACAACTGGGCTGCCACCGATCATCCACCCATCGCACGCGTCTGCCAAGTCGCGCCCGCGGCGGCCAATCAGTTGACAGGTTGGACAGGTCTACTGTTAGGTTTCCATTCATCAGGTCTGTGAGTGGGGTCATTGATCCGGCTCACAGCTCGCCGAAGTGAAGGGGAAGCAATGGACAAGGAAGTCGAGCCGTCGTCGTGGGCTCTGGCCGTGATCGAGGCTGAGTGGCCGGTGATCGAGGCCGAGTGCGCGGTGGTGGACGCGGAGTGCGTCCTGGCCGCGCGTCCGAGTGAGGTCGCGGTGCGTCGTCACCGTCAGGCCGTGGCCGCTCTGGCTGCGGTGTCGCGCAAGTCGCGGGCCGCCCGTGTGGCGGTCGTCAAGGTCCGTCCGGAGGGCGGCCGTCGTTCGATCCGTTCCCGTTCCCTGGCCGCCGCGCCTGCGTCGGCTGCTGCCTGAAGGAGAGAAACCCATGGTCACGATGTCTCTGTTCTTCGTCCTGCTGGTCGCCTCGGTCGCCGGTTTCTACTTCAAGCGCATCGGCGGCGGTTCGTGGACGCTGGGCGTCCTGTTCGGCCTGGCCCTGGCCGCCACGGCGTGGGGTCCGACGATCCTGGGCGGCTTCCAGTCCGCCCTGGACTCGATCGTGCAGGCCATCTCCAGCGCGGCGGGCGCCTGATGAGCGGCCACGAGCACGACGGCTGGACGCCGACCGATGCCGAACTGGCCGAGTTGGTCAACGGCAACAACCCGCCCGTGACCGGCGGGCTGGACCAGGGCATGGTCCCGCCCGACCAGGACAACCCCGCACCCGAGGTGATCGACGCTCCGGCGCCGTCGTCGGCCGAGGTCGCCGCCCGTCCGGCGCGGGTGATCGAGCACCATGGGGATCGTGAGGTTCCGGTGCTGCCGGAGTGGCTGACCTCGTGGGACGTGTTCGTCCCGGCGTTCCGCCGGCACGCGAAGTTCGTCGCCACCTGGAGCGCGCACCACGGTGTGCGGGCGCCGTTCCTGTACCTGCCCCGCTTCCTGGGCCGCTCCGCCGTTGGCCTGGGTGTCTGCACCAAGGCTGTGGCCCGCTGGGTGCTGGACTCGGAGAACAAGGCCAAGCGCGCCGCGCTGATCGCGGGTGCTCGTGGCACGGCCGAGTACAAGACGCTGCGCAAGGAACACGCTGACGGCGTGCGCGCCCGCCTCGGTGGCCTCGCCGCCGCGGGCGCCCTGCTGGGGGTCGCCGGGGTGACGACGTACGCGAACGCCGGGCAGGACGGCCTGACCGTCGCCGCGCTGTCGGCTGGCGCCGCGGCCGTGACCGCGTTCGGGATCGTGGGCACCCGCCGTGTGTCCGCACCGATCACAGAGGCCGCCACGAGCGAGGTCCCCAAGCTCACGGTCGACGTCGTACAGGAAGCGCTGCTCACCCTGGGCCTCGGCTCGCTGGGGGAGGCCAAGCGCGGGAACGCGGAGATCAAGGTGCTGCGCATCTTCCCGGCCACGGGCGGGGTCGAGATCCACATCGACCTGCCGCCCGGCGCTACCGCGGCGGATGTGATCGAGCGCAAGGAGCGCCTGGCGGCGGCGCTGCGTCGCCCGATCGATTGCGTGTGGCCTGAGGGCAACCCCAAGGCGCACCCGTCGCGCCTGAACCTGTACATCGCTGACAAGGCGCTGTCCGAGCGGGGCGTGGTGCCGTTCAAGTACCGGCTCAAGGGCACCACGAACGTGTTCGAGGCTCTGGAGATCGGGCAGGACCAGCGCGGACGGCCCGTGACCACCTCCCTGATGTACAACAACGTGCTCGTCGGTGGCCTGCCCGGCATGGGCAAAACGTTCCTGCTGCGTGTGCTGATCATGGCCGCCGCCCTGGACCCGCGCACCGAGCTGCACATTCACGAGCTCAAGGGCACCGGCGACCTGCTTCCGTTCGCCCCGATCGCGCACGTGTGCCGCTCGGGGGACGACCCGGACGACCTGGCGGCGCTGGTCGCTGACCTCAAGGCCGTGCACGCCGAGATGCGCCGCCGGGCGAAGGTCATCCGGTCCCTGCCCCGCAGCGTCGCGCTGGAGTCCAAGGTCACCGACGAACTCGCCGCGGTGAGTAACCCGTACGGGTTCAAGCCGCTGCTGCTGGTGATCGACGAGTCACAGCTCGGGTTCAAGGCGCCCGAGGTCGAGCCGCTGGTGGAGGACATCAAGCGCCGCGGCCGGGCGCTGGGGATCATGGGGATCTTGGCGACCCAGCGGCCGAACAAGGACGCCATCCCCACCAGCATTTCCGCGCTCATCTCCCTGCGCGCCTGCCTGCGCGTGGGTGACCAGACGACCAACGACATGGTGCTGGGCACCAGCATGTACAAGGCCGGGCACCGCGCCACGATCTTCTCCCAGGAAGACAAGGGCATCGCGCTGCTGGCCGGGGAGAAGTCCGACCCGCAGCTCGTGCGGGCCGCGTACATCGACGGGGAACTCGCGGACAAGATCGTCGAGCGCGCCCGCGCCGTCCGCGAAGCACGCGGCCTGCTCACCGGCGAGGCCGCGGGCGAGATCGCCGCGGACACGGACCACTCGACCATCCTCGATCACCTGATCGCGGTCTGGCCCGAGACCGACCCGGAGTGGCCCAACGGCAAGATCTGGTCCTCGGTCCTGGCCGAACGTCTCGCGGAGCACAAGCCCGCCCTGTACGAGGGCTGGACCGGCCCCCAGGTCACCGCAGCCGTCAAGCCGCACGGCATCACCGCGAAGTCCGTCAAGCGCCCCGGTGGTGGCGTGCAGAACGGCCTGACCCGCGCCCACATCACTGCCGAGCTCGGCACCACCGACACCGCCACGACGAACGACAAGGAGGACTGACCATGCCCGCTCTCACCCGCCCTGCCAGCTCCCGCGGCCTCGTGCTGGCCACCGCCGTCTCGGTCGCGCTCATCTCCACCGTGGGCGCCTACCTCGCCATGGTCGCGTTCGGCATCGACGTGCTCGCCATGGACGCGCCCACCGCCTACGCCACCGCCGGAGTCTTCGAGCTGTCCCTCGTCACCGTCGCGCTCCTGGCGCGGGAGGCCGCCAAGGACAACCGGCCCGGCGGGACGCTCCTGACGCTCACGTGGGCGCTCAGCTCCGCGTCGGGCGCGTTCGCGGCCTGGCACGAGCTGTACATCGGCCACGCGCCCGGCGCGGCCGTGTTCCGGTTCCTCGTGCCGCTCCTGGCCGCCCTGATGTGGCACCTCGCGCTCATCGGAGACCGGCACCTCGCCACTGGGCAGTCCTGGACCGGCGCCCGCCAGGCCCGCCGCATGCACGCCCTGTTCCTGGCCACCGAGGACCTGTTCCGCGCCCAGCACCACGGCGGGCGCCGCCTCGCCGCCGCCGAGGCGCGGCGTCGCCGGGCACGCGCGGTCGCGCTGCGCACCGTGCCGCCGGAGGCCATGCGCGGACAGGTCGCCACCTGGTGCGAGGCGCTGGGCGCCGTGGGCGAGGGCACCGCCGACGTGGCCCGCCTGCACACCGAGGACCGGGCGCGGCTGTCCGCCATCCTCACCCCCGGACAGGACACCACCCCTGTCCGCCTGTCCAGCCCGGACACGGACCCGGACAGGTACGCGATCGAGGCGGCCGGACACGTGGCCGCCGAGGTCGCGGACATCCGGGCTGACAACTCCGCACCCTCCGCCCGTGTCCGGGCGGACAGGACCCGCCGCACGCCCCGCCGTGCCCCGCGTCCTGCCCGGCCTGCCGGGGCGGACAAGGCCGCACGCCTGGCCATCGTGGCCGGGCTCCTGTCCGACCAGCCGAACGCCACCGCATCCGATGCGATGTCCGCCCTGTCCGGCGCCGGACACGACGTGAGCGACCGCACCGCACGCCGCCTGCTGTCCGAGGCCCGCGCTGACGCCCTCACGCCCCTGGTCACGACGAACGACGCTGCGCCCACGGTGGCGCCGGTGCTCGCGGAGGTGAACTGACCATGACCGCCCCGAACCGGCTGGACCAGTCCTCGCCCGAGGCCGCCGAGCTGATCCGGGACGCGCGCGCCCTGGTCGCCGGGGTCGAGAAGGGCATCAGCTACGTGGGAGTCCTGTTCGCTCTCACCGTCGCGGCCACGATCGCCGCCATGAAGGCCGACCTGCGGATCATCGCGGCCGTCGCCGCCCTGCTCGCCGTCGTCGCGTTCGCCGCCGCGCTGCTCGGAATCCTGTTCCGCATCACCCTCGGTGACCCACCCGCCCCCGCCGCCGAGGCCGCCCCGGCAACGCCCGCTCCGGTAGCGGAACCCCCCGCTACCAGTAGCGCCGCCACTACCGGCGAAAACCCCGTGATTCTGCGGAAGTAGCGAGGTAGCGGCCCGGCTGCCAACCCCGCTCTCCCCGCGAAACCCCACCCCCGCCAGGGCACGGCGGGCGCTACCACTACCCGCCGTGCCCCTACCTGACCCATGCCAAAAACGGGAAGGAACACCGCGATGACCAGCACCACACCGCACGACACCCGGCCCGATCCGCGATGCGTGGCCGCGTGGCTCGACGGCTACGCGACCGGTGAGCACGTGGGCGCCTCGCCCGCCTCGCCGCTCGGGCGGGCGCTGTGGACCGAGGGTTACGACGCCGGGCACGCCGACGGCATCGCTGCCGGACGCCGCCAGGTCGAGGCCGAGCTCGCCGCCCGCTGGGCGGGGTACCGCGCCGAACTCCTGGCCCGGGCCGGTCAGCCGTCCTACGCCGACCTGTGCGACCGGCGCGCCCGCCTGGCCGCACAGGCGGGCCACCACGACACCGCTGCGATTGAACGCGCCCGCGCCGCTCGCGCCCGCTCGCGGCAGGACGCCATGGACGCAATGCCCGGCCCGTTCGAGTCCGCCCACCCGCTGCCCGCACCGTCCCAGATCAACCCCGCCCCCCGCCCGTCCCAGGCCGCTCGCCCGGCCGCCGCCTGAACGGAGACACTCGCCATGACCACACCGAGCCCGCTGGAGCGCGCCGCACGCGCCGCCTACACCCGCCCCGATGGCTCGATCCCGTGGGAGCGACGCAAGACCCGCACCCGCGCCTACTGGCGCACCATCGCCCGCCGGGCGCTGGACGCGGCCCTGGACGTGCTGGAACTGGCCGCCGTGCTGGAGACCCACCGCGAGGCCGCACCCGTGCCCCACCCCGAGGCCGGGCACGTGGACGTGTGCGCGCTGTGCGGCATCGTCGGCGACATCCACGCCCACCAGGCCGACAAGCTCCGCGCCACGATCCTCGCCCCCGCCGTGCGCATCGTGCCCAACGACGCACCCGGACGCATGTACGGCGAGGGCTACGACGGCGGATGGGACGACGAGGGCACCGCCGCCGAGGCCGCCCGCGTCGCACGCGAACTCCAGAACCGCCGCCAGCACCAGGCCGACGACGAGGGCGAGGGCGAGGACCAGTCATGACCACGATCCCCACCACCCCACCCGACACCGACACCATGGACGTGGAATCCGTGTTCTGGGAGGCGCGCCCCGAACTCGCGGCCGTGCGCCAGTACGCCCGCGCCGCCATGGCCTCACCCTGGGCCGTCCTGGGCTGCGTGCTCGCCCGCGTCGCCCTGTCGGTGCCGCCCGTGGTCGTCCTGCCGCCCCTGGGCAACGACTCCAGCGCCGTCGCGAGCTTGAACCTGTTCGTGGGCCTGGTCGCGCCGTCCGGCGTCGGCAAGGGCGTCGCGACGCGCGCCGCTGAGGGATTCCTCAGCATCCCGCCCGGTGGCGGGCGCCTGATCGTCGAGCGGCCCCTCGGCTCGGGTGAGGGCATGGCGCACGTGTTCACCGACCAGGACGAGAGCGGCGAGGACGTGCCCGCGCTCCACTCCGTGTGGTTCGACGTCCCCGAGGTCGACACCCTCACGGCCCTGGTCGGACGCAAGGCCTCCACCCTCGCCTCTGAGGTACGCAAGATGTTCACCGGGGAAGGTCTCGGCTTCCAGAACGCCGACGCCACGCGCCGCAAGATCGTGCCGGCGCACTCCTACCGTGCCGCTCTCGTGGCCGGGGTCCAGCCTCGCAAGGCGGGGCCGCTACTCGACGACGCGGCGGGGGGCACGCCTCAGCGGTTCCTGTGGATGCCTGCCACCGACCCTGGCGCCCCGGACGTACTCCCGCCCGCCCCGGAACCGCTCGCGTGGTGCTCGCCCGTGCTGGCCACCCACGCAGGCCGCATGCCCTTGATCGTCGCGGGGTCGATCAAGGCCGAACTCCAGGCCGAACGCCGCGCCCGGCTCCGCGAGGAACTCACCGACGACAACGGGCAGCAATCCCTGGTGCGGCTCAAGGTCGCGGCCCTGCTCGCGCTCCTGGCCGGGCGCACCGAGGTCACCGAAACGGACTGGCACCTGGGCGACTACGTGATGGGCGTCTCGGACCGCACCCGCCAGCGCATGCGTGAAGCACTGCACGCCGACGCTCAGCAGGCCGTACGCGAGCGGGCCGAGGCCCGCGCCGCGTTCGACGAACACCAGGACGCCGCCGCTGTCCAGCGCACCGCGAGCAAGATCCTCGCCCGCCTCACCAGCGAGCCCGCCCCCGCCAGCGGCATCCGGTCCGGGCTGGGCAAGAACCTGCGCGACTACTTCGAGGCCGCCGCCGACGAGCTGATCCGACGCGGCCTCGCCGTGCGCACCGACGACGAGTACCGGGGACAGACCCGCGTCATGCTCCACCGCCGCGAGTAGCCCCATAGCCCTGGCACATGCCAGGCCTACCAGGGCTAAAACACCAGGCCTAAAACCCCAGGTCAGACACCGAAACAAGCCATGGCGGGTTAGCCCTGGCACATGCCAGGGCTAACCCCCTCCAGCCACACCCGATGCCCCGCCCACTCGTGCAAGGAGACCGCCGCATGAGTACCCCGACCAGCACCACCGCCGCGACCCAACCCACCCCCGTCGTCCCGGTGCTCTACCGCGTCGAGGAAGCCGCCGAAGCGCTCCGAATCTCGCGGTGCACCGCCTACGAGCTGATCCGCTCCGGCGCGCTCCGCTCCGTGAAGATCGGCACCCGCCGACTCGTCCCCGTGATCGCCCTGTCCGAGTACGTCGAAACCCTCTGGAGTGCAGCATGAGCAAGAAGACCGACGAGAAGAAGCGCCGCCCGAACGGTGAGGGTGGCCTGTCCTGGAACGAGAAGCGACAGCGCTGGATCGCCGTGACGACGGTCGGCTACGACGGCCGTGGAAAGCGGATCGTGCGGCGCGGTTCGGGTAAGACTGAGGCCGAGGCGCTCCGCGAGATGCGCAAGCGCGTCAAGGCCTACGAGTCCGGTCTCGTCGTTGCCGCCGAGTACCGCACCGTGGGCGACGCCGTAAGGGACTGGCTTGACTATGGCCAGACCGGGGAAGCGCCCAAGACCATCAAGGAGAACCGCGACAACTACAGGCTCTACATCGAGCCGCACCTCTCCGGCCGACGCCTCAAGGACCTTCGAGCTCAGGAGCTCGATGAGTGGCTCGAAGGGCTCACTGACACACTCGGAACCGGCATGTTGAAGAAGGTGCACTCGACCCTGAACCGTTCCATCAAGCGCGCCATGGCCCGAGGCTACGTCGACCGCAACGTGGTCGAGCTCTGCACCGTGCCCAAGGGGAAGAAGAAGGGCCGCCCGTCCAGGTCGCTCACGCTGGCTCAGGTGGAGGCGATCCTGGAGCACAGCCGAGAGCACTGGATGTACCCGTACGTGGTCGTCTCGCTCACGGTCGGGCTCCGCACGGAAGAGGTCCGGGCGCTCACCTGGGACCGGGTCCACCTGGAGCCCGAGGAGGTCGCAGGAGTGCCGCCGCACGTGGAGGTCTGGCGCTCTGAGCGATTCGGAGGTGACACGAAGACGCCCAAGTCCCGACGCACGCTCGAACTGCCAGCGATCGCAATCAAGGTGCTCCGCCGTCAGCGGGTGTGGCAGCAGGAGAAGCGCCTCGCAGCCGGGCCGCGATGGAAGGAGACCGGCCTCGTCTTCACGACCGGCGTGGGGACAGGGATGTCGGCGGACAACACCCGCCGCGACTTCCGCAAGGCGCTCCGCCTGGCTCCGGGGATCAACCCCGCCGAGTGGACGCCTCGCGAGCTCCGCCACTCGTTCGTGTCGCTGATGTCCAGCGGGCAGGTTCCGATCGAGGAGATCTCGCGCCTGGTCGGGCACAGCAGCACTGCCGTGACGGAGAGGGTCTACCGGCACGAGCTCCGCCCGGTGATCCAGTCGGGGGCACGCGCGCTCGACTCGCTACTCGGGGATCAAGTACCGGCGTAGTTACTCACTTTGTTACTCACGGAGTAGCGGCGACATCAGAACGAACCGCAGGCCAGAGCCGTAGAGGCTCTGGCCTGCTGTTTTGTGGGCTCCCCCGACTGGATTTGAACCAGTGACCTGCCGATTAACAGTCGGACGCTCTGCCAGCTGAGCTACGGGGGATCGTGCCGCCCGTCCGGTGTCCCGCCCGGCGACCTGCAAAAGAGTAGCAGGTCCGACGCGGTGAGCCCGAATCGAAATCCGGGCCCGTCCGAGCGACGTCGATCACACCGCCGCCGGGTGCGGTGAGCGCTCAGCGGGCCGCTGGTTCGCGCCCCGGTTCACATCGGCAGGCCGACGGCCGAACGCGCTCGGGCTTCGGCTGCGTCGACGGCCGCGGCGACCGCCGGATCGTTCAGGTCGAGGTCCGCACCGCCCACCACCTGGGAGAACATGTCCCCGTTCGCCCTGCGCCGCACCGCGACCCGCGCGGACCGCCCGTCCGGCAGGTTCACGGGTGCGGCATGCACCACGGACCATTGCACCCGCTCGCGCAGCATCTGCGGGAAGGAGGTACGCCCCTTCGCGGTGAGGTGCAGCACCAGCGGGGCACCGCCGTCGACCCATTCGACCGTGATGGTGCCGCTCTCGGGATCGGCGGTCGCGCGGTCGACGTCGCACCACTCGCGGTCGAGGGTCACCTCGCCGCCGCCCGTCACGATGAGCGCGGTCCGTGACGCGAACGCCCAGCCGCCGTCGTCGAGTTCGGTCCGGGCCAGCGGCCGGTCCGCGCCGTGTGAGCGGAGCGCGGCGCGGACGGGCTCGGGCAGGCGCAGGAACATCTCCATGAGCGCCACGCTACTGCGCCGGGGCCGTCCGGTCCGGTCCCGGCGTCGGCGCGCCCGCACCGTCGTCGGGCACGTCGTCCACGGCGGTGCCGGAACGACGCCGCAGCCCGCTGAACACCGCCCAGGTCACCGCCGTGAGCGGGACCGCGATCACGGCGCCGAGCAGCCCGGCGAGCACCGTTCCGCAGGTGATGGCGAGCGCCATCGCGACCGGGTGCAGGTTCACCTGCTTGCCGGTGATGAGGGGCTGCAGCACGTTGGCGTCGATCTGGGCGATGACGGTCATCCCGATGGCGACGATGATCGCCGACGTCGGATCCCCGGTGGCAAGCGTGACGACCGCGCTGATGATGATGGCGGCCACCGGACCGACCATCGGCACGAACACCGCCAGGAACACGACCACCGTGAGCGGGAGCGCGAGCGGGTTGCCCATGAGGGTCAGGAAGACGCCGGCCATCGTCGCGTCGGCCAGCGCGACGAACGCGATGCCGCGCGTGTAGCCCGAGAAGGTGCGCCAGCCCGTCCGGCCGGCGAGCTCCCACCGGTCCTGGAGCCGTGCGGGCAGCTGTGTGACGAACCACCGCCAGATCGCGCCGCCACCGGTGAGGAAGAAGATCGTGAGGAACATCGCGAGCACGACGACGGTGGCGCCGGTCGCGGCGAGGTTAGCGCCCTGCAGGGCCTGGTCGATGACCGCCCCGCTGTTCTCCTCGAACCAGACGCCGCCGTCGGCGAGCCAGTCCTCGCTGGTGCCGACGTCGAACGGCAGGGACGCGGCCAGGGAGTCGAGACCGGTGGTGAGCTGGTCGGCCAGGTCGTCGGCGCGCGCGGCGATGGTCGAGACGACGTACACGGTCAGGCCACCCACCACCGCCAGCAGGGTCAGCAGCGACGCGATCATCGCGAGGCCGCGCGGCAGGGCACGGTCGTAGAGATTGCCCAGCGGCAGCAGGATAGCGGTGAGGACCAGCGCGAGGTACACCGCCACGAACACGATCTGCACGAGGCCGACCAGGTAGACCACCAGGCCGATCGCGGCGGCGATACCGATGAACCGCCACGCGGCGTCCCCGGTGGCGCGCAGCCAGGCGCGGTCTGGCCTGGAGGGGCTCGTTTCGGGGACGACGGCGGTCGCGACGTCCGCTGTCGTGCTCGGTTCTTCCGGGCCGGCGTTCCGTACCGGCGCGTGGGTGGTCATGGCCGCTCCTGTCCTCGGTGTCTTCTCGGTCGGCCGCACCATGCGGGCGGGCCGCGTAGCGCAACGGAGGAAATGTATCGGTTTGCCAGTCTTCGTGACAGCGCCGATTCGGCCTCGCCCGAATCAGGACGGCACCAGTGCACGACAACGTAGCTCGGGAGGCTGACATGGGCAGGACGGCGATCGTGGCCGGTGCGGGCCTGGGCGTCCGCCCGGCCGGACCGAACCCGGGCGCGTCAGCCGCCCGGCCCCACCAGCCGCGCGTGCAGTGCCAGGGCCGACAGGTCGGTGAGTGACGCCACCTGGTCGACCACCACGCGCAGGCGCGCGGCGGCGTCGGCAGCGTCCTTCCAGTCCGCGGCGAAGGACGGTTCCAGCTCGTCCGGGCGATCGGTGAGCGCGCGCACCAGGTCGGTGAGGATCTCCCGTTCGCGCTCGTAGCGCGGCTCCATGCCGCGGGGCGCCATCACGTACGTCACGGCGATCCCCTTGAGGGCGAGGATCTCGAGCTCGGTCTCCTCGGGAACCATCAGCCGCGCCGCGTACCGCGTGAGCGGGCCGTCCCCGTACTCGCGCCGTGTCGCGGCGACCGCCGCGCCGGCGAACCGGCCGATGAGCTGGCTCGTCATGTCCTTGAGCGACGCCAGCGACCGCCGCGACCCGTCGTAGGCGCGCAGCAGGTAGCCCTCGCCGCGCAGGTAGTCCTGGAGCCTGCCGATCGCGGCCACGACGTCGTCGGCCGAGTACCACGCGCCGTACCAGTCGCGCACGTGCTCGGCCACGCGCGCCCGTTCCTCCGCGTGGGCCATGAGGTCGAGGTCGATCCGGCCCGCCACCACGCCGTCCTCGACGTCGTGCACGGAGTAGGCGACGTCGTCGGCCAGGTCCATGACCTGTGCCTCCAGGCACTTCACGCCGACGGGGGCGCGCTCGCGCAGCCAGGTGAACACCGGGACGTCGTCCGCGTAGACGCCGAACTTGCCGCTCGGCTGCCCGTCGGGGCGCTCGGGTCCGGACCCGTACGCCCACGGGTACTTCACGCTCGCGTCCAGCGTCGCCCGCGTCAGGTTCAGGCCGACGGGCTGCCCGTCCTCCGCGAAGACCTTTGGCTCCAGCCGGGTCAGCAGCCGCAGCGTCTGGGCGTTCCCCTCGAAGCCACCGATGTGCTCGGCCAGCTCCGCGAGCGCCGTCTCCCCGTTGTGCCCGAAGGGCGGGTGGCCCAGGTCGTGGGTGAGGCAGGCGGTGTCGACGACGTCGGGGTCGCAGCCGAGGCTGCGGCCGGTCTCGCGGCCGACCTGCGCGACCTCGAGGGAGTGGGTGAGGCGGGTGCGGACGAAGTCGTCGTGCCCGGCGCCGAGTACCTGGGTCTTGGCGCCGAGGCGGCGCAGGGCCGAGGAGTGCACGACGCGGGCTCGGTCGCGTTCGAAGGGCGTGCGTGAGATGGACTTGGGCGGTTCCGTGACCCACCGCTCGACGTCGGACTGCGTGTACGACGCCGGAGCGGCGGGCCCGGATGTCTCGTTCACGTCCACCAGGCTATCCCTGGTGACGGACAGCCCCGGCACGCGTCCGGTCCCGCGGGTGAACGATCTGCCCGTGGGGCGTCTCAGCCACGGTGGCCCAGACGGGGAGCCCGGGGCGCCGCCCGCGCGCGCCCTCCCGGCCGGGAGAGGCCGTCGCTATGCCTCGGCCGGGGCCGGGCGGTCCTTCGGCATCAGGGCGACCGCGAGGAGCATGAGTGCCGAGCACGCCGCCGTCGCGAGGAAGACCAGGTGCATCGCCTGCGCGAGACCCGGGCCCTCCGGGGTGCCGTCCGGGCCTATTGCCGCGTGTGCGTTGACGATGGCGCCGAAGACCGCCACGCCCACGGCGGACCCGATCGACCGGGAGAACATGTTGATCCCGGTGACGGCGCCGCGTTCGTGCCACGGCGCGCTGGTCTGGGCCGCGATGAGGGTCGGCACCGCGGTCAGTCCCATGCCCGCGCCGATGAGGAACGTGGTCGCGGCGACCTGCCAGACCGCTGAGTCCTCGCCGAGGAGGAACACCGCGAGCAGCGAGCCCGCGATCACCAGCGTGGAGCCGATCAGGCTCGTTGCCCGGAACCCGATCCGCAGGTAGAAGCTGCCGGACCAGGTCGCCGTCAGGGGCCAGCCCAGCATCATCGCGGCGAGGGCGAACCCGGCGATCAGCGGGCCGACGCCGAGCACACCCTGCGCGTAGATCGGGATGTAGGTGGACAGCCCGAGCACGATGACGCCCACCATCAGGGCGGCGGCCGTGGACGACCCGATCACGCGGCGGCGCAGCACCCGCAGGTCGAACACGGGATGGGCGGTCCGCAGCCCCCACCAGGCGAAGCCGCCCAGCAGGACGGCAGCCAGCACGAACAGGCCGGCCGTCAGCGCCACCGGCAGGGACGCGCCCTCCAGCAGGCCGAGCAGCAGTGCGGAGCTGCCGGCGGTGAGCAGCGCCGCGCCGATGTAGTCGATCGGCTCGCGCCGGCCGTCGCGCTCCGACTCGTGGAAGCTGCGCCACAGCATCCCGGCGGCCAGCAGGCACAGCGGGACGTTGATCCAGAAGATCCAGCGCCACGAGGCGAACTGCGAGAACACACCACCCAGGGTGGGTCCCACCACGGACGACATCGCCCAGACGCTCGCCAGGTACCCCTGGGTCTTCGCGCGCTCGGCGAGGGTGTAGACGTCGGACACGATCGTCATCGACATCGGCATGACGGCGCCCGCGCCGAGGCCCTGCACGACACGCCCCACGATGAGCCAGGTCATCGACACCGCGAGCCCGCACATCACGGAGCCCAGCAGGAACAGCCCGATACCGGCGAGCATCACGCGCTTGCGGCCGAGCACATCGGCCAGTCGCCCGTACAGGGGCACGCTCACCGCCTGCGCCAGCATGTAGACGGAGAACACCCAGGGCAGCCGCTCGAAGTCCCCGAGGTCGCGGGCGATCGTCTGCGCCGCGGTCGCCAGGATCGTGGCGTCCAGGGCGACGAGCGCGGCCGCGAGCATCAGGGAGCCGAGGATCGGGCCGCGCTCCGAGCGCAGGCCCACGCTGCGGCGGGTGACGGGCTGGGCAGGGGCGGCGGAGGTCATGCGGCGGCCCCGGAGCCACCGGCGGTCAGAATGTGCACTCCTGATACAAGGTTGCCCAGGGCACGTTCTATTCCCGCTCGCCGTTCCCGACGACGGCGCGGCGGGACACCGAGCCGCGCGGGGGACGGAGGGGCCGTCCGGGCGCCGATCCAGGGCAGATCGGCCGACCGCTCCGGCCCCCGCGGCGGACCGGCCACTCCCGGTGGCCAAGCCCGGGGGTCGCCGGCGCCCGATCGCGCGCGGCGGATGCGGCCGGGGTGACAGGCTGCACGGCTCGCGCGAGGATCCGCGGATCAGTCGGAGGCGCCGACGGTGCCGTACTTCGCCCGGACCGCTCGCAGCCGCTCCCCGGTGGCGCCGGGATAGGCGCGCGCGAGGTCCTCGGGGGTGGTGCCGGGCAGGAAGTTCACGTAGGCGGGACCGGTGTCCACCGCGATCCGGGCGGCGGAGGCCGACACCCAGGACCGCAGCTCGGCCTCCTTCGCCGGATCGGGCGTCATCCCCGCGACCGTCGCCATCACGGCGGGGTCGCGGTGGGCGAACGCGGTCTCGTCGGCGCCGACCCGCGCGATCGCACCGCCCATGACCCGCAGGTTGAACACGGCCGGGCCGCCCGAGGCGGTGCGGACGGCGTCGATCATCGCGGCGGCCGTGTCCTCGTCCGGGACACCGGTGAAACCGGTCTCGACGACGGCGCGCATGCCCGCCGTCTCGGGACCGCCGCCCTCGAACATGGCCGGGTACGGCTTGGCCTCCACGAGGTCGACGAGCGGGATGTGCGCCCGCAGCGGAGCCAGGGCGTCGGCCGCGACCTCGGGCGCGCCCGACCAGCAGACGAGTGCCACGATCACGGGTTTGCCGTGCAGTTCGGCGGGCAGGAACGGCGCGGGCGGCGCGATCATGGCGTTGACCATGCCCGACAGCTCGTCCGGGCCCGCGGCGATCGCCGCGACGGCGTCGGACAGCACGCCCGGCTCGGCCTGCCAGACGAGCAGCCCGCCGACCACGTCCGGGGTCGGCACCAGCCGCAGGTCCAGCCGGGTGACGACGCCGATCCCGGCGCCGCCGCCGCGCAGCGCCCAGAACAGGTCGGGCTCGGCGTCCGGGCCGGTCTCGACGACGTCGCCGTCGGCCAGGACCACCTCGGCGCCGAGCAGGTTGTCGAGCGTCAGCCCGTCGCGGCGGCTGAGGAACCCGATCCCGCCGCCGAGCGTGAGGCCCGCGACACCGACCGTGCCGGTGTCGCCGAACCCGGTGGCCAGGCCCTGTTCTCCGGCAGCGGTGGTGTACGCCCCGGCGGTTGCTCCGCCCTGGGCGCGCCCGATCCGGGCCTCCCGGTCGATGCGGATCTCGTCGATGAGGCGCAGGTCGAGCACGACACCGCCGTCGAGCAGCGAACTGCGGGCGTAGGAGTGGCCGCCCGAGCGGACGGTGAGCGGCAGGCCGGCGTCGCGGGCGGCGCGGACGACGCCGGACACCTCGGCGGTGGTGCGTGGCCGGGCGAGCACGGCCGGGACGCGCGGCTCGCCGTCGAACACGGTTGCCGCGAGGGTGCCGAGATCAGGTGACGCGGGGGTGAGCAGGCGGTCGCCGAAGGTCTCGGCGAGCGCGGCGAAGGACGGGTGGAGCGGAGCGAAAGACACGGGATCCTCCAGGTCTGGGACACACGTTCGACAGAAGATTAGATCTCGAAGGATTAGATGGCAAGGGGTTTACAGCTAGGCTCGATCCATGAGCGACACACCCGGCCACCACTCCGCCGCGGGAAGGGACCGGGTCCGGTGACGCGCCCCAGCGGCCCGCGGCCCGTCGCCGTCGCGCTGTGGAAGACGGCGCAGCCGCTGATCCGCGGGTTCGACGCCCTCCTGCTCGAGCACGGGGCCTCCTGGCAGGTGTGGCACATCCTGCTCGCGCTCAGCACGAACCCGCCACGCACGCAGCGGGAGCTGGCCGGCGCGGTCGGCATCCGCGAGGCGACGCTCACCCACCACCTGCGCGCGATGGAGGACAACGGGCTGGTCACCCGCACCCGCGTGCCCGACAACCGGCGCGTGCAGCAGGTCCAGGTCACCGAGGACGGCGCCCGCCTCTTCTCCGAGCTGCGGACCGCGGCCGTCGAGTACGACCGCCGGCTGCGGGCGGCGATCGGCTCGGACGACGACGTCTCCCGGTTCCTCGACGCCCTCGGCCGGCTCGCCGCGGCCGCCCCCGAGGGCGCGCGCGACATCGTCCCGGAGGACTGGCCGCAGGAACCGAAGTCATAGGAGCCGACGCCGTAGGTGCCTACACGTTTCGGCGCCTACCGTGCCCACGACCGCCGTCGGACGCTGTGGACGACAACTCGTACCGACGAAGGAGTGGAGACGAGTGACGGCAACGACGAAGAAAGTCACGCGGGTGCGCACAGTGGTGATGGCTGCGGTGCTCGCGCTGTTCGGGGCACTGCTCGTGGTGGTGGCCGACCCGGTACCGCCCTCGGCGGGCGCGCACGGCGCGACCCTGTTCCCCGAGTCCCGGACCTATGCCTGTTACCGCGACGGCATCGACAACGGCGAGGGCGGCGGCCTGAACCCGCAGAACCCGAAGTGCGCCGCCGCGCTGCAGCAGTACGGCAACTACGCGTTCTACAACTGGTTCGGCAACCTCATCTCGAACGTCGGTGACCAGCACCGCGAGACCATCCCGGACGGCAACCTCTGCGGCCCGGGCGACGACTTCGCGGGAATGCGACCCGGCGGCACGGACTGGCCGACGACGCAGGTCACCGCCGGGCAGCACATCACGTTCCGGTACTCGGCATGGGCGGACCATCCCGGCAAGTTCATGCAGTACGTCACCCGGGACGGCTGGGACCCGAACCAGCCCCTGAAGTGGTCCGACCTGGAACCCGAACCGTTCGACGTCGCGTACGACCCACCGAAGCAGGACGGACCGGAGGGGGCCGAGTACTACTGGGACGCGACCTTGCCGAACAAGGAGGGACGCCACATCATCTACTCGATCTGGGAGCGCTCGGACAGCCCCGAGGCGTTCTACGCCTGCTCTGACGTGGTGTTCGGCGGGAGCTCGACGCCGACGCCGACACCCACCCCGACACCGACGCCGACGCCGACGCCGAGCGGGACGTCGACTCCGGAGCCGGGCGCCTGCGAGGTCACGATCACCCCGGTGAACGCCTGGAGCGGCGGCTACCAGGGCGGGGGCGAGGTGACCACCGAGGAGGCCGTGGGCACCTGGGACGTCGAGGTCATCTTCCCCGGCGGGGACACGGTCACCCAGTCGTGGAACAGCGAGTACTCGCAGACGGGCGACACGGTCACGTTCTCCAACGCCGCCTGGAACGGCTCGATCCCGGCCGGTGGCAGTGCGACGTTCGGGTATCTCGCGAACGGCGGGCCCTCGACGCCGTCGGCCGCCACCCTGAACGGGACACCCTGCTCGATCGGCTGACGGGGTCCGATCGACTGACGGGGTCCGAACGCACGACTGCGGGGTGAGGCCGGGTCGCCGAGGCGATGAGCTCCTCGGCGACCTGCCTCACCCCGCAGTCGGGTTACTCGCTCAGCGCAGGTCGATCAGACGACGCCGGACGAGCATCAGCATCGCACCGGCGGCGATGAACAGGGCCGAGCCGATCATCGCACCGGACCCCGTCGGACCCGTTGCCGCCAGCTTCGGCGGCTCGGGCTTCGGCCGCTCGGGCTTCGGCTTCATCGGCTTCTCGCACTCGATGTCGTCGAGCTGGACGATGAACTCGGCCTTGAGGTGGCCGATCTGGTTCCAGCTCTCCGGCAACTCGCCCCAGCCGTGCCCCACGGCCAGTTCCGCGGTGATCGTCACTTCCTGACCGGGCTCGTACGGGCCCTCCGGGTCCGCGACGTAGGTCACGACCCCGTCCTCGGGCAGCACGATCATCGGCTCCGTCGGCTCACCATGCACGCACTTCGACTGGGTCACCATCGGGTCCTCCGGCAGCACGAGGACGTCGCAGTCGATGTCCTCGAGCTGGACCACGTAGATCGCCTCGAAGTCCGAGACCTGCTCCCAACCCTCGGGCAGTTCACCCCACACGTGACCCTCGGTCAGCGTCGCGGTCACCGTGACCTCCTGACCCGGCTCATACGGACCCTCCGGATCAGCGACGTACATGATCGCGCCGTCCTCCGGAAGCATGATCGTCGGCTCGGTCGGCTCACCATCGACACACTCCGACTGGGTGACCATGGGGTTCTCCGGCACGACGATCTCGTCGCACTCGACCTCTTCGAGCACGACGACGAACTCGGCCTCGGTATCCGAGGTCTGCTCCCAGC
>NZ_BAAGRL010000039.1:0-989 GCF_054782975.1 Myceligenerans halotolerans
ACGGATCTGGACGTCACGTTCACGTACGACGATGCCGGGAACATCCTGTCCCAGACCGACGCGCCAGGCATCGAGGGGCTGGAGGCCGATGGGCAGTGCTTCGCCTACGACGCGCTCAACCGCCTGACCGAGGCGTGGACGCCGGCCGTTTCGGGCGCGACGGCGGACTGCGCCGCGGCGAAGGACGTCGCGACTCTGGCGGGCCCTGCCCCGTACTGGGACTCCTGGACGTTCGAGGGCAACGGGAACCGCCAGGAGTGGACCCACCGCACCGCCGAGGGGACCACGACCACCGCCTACGAGTACGACCCCGCGCGCCCGCATCAGGTCACGGGTGTCACGGTGGATGCGCCGTCGGCCGCGATCACCGAAGCGTTCACCTACGACCTGGCGGGGAACACGACCGGGCGCACGACTGTGACCGAGGGCGCGGCCGCTACGTCCACGGGTGAGACCGAGACCCGCACCGCGATCCAGGGCCTGGACTTCGACGTGGAGTCAGAGCTGGCTGGTACGAGTACGGACACGACGCTGTCGACCCAGCCTGCGGAGGCTGAGTGCGAGGTGCCTGACGGGGAAGACCCCGAGACGTGGTGTGACGGGCAGACGGGCGGTGACACGGAGCCGATCGTTTCGGATGAGGGCACGCTGGCGACGGAGAACATCTACTCCGCTGACGGTGACCGGCTGGTGCGGATCACTCGTGCCGCTGCGACGAGTGGTGGCACGCCGCTGGTCACGGGCGTGACCGCGTATGTTGGCGGCGGGCAGGAAGTCACGCGCGACGCGGGCGGTGACGTGAACGCCGCGCGCTACTACTCGTTCGCGGGACAGACGGTCGCGATGCGCACCGGCAAGGGCATGAAGAACGTGTCCACCCTGGTGGCTGATCATCACGGTACGCCGCTGGTCTCGATCCCGAACACGGTGTCTCGCCCCGGGTTAGATGGAGACATCGAACACCCGGAAGTTGAGGAATGATGGCGGCA
>NZ_BAAGRL010000040.1:0-5319 GCF_054782975.1 Myceligenerans halotolerans
ACGGATCTGGACGTCACGTTCACGTACGACGATGCCGGGAACATCCTGTCCCAGACCGACGTGCCAGGCATCGAGGGGCTGGAGGCCGATGGGCAGTGCTTCGCCTATGACGGGCTCAACCGGTTGACCGAGGCGTGGACGCCGGCGGTTTCGGGTGCGACGGCGGACTGTGCCGCGGCGAAGGATGTCGCGACTCTGGCGGGCCCTGCCCCGTACTGGGACTCCTGGGCGTTCGAGGGCAACGGGAACCGCCAGGAGTGGACCCACCGCACCGCCGAGGGGACCACGACCACCGCCTACGAGTACGACCCCACGAGCCCGCATCAGGTCACGGGTGTCACGGTGGATGCGCCGTCGGCCGCGATCACCGAAGCGTTCACCTACGACCTGGCGGGGAACACGACCGGGCGCACGACTGTGACCGAGGGCGCGGCCGCTACGTCCACGGGTGAGACCGAGACCCGCACCGCGATCCAGGGCCTGGACTTCGACGTGGAGTCAGAGCTGGCTGGTACGAGTACGGACGCGACGCTGTCGACTCAGCCGGTGGAGGCTGAGTGTGAGGTTCCCGACGGGGAAGACCCGGAAACGTGGTGTGACGGGCAGGCGGGCGGCGACGCGGATCCCGTCGTTTCGGATGAGGGCACGGTCGCGACGGAGAACATCTACTCCGCTGACGGTGACCGGCTGGTGCGGATCACTCGTGCCGCTGCGACGAGTGGTGGCACGCCGCTGGTCACGGGCGTGACCGCGTACGTCGGCGGCGGGCAGGAGGTCTCCCGTGACGCGGGCGGCCAGGTGTCTGCCGCGCGCTACTACACGTTCGCGGGACAGACGGTCGCGATGCGTACCGGCAAGGGCATGAAGAACGTGTCCACCCTGGTGGCTGATCATCACGGTACGCCGCTGGTCTCGATCCCGAACACGGACTGGGCCACGGAAAAGGTGGTGCGCCACCACACCACCCCGTACGGCGCCGCCAGGTCGGCCGACCAGCTCCCGGGCGACCACCGCTTCATGGGCAAGACCCGTGATACTTCCACGGGATACACGCTGGTCGGGGCACGCTGGTACGACGAGAGCCTGGGCCGGTTCCTGTCCGTGGACCCGATCATGGACCTGGTCGACCCCCAGCAATGGCACGGGTACGCGTACTCACACAACAACCCGGTCACGTACAGCGACCCCACCGGTCTGCGCGAGGTCGCCTCCGACAGCCTCAACGGCGACACTCAGGATCAGATCAAAGCCGCAGTGAAACACACGTCCTCAGGCGGTGGCTGGAGTCCTACACTCCCACCATCAGCCCCTGCTGACCCATGGGTTCCTACCATTCCGATGGTTACGGATGGACCCAGCGACAGCACTCCAACGACGGTGACTACGACGGCGCTGATGCCGGAGGTCCCGCAGGGCGACGGTGCCCCGTGGTGGCGGCAAATGGGAAGTTGGGCACACGATACCTTCTTGACTGCTGAGGGCCTTGCCGGATGGACCGACGATGCCGCATTCTGGACAGGCATGGGCAGCCTTGCGGGCCTCGGAATTCAGGGCATCGGGGCTGGCATTACGGCTACAACCTGTGTCCAGACCGTTGGGCTAGGGTGTGTGATTGGTGGCAGGATATTTGCTACCGGGCAAGCCATTAGCTTTGGGCTCGGAATGGCATCATCTGGATTCTCTGTTGTGAATGGCCTAGCGAACTGGCGCCTTGGAAACCGAGAGGAGGCGGTCGTATCGTTCGTTTCAGCTGGGATTGGTCTCGCGACCGCGGGAGTCGGGGCCGGTGTAGCCCAACTCTTCAGGGTTGCTGCGGGAAGAGAGATGCCTTTTATCACTGAGTTTCTGATCGGGACTGGCGGCTGGGGAGCTGGCCAGGTTCCAGGGAAGGAATGATCGAATCTTGGACAGTGGAGACTATCTAAAATCCATGAGAGCCAAAGCGGATAGGATGCGCGGAATTGCGGCGATGGCGGCTTTTCTGATGGCTGGCGGATCAATAGTCGCAGGGGCAGTCTTTAATGTCGCGGTTCTTGTTGTGATCATGGTGCTTGCATCAGTCACCGTGGGTGTATTCACATTCTATCGTCTGGCGTGTCGTCTCGGTTGGAATTCTCCCGATACGGTGCTTGCCCAAGGCGCGCGATGGCACCGTATCGCACTGAGCGGTGCGTTCCTGGCAGTCACGTGCGCTCTCGCGGTCTGGGTTGGCTGGGAGTTTGGAGCCGTGCCAGCAGCATGGTCGTCCCTGACGGTTTTCTGCGGCGAGTTCATTCTTGGCCGGGAACTCGCCCTCCTTGGAGCACGAAAGACTGGTGCAGGTGGCGAGGTAAAGCCTTTGGATTCGTCCGGTTGATAAGGATGGGAATATGTATACACTCGACAATCGCCGTCTAGTGGCTTTCTAAAAGGCGGGACTGGATCGGGTTCGGTACGCTATGGCGAGCCCTGCGGAGGCTGCAGCGGAATCCTGGAAGTTCGACGCGGATGCCGCTGGGACATCGATTGTTGTCCGCGGCACAGGAGAGGTGTGGTCCCGGTGAGTAGCCCGGTTGATGCGGCACTGGCTGTGGGGTCGCGTAAGGATCTGGTCGTCTATTTGGCCGACCTTGCCCAGAAGGCCCGGCAGGGGGAGGCTCCCGTGGAGAATCTCAGCACTCCAGATTTCATCGAGGCGTCAGGTGCCTGGCTGGAAGGGCTGGACTCATTCTTGCGTCGAAATGCTGGGAGAGGTGAGGAGGAGGTTTCGACCTGGGCGATCGTTGCAATGATCTATTCGGGTGGCCTTGTCTATGAGTGATTAGATTTGGTGACCTGGCATGCGACCACCACGGTGCTGGTCCCGTTGCGCGGGGTGCCGCTCACGGTCGCAGTGGCGAGTTGGTGATGGGAGTGACTGCCTATCTGGATGGTGGGCAGGAGCTCACGATGGATGCGGCCGGTGACGTGACCGGCGTCCGCTACTACACGTTCGCGGGAAAGACCGTCGCGGTCCGCACGGGCAAGGGCATGAAGAACGTGTCCACCCTCGTCGCCGACCACCACGGCACCCCACTGGGCCTTTCCCGGTAGATCGGGTGGCGGTGCTTGTCTAGTTCAGGTGGTGCGGTCGTGTTCGATGTGGAGGATGACGAGGGCGGCGGCGGTGATCTGGGTGATCTTGCCGGGGCTCATGGAGACCTTGTCCAGCACCTTGAAAGCGCCCTTGAGCAGCGCGTTTCCTCGTTCGGCGAGGGCGCGGACCGCGGAGTGGAGTGTGTTGCAGGCCTTCTGGTCATCGGTCAGCTTCCCCTTCTTGGGCGTCTTGTGCGGCACCGTCAGGATCTTGTCCTCGCCCTGGTAGCCGAGGTCCGCCAGGGCGTGCCGTCGCCCGTCGCGCACGCCGTGGGCGTCGCGGGTCCAGGCGTCGAGATGGTCGAGCAGGCCGGGGTGTCTGCGGGCGGCGGTAGTGTCGTGTTCCCGGCCGGGCCGCACGGGCGAGCACCAGATCGGCCAGCCGTCCGGGGCGGTAACGACCTGCACGTTCCCACCGTGCTTGTGGTGTTTTCCCGACCACCACAGATCCACGCCCTTCGTGGGGCCGGACGCCTTGCAGCGGTCGGTCGGGATCAGCGTGCCGTCGATCATCACATGCGAGTGTCCGGCGATCTTCGCTGCGAGCAGCACGCTCTCCAGCCTCGGCATCGCCGCGGCCAGCGCGTTCATGCCCTCGTCCAGGTACCGGTAGCAGGTCGACAGGCCGATCCGGTTGTCCCGCGCGAGCTGCTTGACGCGGGTGCCGTCGGCGAACCAGCGGCACACCAGCACCGCTTGGCGCCACGCGTCCAGCGCCCGCCGGCCCGCCCTGGTGCCCAGCTCGGCCTGGAGACGTTCGAGCAGGCCGGCCACGAACCGCACCGTCGCGGCCCGCAACGGCAGGACCGCCTCATAGGTCACCACGCCGTCGTCGCAGAGGCCAGACACACGGGCAGCGGGCATGAGAACATCGGACACGCGGGACTCCGGTCGGTTGATCTGTGGAAGGAACAACCGTTCTACTGGAGTCCCGCACCCCGTTCCCGCAGGTCACACCACACGGCGTGTCGCCGACGACACACCACCTACCGGGAAAGGCTCACTGGCCTCCATCCCGAACACCGACTGGGCCACCCAGAAGGTGGTGCGCCATCACACCACCCCCTACGGCGCCGCCCGCAGCGCAGACGCCCTCCCGGGCGACCACCGCTTTCTGGGCAAGACTCGCGACGCCTCCACCGGCTACACCCTGGTCGGAGCCCGCTGGTACGACGAGGGCCTGGGCCGGTTCTTGTCCGTGGACCCGGTCATGGACCTGACCGATCCCCAGCAGTGGCACGGCTACGCGTATGCGGGTAATAGCCCAGTCACGTTCAGCGACCCCAGCGGGTTGATCAGGGGTGGCAAGGATCTCACCTTGCCGGTGGGGGGTGAGGTCACACTCACGGTCGAAGGAGCCGGGACGATCGTGGGTCCGGCCCCGACCGTGCAGGGACCGCCACCGGCAGGTCCGCCGCCGACCACGACCACGACCGTCGAACCGTCGTTCTTCACCGAGTTCACTCGAGGGCTGATCGACTACGGCGCCGAGATGGTCCAGGGCGCGATCCAACTCGCCCAGACTGAGTGGACCTACCTCAAACAGTGCGCAAGCTCCGCGTTCGGCTCGGGCTGTAGGGCCTTCTTCGACTTCAACAAGCAACTCTTCGCCGACGCGCTCAACCCGTGGAACGCGATCCAGGGCCTCATCGACGAGTTCAACAACCTCAAAGAACTCTTCGACTCCGGACGTACGGCCTACGCCCTCGGACGACTCTCAGCCATCGTCGTCGAGACCCTCGTCAGCAAGGGAGGAGGCAAAGCCGCAGCACTGGCCATCAAGTCCGCGCTCAAGAACAGCGGCGGGTCGAGCGGATCTTCAAGCGGCGGAGCATCATGCCCCTGGAAGAGCTTCGGGGCAGCGACCCTCGTCCTCATGGCCGACGGCACTCACAAGGCCATCGCCGACATCGAACCTGGCGATGAGGTCATCGCGACCGATCCCGAGACCGGCGAACAGGCCGCACGCGAAGTGACCCACGTCTGGGTCCACCAGGACGACCTGTACGACTTCGAAGTCAACGGCGAACTCATCGTCACCACCGAGGACCACCCCTTCTGGTCAGTCACCGACCAAGCCTGGGAAGACACCCAAGACCTCCACCAAGGCGAACGCGTCCTAACCGCTACCGGCCGCACCGCGACCAGGGCCGGTCGGTTCGTTTTCGTTCTGTTATCTGATCAGGGTGAGCGCTCGTTCCGGGC
>NZ_BAAGRL010000041.1:0-4397 GCF_054782975.1 Myceligenerans halotolerans
GAACATCACAGAAAGAAGTCATCAAGGCGTGAACGCGTCTCATTTGACTTGACAACTACCGTGCCCTGGATCGGCGACCGAGCCCGTGCGGCCCTGGAGTTCGCCGAGGACGGCATCGCACCACCCGCACCGATCAACTCCATGACACTCCTGTCACTGGAGACCACCGCCCCCGTCCTGCTGCGCGAAGGCCTGTGGCCCGTCCACCCGTTCGCCGACCCGCACATGGTCTCCCTCGGGGAACAACTCCCCTACGACTGGCGCATGCTCAAACAGCTCCAGCGCCAACACCTGGCCTCCCACGGCATGCCCGACCAGATCACCCACCCCAGCGAACGCGAATCCTTCGCCGAGGTCGTCCAGCACGCCCTGACCACCCAAGGAGTCACCTTGCTCAAGGAAATGCTCGCCGACGGATCACTCCTGTTCGACGACAAACTCCTCGACCCCGGCGGCATCACTTCCGCCGTGGCCCGGCTGGAGTCAGGGACCTACCGTGAGGACCACGACGCCAAACTCCTGGAAGTCCTCACCCTCCACCACGCCACCACCGCCTACTGCTGATCGGCGCTTCTGCACCACCGCCGATCTCCGACCACCTCTGACAGCCGCCAGGAGCACCCCACTGTGTTCACCATCCGCCCCGCCTTTCCGCACGACCGCTCAGCGATCGAGAACCTCATCCTGGCCCGCTCGGCATGGCTCGAACAGCGTGGCCTGGAGACCTGGCGCGACGCCGCCGGCGCCATCGCGGCCCTGGCGAACGACCACGACAGCGGAATGTGGGTCGTCCAGGACGGCAACGACATCATCGGCACCACGACCGTCCAAGCCGAGGCCCCGCCCGAGTGGACCCCGGACGAAGCCGCCGAGCCCGCCCTGTACCTGTTCACCACCGCCACCCACCCCGCCTGGCGCCACCACCGCATCGGCACCCAGATCGCCTGGTGGGCCACCGACCTCGCCGCTCGACAAGGCGCCCACTGGGTCCGCCGCGGCTGCTACTTCGAACAACTCGCCGACCACTACAAGCAGCAGGGCTACAGCCTCGTGCGCACTACCCAGCGCAAGACCCGCACCCTCTACCTCCTCCAACACCCCGCCCAACACCGCGATGACCTCATCCTGCACGAGACGCAGGACGCCCGGCATCGGCCGTGACTCTGCCGGTCGCGGAGTTGCCCTCCACCAGCCGCTTCACCGCCCTGCTCACCATCTGACCCTTGGAGTTCACCATCAACGAGAACACCACCCCCGGCCTGTGGCTCACCCACGACGGCGTCGGGCTCGGCCCGCTGCGCGCCGATCTGCTGGAGTCGTACTGGCGCTGGGAGAACTCCCTGCCCGTCATGGCCGGCTACGCCCGCCAGACCCACGAGTCGCTGGTCGAGCGCACCGCTGGGCTCGAGCACCAGATCTCGGACACCGAGGCCCAGACACGCTTCACGATCTACGGCCACCACGACAGCGACGACGACGGCAAGGGCTGGCGGCCGGTCGGTATGGCTTCCTTGCTCATCGACGACCGCTACCGCACCGCCGAGTTCTTCATCTACATCGGCGAACCCGCCGAACGCGGCCGGGGAACGGGAACCACCGCGACCACCATGGTGCTCGACTGGGCCTTCCACCTCACCGCGCTGCGGTGTGTCCACCTGTCGGTCATCGCCCAGAACACCGGCGCCATCCACGCCTACGAGAAGGCCGGCTTCCGCATCGTGGGCACCCGCCGCCGCACCGGCTCCTGGCTCGGCCAACCCGCCGACGAAGTCATCATGGACGCCATCCCCGAGGAGTACGCCGGGCCGCGGCTGGTCGAGGCGGCCGTCCTTGGCACCGCGCCCGGGACTCCGAGGCTGCCCTGACCGCCGTCGCGTTCACTTACGTGGACGGCGGTAGTTCTCAGGTGTCGAAGTCGTAGCGCAGGACGTAGGCGGAGGCGTCGGCGGTCATGATGTTGACCTCGACGGGTGTGCCGTCCTGGGTGACCGCGGTCCTGGTGATGATGTAGACCGGAGTCGCGGCCTGCATCTGGAGTTCTTCCTTCTCGGCCCTGGTGGGCATGCGCGAGACGATGTCCTCGCGAAAGTGCGCGGGCGCGTGGCCGAGGTCCGCCAGGCGGGCGTAGATCCCGCCCGGCCCGGTGTCGGCTTCGACGATGGGGCTGTCGGCGACGAGCTCCGCGGGCAGGTACGACGTGGCGGACAGCACGGGCTTGTCGTCCAGGAGGTAACGGCGTCGCCGGATGGCGACGGCGGCCCCCTCACCGAGCGCGAGGAGTGCGGCGATGTCGCCAGCGGCTTCTTCTTCCGGGGTGACTTCGATGCCGTCCACGGTGAGGTTCCGCTGGGCGGTGTCGGTGTCCCACATGCTCTTGCCGGCGTTCCACTGGCGGGCGCTGACGCGGTTGATGCCGTTGCGGATGACAGGCTTGAACTCGCGGACGAAGACTCCGGCACCCTGGCGGGAGACGGTCAGGCCCTCGGCCTGGAGCTTGGCGAGCGCGCTGCGCACGGTCAGGCGCGCGGCGCCGTAGTCCTGGATGAGGGTGTTCTCGCCGGGCAGCCGGTCGCCTGGTCCGTAGTCCCCGCGTTCGATGGCGTCGCGGAGGTCGGCGGCGATCTTCTCCGCCACGCCACTTCTCACCTCTTTAGACACGACATCAACCCTACGGGACCCGACTGGCCGGTTGGCACGGCGCAGCCGGCACGAAGGACATCTTCCCAACTTCTTTGCAGAAGGTGTTGACTTCTTTGCAGAGGGGCCTCATCGTGGAGTGGCCAACCTCTTTAAAGAGGCTCTCGGATGGTGGGGAGGCTATGCGATGCCCAGGCGTATCGGAGTACCCGAAGACCACGGCGAGTATGTGATGAACACCCATGATCAAGACCGTGGACCGTGCGGCCCCGACCGACTCGACCCGGCGATCGGTGTCCTGCAGGACATGCTGCGTGAGACCGGTGCGGGCCGGATCGCGCTGGTCACGCTGGCACGCGGCTGGGTGTGCCTGCAGCCGGTCCGGTTGGACGACGGCGAGCAGATCGCCCGGACACTCGGCTGCACCACGCCGCTGGATCATCGGCTGCTCGTGCCCGGACACACCCTGTGGACAGGGACCGTCGACGGGCTCGAGGTCCAGGTCCGCTCATCGCTGCGCGAGCCTGCCAGGAAGGCGTGATGAACGCGCCCGCCCCGGTCGCGGTCGGCTACGTGTCCGCGCGCGACGAGGGCACCCTCGACGCTCAACGCGACGCAGTCACCGAACACGCCCGGGCCGAGGGCTACGCGTTGGCGCAGATCGTCACCGACCGGTTCGACGGCCACACCATCAGCCAGATCCTCGACGTCGCCCACCGCCACGACGCGCGGGCCGTGATCATCCCCGCCAGCACCACCCTCGCCACCACACGCACCCGCCTGACCCATGACCTCCAGCCCTTCGGCGCGATCTGCCTGGTCATCGACCAGCCCGCCACGACCGCCGTCGGCCCCGCAACCACCACAACCGGGGCACCGCGCCTGACCAACGCGTTCCCGCGGCACTCCTCCCGCCCCACACCCGACACGCAGCAAGGACCCGCGCATGAGCACCGACCACCCCACCACGACCGATGAACGGACGACGGCGACCGACCTCGGCGCACCGGCCCCGGGCGAGGAACTCCACCGCCCCTCAGCCCCCACGACCCCAAGCCCCGACGGGCCGATGCTGATCGCCCTGGACGTGGACGACACCATCGTTCCCGAGGGCACCATCGACGTGCCACCGGTCACCGCCGATGCCGTGCAGGACGTGATCGCCGCCGGCCACCATGTGGTCCTGTCCACCGGACGTTCCTTGGTGGGGGTGATGCCGGTGGCCGCGAGCCTGGGCCTCGCCTCGGGCTGGATCGTCGCCTCGAACGGCGCGGTCACCGCACGCCTGACCCCGAACGCGCCGGGCGGGTACGAGATCACCGATGCCTTCACCCTCCACGTGCCACCCGTCGTGAACCTGGTCCGCGAAGTCATGGCCGAGACCGCCATCGCCGCCGAAGAAGTCGGCTACGGCTACCACGTCACCCGCCAGTTCGAACCCGGACTGCTCAACGGCCGCCAGACCCTCGTCACCCACGACCACCTCCCCGAGTCCACGCCCCGCCTGGTCCTGCACGCACTCGGCGTCACCCCCACCCTGCTGCGCCACCTGCGCACACTCGACGTGACCGCCACCCCGGCAGGCGACTCCTGGATCGACCTGGCCGCAGGCCTGATCTCGAAGGGCACGGCTCTCTACCGCGTCCGGCGCCGCCTCGGCGTGCACCCCGACCGCACCCTCGCGATCGGGGACGCGATGGTGAGATCGGCCAGGGGCGCGGTGTCACGCTCTCACGTGGTCCGTTTCCCCTGGCCGTCTC
>NZ_BAAGRL010000042.1:0-46584 GCF_054782975.1 Myceligenerans halotolerans
GCCTGGCAGCAAAGGTCTCTCACCTCCACACGGATAAACAGCGCCTCGTGGCGCACAACGACATCCCGATGCTGGAATGGGCCGCCCGCGGCGTCGCGATGCAACACGCCCCCGCCGTCGTGCACCGCGCCGCCGACGAGACCACCGGCTCGATCGACGCGGCCGGGGTCGTGACCGTGCTCCACTCCCTGACACCTGCCGCAGCACTCGACCCGGGACTGTCCCCACTGGCCGCGCAACTGACCGCAGCCGTCCACACCGCCACCGGAAGTCTGACGTCGGTGCGCGTCTGGCACGGCACCAACACCGATCTTGCCGGAGCCGAGATCTGGACCCACCACACCGGAACCTGGCTCCGCCACTCGCCCATCCCCGCCGCCCGAGGCGCCACCATGCGCGACATGGAGAACGCCGCCCACGAAGCCCGCCTCGACTTCCCCCGCGGCTTCGAGGGCAAGCGACGCGCGCAATGGCGCTCCACCACCGCCGTCGTCGTCGGACGCCACTCCGAACGACCCGCAGGGTTCGAACTCCCTCTCACCCCGACCACCTGAACCACCACATCTTGCGGCCGGGCGGGCACCCCCGGGATGTCCCTTCCTTCCTGCACCTCCGCACGCAGCGCCCGGCCGCAAGCCCGCCCACCCCGGGCGGGCCCCCAGACGGGCCGGGACCGACGCCCCTCGGTCCCGGATGAACCGGGTTGCCGGCCGCTGTTCGTGATGAACCACTTCCGGGACGTGCCCGTGGAGACCACCGCGCGCACCGACAACGCGAATGCGCTCAACCGCGCCGAGCGGTTCTGTCAGCCCGCCGCCCGCAAGAAGCCGAACTACCTCATGGTCGACCGGTACGACGTCGGCGACCCGGCCGCGGCGGTCGCATCGCTGAACGACTACTGGTACTGAACGTGGCGACGCCGCACGTCGTAGCGGCATTCGCGTTCGATGGCAGGACGCGGGCCGGGCCGAACCTGGCTCGCCCGCGCCCCACCGGTAACGACGGCTCGCCGCATCAACGCCTCGCTACGGGGCTCCGCCACGGAGCGCCCGCCGGGACGTCGCTCATCGGCTCGTCGAGGTCGAGCGCGCTCAGGTCGAGCGGTTCCACGAGGAGCGGCCACCGCCCGGATGCCGCGCGGGCGATCCGCTCCTCGGTACCCGGCTCGACCGACACCCGCACGCCGACCTGCACGCACAGCTCACGCAGTTCGCGCTCGTACCGCTCTCCCATGGCCGCGTCGTGGCCGCGGTACGTCCACGCGATGAGGTGCAGCGGCTCGAAGTTCTTCGCGCCGCCGCCGCACGTCCGGCATGACATCGGCGCGCCCGGCCGACGGAACCGGGTCATGCGATGCCCGCGAGGGCACACCCCGATCCACGGGCCGTCCAGCGTCGGCGCGCTGGGGTCCACGTACCTCAGCCCGGAGCACCCGATCTCCTGGGCCTTCGCGCGCCACTGCGCGCCGTGCCCGGCCTCGCGGCCGGCGAGCGCGTGGGCGATCTCGTGCAGCACGGTGTCACGGACCTCGCCCTCGTCGTAGACGGTCGTGAGAGGGGCCGAGAGGCTGATGCGGCGCCGCGCGAAGTGACACATGCCGGCACGCCGCTTCGCGTCGTCGTACTCGAATCTCCAGTCCGCCAGACCGTGCTGGTCCATGAGGTCGCGCGCCAGGTTCCGCGCCTCGACAAGATTCATGACTGCCCCCTTGATTCGTCGCCGCCCGGGCCATCCGGACGACATCGAATCTAGGAACGCTGTCTGACACGCGGCGGAGGTTATCCACAACCCGCAGGTCAGCAACCTTGCGCCCTCGCTCCGATTCCAATGCCCGGCGGCCAGAGCCCGGCGCGCGAAGGAGTACAGCGGCGAGTGGGAGCAACCAAGCCCGCATGGCAGCGGATCGTCACCGTCGTCGGCCGACCTGAACGGACTCCACCCCGCCCGCCAGCCCGGTCTCGGCGTAGAAGCCCTCGATGTGCTCCCGGGTCAGTCGCTCCGCCGTCGGCCCGTCGCCCGCCGCGACCGCGTCCAGGATCGCCCGGTGCTCGGCCCGGAGCCGGGCCGAGGTCGCGGCCCAGTCCGGCAGCCTCTCGACGCCCTCGGCCACGTAGGCGCCGATCGACCCGCGAAGGCCGAGCATGAAGGCCTCCACGACCTGGTTGCCGGCGATCCGCGCGAACTCCAGATGGAAGTCCTGGTCATGGACGATGAAGTCGGGAGCGCTCACGCCCTGTTCCTCCATCTCGGCCAGCAGACGCCGTGCCTCGGCCAGCGTGTCGTCGCCACCGCGAGCGCCGTCACCGCGCCGGCCGCCCCCGGCCTCGCCGTCGGGGTCGTGGCCGGCACCGCCACCCTCGGCCGCCGGCGCTCCGTCGCTCACGGTCGCCCCCTCGGCCCCGCCCCCGGCCCGCTCCGCCGCCTCCCGGATCGCCCAGGTCTCGAGCAGCACGCGCGTCGCGACCACGTCGGATACCGGCAGCGTGCCCGACGCCACGTGCAGCCGCACCGCCACGCTCAGCCCGGCCGCAGGGCGGTCGACGACGGTCGCGCCCGCCGTCGGCCCGGACCCGACCGCGGTGCGGACGATGCCCACCGCCTCCAGGATCCGGATCGCCTCGCGCACCGAGGCGCGTGACACCCCGATCTCGTCGGCGAGCGCCCGCTCGCCGGGGAGCCGCTCCCCGAGGGCCCATCGTCCGGCGGCAAGGTCGGCCTCGATCTGCGCGAGAACGCGCTCGTGCGTACGCATGGTGGCCACCGTACCCCTGTGGTCGGACCACATGGGGTACGGTGTGCCGAAGCGCGCACCGCCGCCCGCGGAGGTGCCCCTTGAAAGGATTCAGAATGCGCATCGCCCTCGCTGCCACCTGCCTCGGTGACGCGATGTTCCCCCAGGCGCCCACCGCCGTCGTGCATCTGCTGGAACGGCTCGGCCACGCCGTCGTGGTCCCGGAACAGCAGGCGTGCTGCGGGCAGATGCACGTCAACACCGGCTATCAGCGCGAGGCCGTGCCGGTGATCCGCAACCACGTGCGGGCGTTCGAGCCCGTGGCCGACGGCGAGTGGGACGCCGTCGTCGTCCCGTCCGGGTCGTGCACCGGATCGATCCGGCACCAGCAGGCCATGGTGCTCGACCGCGCCGGCCTGCCCGCGGAGGCCCGCACCGCGACCGCCGTCGCCGCCCGCACGTACGAGCTGTCCGAACTGCTGATCGACGTCCTCGGCGTGACCGACGTCGGCGCCTGGTTCCCCCACCGCGTCACCTACCACCCGACCTGCCACTCCCTGCGGATGCTCGGCGTCGGCGACCGGCCACTCCGTCTGCTGCGGGCCGTCGAGGGCATCGAGCTGTCCGACCTGCCGGAGGCGGAGGGCTGCTGCGGCTTCGGCGGAACGTTCGCGGTGAAGAACGCGGACACGTCGGCCGCGATGCTCGCGGACAAGGTACGCAACGTCGTCGGCACGGGCGCGGACTTCCTCACCGCCGGCGACTACTCCTGCCTGATGCACATCGGCGGCGGCCTGTCGCGCTCGTCGCGCGCCGGTTCAGTGGCCGACGACGCCGCAGGGCGCGCCCCCGCCTCCGGTGCGGGACCGGGCGGCGCGGTCGCCGACCGTACGCCGGCCGGGGACGCCGGTCCCGCTGTGGTCGGGGGTTTGCCGCGTGGTCGGTCAATCGATCGCACGACCACGCGGCAAACCCACGACCACGCGGGGAAGGCGCCCGCCGTCCGGACCATCCATCTCGCCGAGATCCTCGCCGCCACCCGCGAGCGGCCCTGGCAGCCCGAGGAGGACACACGATGAGCGCACAGCCCGCCCGGCGGCCGTCGTCGGACAACGGGGCGGCCCGCCCCGACACACCGCCGGACAACGCCCCGCCACGCCACGGCACGCCGTCGGGCACGGGACCGGCCGCCCACGGCACGCCGTCGGGCACCGCCGTCTTCCTGGGGATGCCGACGCCGGCCGACCCCCTGCACTGGGGGCCGTCGTTCCCGGACGCCGCGCGGCGCGAGCTCGGCAACGACCAGCTGCGCCGCAACCTGGGCCACGCCACCGCGACGATCCGCGCCAAGCGGGCTCGGGTGGTCGGCGAGGTGCCCGACTGGGAGGCGCTCCGCGACGCCGGCTCTGCCGTGAAGACGCAGGTCATGGACAATCTGCCCGAGCTCCTGGAAGAGCTGGAGCGGAATGTGACGGCGCGGGGCGGCGTCGTGCACTGGGCGCGGGACGCCGCCGAGGCGAACCGGATCGTCGCCGACCTGATCCACGCGAAGAACGCTGCGTCGAACGGTGGGCGTCCCCCGGGTTCGCCGGAGGAGCTCCACCCGGTGACCGAGGTGGTCAAGGTGAAGTCCATGGCCACGCAGGAGATCGGGCTCAACGAGGCGCTGGAGACCGAGGGCATCCACGCGGTCGAGACCGACCTGGCCGAGCTCATCGTGCAGCTCGCCGACGACATGCCCTCCCACATCCTCGTGCCCGCGATCCACCGCAACCGCGCCGAGATCCGCGACATCTTCACCGAGCGCATGGACGACGCGCCGCCGGACCTCACCGACGTGCCGCGCGAGCTCGCGATGGCCGCCCGCGCCCACCTGCGGCGCAAGTTCCTCTCCGCGAAGGTGGCGGTGAGCGGGGCGAACTTCGGCGTGGCAGAGACGGGGACGCTGTCGGTGGTCGAGTCGGAGGGCAACGGGCGGATGTGCCTCACGCTCCCCGAGACCCTGATCACGGTGATGGGGATCGAGAAGCTGATCCCCCGGTTCACGGACCTCGAGGTGTTCCTCCAGCTCCTGCCACGCAGCTCCACCGGTGAGCGGATGAACCCGTACACGTCGATGTGGACGGGCGTGACGCCGGGCGACGGGCCGCAGGAGTTCCACCTGGTGCTGCTCGACAACGGGCGGACACGCGTGCTCGCCGACGAGGTGGGGCGAGCCGCGCTGCACTGCATCCGCTGCTCGGCATGTCTCAATGTCTGCCCCGTGTACGAGCGGGTCGGCGGGCACGCCTACGGGTCCGTCTACCCCGGGCCGATCGGCGCGATCCTCACGCCGCAGCTCACCGGCGAGTCCTCCGACCTGCCGTACGCCTCGACGCTCTGCGGCGCGTGCTACGACGTGTGCCCCGTGAAGATCGACATCCCGTCCATCCTGGTGGACCTGCGGGCGCGCGAGGTCGAGTCCGGATCGGCCGGGAAGGGCTGGGGCATGGCCATGAAGGCCGCATCAAAGGTGATGTCCGACGGCGGCCGGTTCCGCCGGGCGGCACGGCTCGGCCGCGTAGGGCGTGTCGCGGGCGGGCGGGACGGCGTCATCTCGCGGCTGCCCGGGCCCGGGGCGGCGTGGACCGACTCACGCGACCTGCCCGTGCCGCCGAAACAGACGTTCCGCGACTGGTGGGCGAAGCACGAGAAGGAGGACCGATGACGGACGCACGGGCCGAGGTGCTGGACCGGATACGGGCCGCCCTGAGCAGTGCTCCAGGCACCGCCGTGGATGTTCCTCGGGAGTACCGGGAGCGCGGGGAGCATGCCGTGGGGTCGGCGGAGGTGCTGGACGTGCTGGTCGACCGGCTGGAGGACTACAAGGCACACGTGCATCGCGCGTCGGGTGACGAGGTGGCCGCGGTCGTCGCGCGCCTTGCGGGTGAACTGGCAGCGGGGAGTCCGGCGGGGGACGTGCCGGGTTCCGCCGCCTCCACCCGATCCGAGGGGGCGCCGAGTCCCGAGGCGGTGTCCGACGCGCCAGGCACGCGCGTCGTCGTGCCCGCCGGGCTGGATCCCGAGTGGGTCTTGGCGATGTCCGACGGCGGAGTGACCGTCGTCGTCGACACACCCGAGGCGCCCCTCGCGCCGTCGGACCTGGACCGGACTGCCGGCGTCGTGACGGCGGCGCGCGTCGCCGTCGCCGAGACCGGCACGATCGTGCTCGACGCCGGCCCCGACCAGGGCAGGCGCGCGATCTCTCTGGTCCCGGACGTGCACATCTGCGTGGTCCGCGCGTCCCAGGTGGTGCAGACGGTCCCGGAGGCGGTGCAACTGCTGGCGCAGCACCCCGAACGCCCGCTCACCTGGATCAGCGGCCCGAGCGCCACGAGTGACATCGAACTGAACCGCGTGGAGGGAGTACACGGGCCGCGGACGCTGCATGTGGTGCTGGCCGGCTGACTTCCGGCGCCTCGGCCCGGTCAGGGGTGCAGCTTGGCGCCCTTGACGACCTTGTCCACCACGCGGCGCTCGCCGGTCACGGCGACGCCTACCAGGTCGATTTTTTCGGTGGCGACGGCGGCGACGGCCGCTCGGTTGTCGTCGTCGTTGCCCGTGGCGAACAGGTCCGCGGTGTAGACGCCGATGCTCAGCCCACGGGACTCGGCGCGGGTGCGGATGGTGGCGAGCTGACCGCCGTCGGACACCATGACCATCACGGGCGTGCCGAGCATCGGCAGGTACTCGCGGCCGTCGGCGTCGCGGTAGGTGTCGCCGACGAGCTCCGGGTAGGCCGCGGTCACGGCGCTGGCCAGGAAGGCGGTGACGTTGTTCTCCTGCCAGCCGAGCAGGTCGTCGCGCAGCACGATCACGATCTTGGCTTGTTCGAAGGTCATGACACCCAGGTTGCGACCGAGCGGCCGCGCGGATCTTGTACGTTCTTGATGTGGCTCAGGATGTTGTCCGCGCGTGGCGACCGGAAGTTCCCGGGATCGCCGAGGTGCTGCACGCCGCCTGGCGCGAGCACTCCTACCCGGCGCACACGCACGACACGTGGACCGTGCTGATCGTGGACCACGGCCTGATCGGCTACGGCCTGGACGGCCGGGAGCACGCGGCGCAGGACGTGGGGGTGACCGTGCTGCCGCCGGGAGTCGTGCACGACGGGCGGTCGGTGAGCGCGGCCGGCTTCCGCAAGCGGGTCGTCTACCTGGAGGAGGGCGCGCTTGACGGCGAACTGGTCGGCCATGCGGTCGATACGCCGCTCGTCATGGACGCCTCGCTCCGGGCCTGCTTCGCCGGGCTCGACCGCGCACTCACCCTGCGTGAGGACGTCGCGGCCGAGAGCCTGCTCGCCCTGGTCACGGAGGGGCTCTCCTGGCATCTCTCCGGCCGGCCGGCTTTCCCACGCGAACCGGCGGCCACGTCGACCGCCCGGAGCGCCCGTGAGCTGCTCGACGCCGACCCCGCGCAGCCGATCCGGCTCGCCGAGGTCGCCGGCGAGATCGGCGTGACCGTCCCCCACCTGGTCCGCGCCTTCAGCCGCGAGTTCGGCCTCCCGCCGCACCGCTACCTGGTGGGGCGGCGACTGGACATGGCGCGACGCCGCCTGCTCGCGGGGGAGCCCGCCGCCGACGTCGCGGCGGCCACGGGCTTCCACGACCAGGCCCACCTCGCCCGGCACTTCCGCAGACTGCTCCGCACGACGCCGGGGCGGTACCAGCGCGGGGGACGAGTGGCGTAGGCCGGCAGGCAGCCTGCACCGAGCACCGCGCTGTGGGTGCACTCCGTCACGCTCGTATAACGATGTCATCGGAGAGCGGGTGAAGTTACGACAAGTCCCGCCCGACCGCCATTCGAGCTGTTTCTTCCACGCGAGAATTCGCCCATGAACTACGCAAGACGTGCACTCGCAGCCACCGCCCTGGCCGCGGCAACCCTGTTGCTCGCAGGCTGCGTCAAGATGGACATGGCCCTCACGATCAACGGGAACGACACCGTCGACGGCGAGGTCGTTGTCGCCATCGAGGACTCGGCGGCTGCGGCCATCGGCGCTACGCCCGAGGACCTGCTCGAGGGAGCCGACGTCGATTCCTTGGGTAAGGACGCCTCCGAGGTCGAGCCCTACGCCGAGGACGGCTTCACCGGCAAGCGCTACATCTTCGAGGGATCCCCGCTCGACGAGTTCTCCGGCAACGAGATGTCGATCGTTCGTGACGGCGACGAGTTCGCCGTCGACGGCAGCCTTCCGATGACCACCGACGATCTCGACATGACGGAGGAGGAGCTCGCCGACCCGACGACCCAGGAGTTGCTCAAGCAGTTCGCCGTGAACATCGCGTTCACGTTCCCGGGCGAGGTGATCGAGTCCAACGGTGAGACGGACGGCAACACGGTCGCGTGGGCTGCCGAGATCGGCGAGGAGAACAAGCTGACGGCCCGCGCCTCGGCACTCACGGGCGACGAGGTTGCCGCCGCAGAGGAGGCCGCCGCAGAGGAGGCCGCCGCAGAGGAGGCCGCCGCCAGCGAGGCCGCTGCGGTCGACACCTCCGCCGAGCAGGAGGAGGCCGGCTTCTGGGGTTCCCTGCTGGGCACGGTGATCATCGGGGCCGGGATCGGCCTCGTCGTCGGCCTGACCTTCGCCGGGATCCGCGCGGCCCGGAACCGCAAGACGGCTGCCGCCGGGGAATCCGCACCGCCGACTGCTGCGGCAGAGCCCGTCGACGCCGACAAGGCCTGATCCGTCCACACCAGCCGTGGCCTGTGGCGGAGTTTTCCGCCGCAGGCCATACCCCTTCGAGAGGCAACAATCGTGGAGATCATCAGTACTGCTGTCGTCGCTCTCGCCAGCATCGCCGGCGGCACGCTCCTCTTCCAGTTCATCTCACGTCGGCAGGCGACGCGGTGCACAGGCACCGAGAGCGTTCAGATCATCATCTGGGCCCGCTCCGGCAAGGTGCCCGGCCTGCACAAGCCCAAGAAGTGGACCAAGGCGGTCGTGACGGTCGACGAAGAGCAGCGCCTGACCTGGGTCAAGCCCCAAGGCGAGCCGATCGCGCTTATCCTGCGCTCGCGCGAATCCCGGCCCCGCACGGCCAAGGACCTGTTCTTCCTCGACCCGGGCACGCCCGTGTGGGACGCCGTCACCGCGGACGGCCAGGAGCTCGGCATCGTCATCCCGCGCGCCTCCGAACAGGGGTTCGCGGCCAAGCTGGCCGTGGCGACGCCGGCCGCGTAGTCAGCGTTGTTCACGGGGTCTGGCGGTAAAACTCAAGGTTGGTGATCAGGTGGACCACGCTTGGTAGTTCGGTCAGGCGGCCTCGGTCGCTGGTGGACAGGATCTTCCACTGCTTGAGGTGGGCAGCCGACTTCCTCCAGTGCACGCGAGTCGTGCCGGGAACCACGCACCGGGACCGAGACCGCGGCCAGAGCACCGTTCAGCTGGGCGGCGACCTGGGTGTTCAGGGCCTGCTTGCGGTGCTTGCCGTTGAAATTCGTCGTGCCGGCGCCCGTGTGGTTGCCGGTAGGGGTCGGGGAGCCGTCGATCAGGGCCACACCGGCCTCCAGAGCCTGGCTCAGAGGTGTCACCGTCATCGGGTACGCGGCTGTTCAGGCGTGCCGGCTGCTCTGGCGTCGACGATCTCACCGTTTCGCGGGAGCCTGCCCTGGAAAGCCAGGGGGACGGCCTTGGCTCGCTCGATGTCCCGGCCGTCGACCGCTTGCAGATGGACATGTGGCTCAGTGCTGTTGCCCGAGTTGCCACAGGAACCGAGCAGGTCGCCGAGGTGAACGTGCTGGCCTGAACGAACCTCGACGCTGCCTTGTTGAAGGTGGCACACGGCAACAACGACACCGTCACCTTCGATCAGCACATGGTTGCCGGCGAGTGCCGGCCAGCCCCCAGCAGCTCGGCGACGCTGGGTCAGCGCGTAGCCGACCGAGGGCAAACCACGATATGCCACGTGATCCGGCTCGATATCGCGCACGGCCACGACGACGCCCTCGATGGGCGCCAGTACGCGGCGTCCGAAGCCCGGAAAGCGGTCCGCCGGCTCCGGATGCACGAGGGACGCGAACGTGAGCGGGGCCGTGTGCCCGGCCTCGTCCACAGGAACGAAGTCGATCGCATAGGACGTCCCGAACAGCGTCGTGCCGTGGCTCGGCACACGGTTGGCCGGGCTGTTCCGGGTCAGCCATCGACCCATGAAGGGGTATTCCAGGTCAACGAGTGCGGCCAACGGATTCCTCCTGACTCCCGGCGGATCAACGACTCCATGATGCCACTCGATGAACGACCTGATGTGTGGCGGGTCGGCCGGGTGCGTTGAGAGCTTTAGTTGTGATGTCCAGGGAGGTTGGTCAGCCGGCTGATGGGTGGCTGGTTCGATCTCGGCCCGCACGACTCGATCACGATCGGTCACGATCGGTCAGGATGCAGATAGCCGCTCCCTTTACGAGCCCACCTCAAGCCGCACTCGCACCGGATACAACGGCCACGAATCGGCACTTGGGCCGGTCCGTCGTCCATAGCGACTGGTCGACGAGCCCATGCCGCGACACTGCCCCAGGCCTGGCCGCCTCCGGCGGCGGCTGCGCTCCAATGTCTGGCGCCATCCCGCACTCGATCGATACGCTCTTGGAGCGTGGGCCAGACTGACATGAGTGGACGGACCGCCCGAGAAAAGCTCCGCGCGACGGTACTTGTGCTCGCCCTTCTCGCTGCTGCAGCGATCGCAGCCCTTTCGCTGGAGAACATCTGGGTGCTCGCCCGACCGGCCGAGGTTGGGACGGCGTGCGTGCTGACCGACCCCGCTCCGCCCGGCTGTTCGCCCGACAGTCGCTTCACCCCAGCCTTCGCTTCCGCGATCGTCATCTCTATCAGCTACGCCACCGTCACGCTCCTCCTGCTCAGAGCAAGTCAGCGCCGAGGAATCGTCGCCGCATCAGGGCTCGGCGGGCTGGCACTCCTTGGCATCCTCACAGACCAGTTCGTCAGGTGGGGCGGCCTACCAGGCTGAGCCACTCCCTTCGCCCACGAGGCCGCTTCAAGCTGAGCCACCAGGCACAACACTCAGGCGCGATGCGCGAGCGGACGTTCCTTCTCCCTACTTCTCATGTCCTGGAGCCTCTGGAGTCCCAACGTGTCATTGACAGCGGGTGAACTCCGCCATGGCCACCTTGGCCACGAAGCTGAACCAGGCTAGCTTGGAGGTGCGATATGTCCGACATGGAGGTAACCGTGCCTATCGAGGCGGCGGCAACAGTGTCGACCTCGATGGGCGTTTCCTGCCAGCCTGTCAACCATTGGACAGACCCGATCGAGGCTGAGCGTCGCGTCCCGCACTGCGTTGACACCCACGTCCGGTAGCCAGCGTTACGGGCATCATCCGTACCCTGAACCCTAGCCCGATTTGCGTTCAATCTTGAATTTGTTCAAGTATCGCGTCACAAAGATCTGCATTCATTGAAAGCGTACCCGTCGAGTCTACATAGAACGCCCGTTCGGCATAGCATTCGAGTACGTAGCTCAGCATCTGGTCAAGGGAGGCGAACTCGAGTTCTACACTCTCGCCAACCAGAAATCCTGCGATCCCGACATAGCTATCCGACGACCACACGAATGCGTAGTTGTCTCCGTTCGGGGCACCGAGAAATGGGAGATAAAATTCGCCACCCACGTCACGCGCCGCATCGGGCCCCCACGACGCTACATACTGTCGTGATTCTTCCAGTGAAATCGGGTAGTAGCCCGGAATTACACTGGATTCGTCGACGGTCAGGACCGGAGATTCTCTCAAGCCTGACGTCCACGCGAACCACGCCACGGCGTCGTCCGGAAAGTCACCCGGCGTCGATCCCGGGACATCTATTTCGGCACCAGGTAGTAGAGCGTCAACCACCGGCCGTCCCGCAGAACGAAGGATCTCTCTTAGCTTCGCGAAATTTTCTTGCAGCATCAATCACCCAACCGAACGAGGTAGCGACCGCCGCTCTGAATCTTGCTTCTGGCAAGGGAGGACCCAAGCACCCGCAGTCCGTGCTCGACCCTTGCATCGTCGGCGATCGGGCGGAGGATGGCTTACGGGCGAATGGCCGACATGGTGGACCGCAACTGTGATAGAAGAAGATCATCAATCAAACTTGTGGATATCTGACCGATACAGAGCTCGACTGCTGAGACGCCTTGGCGCAGCGCCGAGTCCTCAAGCATTGCTGGTTCTGCCATTTCTTCTGCCTCGCTACCTACATCCGCGACTCCGAAGATCCGAGTGGATACAGATCGGAACAGGGGTTCGAACATATACCAGGTCGCAGAAGCCATGTCGTAACCTTCAGTTGGCCCTCTAAGAGCAGTGTCCAGACAGATCCAGCAGTCCTGAACAGTGGTGCTCGCACCATCTTCGGACAGTTCCGACATCACCGCAGTCTCGATTGCCGAGATTACTCGCGGGGGAACCGAGTCCAATCTTCCGGAGGCGAAATCTGCCGCCTTGGCGAGAGCATCCTCGAAAACAGCATCTTCCGAGACTCTGTGCTGCGTTTGAAGCCAATCCCGCCGGCTATCCGCGAGGACGGCAGCCGCCGTAAGGAACAGAGCGACCTGGCCTCGCTTCGGCAATGCTCGGACATCCTGGGCCAACCGGTCTACGACGTCGCCAAGTGCGCTCATTGATCCACCTTTACTCCGCGCTCTGCCAATTGCAATGCGCAGTTGTGCTCGTCGGGCCCGCACGGGAACCGCTTGTACGTGCCGACCCGAACGAGGTCCGGCACCTCCTCTAGCAGCTCTTCTTCGGCATGGAACCCTTCACGACTCCGAACCCGTGTGATGCCCAGTCGATCCAACGCCGCCTTCTGACCCGTATCAAAGCCATTACTATTGCCCGCATAGAATGTGCTCCGTCCACTACTGGCGCTGGTACCGCCAGAAACGGAAACAGTCGGCAGTGGCGGGCCCGTCACCTCGGGTGTAGCCTGCGGCAACGCACGTCAGAACGACGAGAGTCGGCAGCTGGCGTCCGACATCATGCTTCCTGATACCAAGAATCGCCGCCGTCAGCCAGGGAGCGCCGCAGATAATCTTCCAATCCGCCAGCCACCCATCTTCTGCTGTCGGATTCATGTTCCCACACGAAGACGTCTCTTCGGCCCCCTCGCATCACGAACGCAAATCGATCCCCGCCACCATTGTCGCCGAAGAAAAGCAGCCCTTCGAATGGCAGGTACAAGTCAGCCATTTCCTGGCCCGAGTACATCGTCGCATTCTCATCCGCGATACGCCTTGCGCTCCAGACATAGGGCGTGCCGTACCAGGCAGAAACCCCACCGCACTCCATCAGGAGTGAGCTGAGGTCATCAGGCAGAGGAAAACCGACCACCCTCGCGGCAGCATCGATCTCGTGTTGAGTGGCGGGGGCACCAAACTCGGCGTCGCCACAAATATCCTCGACCAGTTCTCGCCACATACCTGGATCCCCACAGAATCGAAACGGCGCCTGCGCAATGCGAGAGATCAGACACGGCCCCTTATGGGCGATGACCCATAAGGAAATTGGCCTCGAAATACGACGGATCGTCGTAGCCTCCAGAGTCCTCGTGCCACATCGGAGGCGCACCAACAACGAAGAACCGCTTTTCATGGCTGAGGAACGTCAGAGACAGTCGATCAGGAATGCGCGCCCCGTAGGAATCTACATACGCCTGAGTTTCTACGGAACTGGCTTCCTGTAATTCGAGGTAGTCAATGTTCGTGGCGACATTCATGTGCTCAACGAATCCGAATAGAACGTCGATCCGCGAGTCATGGGCCGCGGTCCGCGCGCTTCGGAGAAGCAACAGTCGATGACTTGTGGAGTATATCCACACCTGAAATGGGCGCGAGAACGACTGCACGTCAACCATCAGTCAAACGGCTCCCATTCTGAGGGGCGAGCAATCTTCTGCAGTTTGCCACCAAGATAGAACCTGACGTCGTCGAAGTTCCGCTGTCCGGAGCGTACATAGTAGCCCAGACGCGCCATCTCCCACTGAGTTGCCGGGCCGTTCGGATTCGCACGACCGGAAGGGCTTAGATAGCAACGCTCGCGGGCCGACGCCCGAGCTCAAGATCCCAGATGGTAGGTTTGGGCTTTTTCTTGGCCTTGGAAGTCAGACATCAACCTTGATGTAAAAGTCTCGAGAATATTCCTTTAGCCATCGGCGGACCGAGGTGATCGCGGAAACCTTCTTTCCAAACATATTCGTATCAGGCGCACTTGCGATTCTTTCGCGTACCTCATTCTCAAGCTCCGAACTCGCAATAATGCGCGACAGCATTAGTGCCTCAGCGAGTCGAGAGGGATAGTTTGACGGCATCTGCCACGCCTCGATCTCACCTCGAATGACCGATTCTTCGGCCATCAGGATCCTACAGAAGTCGGATCTATCGGCGACAAAAGATGCAGCCTTGCGGACTTCATTGGCGAACACTTCCAGATCGCCTACATCGTCAGTAATCACAAACGCCGCGTCGCCCACAGGACGGAGTGTGAGCTTTGCGGCACCAAATCCTCGCATGCGAACTTGACGGAATCCCTGATCACCGACCCACAGAATCCAGGTCGCTCGTCCTAGCCCTTGCGTCTCCAACGATAAGAAGTAATCGAAATCCTCCTGGACCCATTCCACGGTTCCCGATTTTCCGACCTTAACATCCCGGGGGAAGACACCGTAAGAATTGAGCTCATGCAGAAACCTTGCGCGGCCAATCTTTCGTGACATCTCAGTTCCACTTCCACCAACGGTACGGACTCTTTGGGATTGCGGTCAAGCTGAACGCGACACCATCCTTCCCTTGCTTATACGTCCAGAGCTCGCCGTAGTCCACACCCATCTCTCGCATGTATCGCCGCAACTGCCGGGTTCCCGCCTTGATCCCGCTTTTTGTCTGCGGCTTCAGCTCGACAGGAAAGCCGCCATCGGTGAACCCATCCGGGACGTTTCCTTCACTAATCTTGGCACCTGGCTTGTAACTCAGCGAGTCCAGGTGCTCAGCCCACTCTGGCCCGTTGTGGATCTTTGTTCCCGCCGACGCTGCTGCGCTGTTTCCGGATTGCAGGTTTCCGGTAGGGCAGTTGTGGACGAGGATGCTGGTGGCGTCCGCGTCGAGGGTTCCGCCGACGGTGCCCGTGGCCGGTGGGCCGCGGGCCGGGTCGGTGACTACATGGTACGTATGCAGTCCGGCGACGGTGAGGTTCCAGGCCGGTTCGAACGTCACGTCGTTCTTGATCCCCGCGATGGTGTGCACGTCGCCGTGGTCGTCCAGGACCTTGTCGCCCGGTTCAAGCTGGTCGGCTCGTTGGAATTCCTGGTCGGTGGCGTTCCAGAACGGGTGGTCTTCCGTGGTGCGGAGGGTCTGCCCGTCCTCCAGACGCAAGGTGACCAGGACGTCGTCGTGTACGTGCGTGGCCTCGACCTCGCGGACGGCCTTCTCGTCGGTCTCGGGATCGGCCGCGACGACCTTGTCACCTGGCTTGATGGCCTCGATGGCCTTGATGCTGCCGTCGGCCATGAGGACACCGGTAGCACCGGCGAAGGAGCATCCAGGGCCGCTCAGTCGCTGCTTGAGGCCCTGAACGGCCGAACTGATCCGTTCCCCGGTGGCGCGGAGCTTGGCCGCCGCGGCGTTCTTGGCTGCCGATGCCTTTTGCGCGATGGTGCGTGAAACGGCCGCCGCCGTGGCGGAGACGCGTCTGGTGACCGCGGACGTCGCCGACCGGATCGCGCCGGATGCTGCGGAGGTGATGGCTGGCGCCACACGACCGATCACGGCACCGGCGCCGGCCCCGAGGAGGCCGCCTGCCGCGCCGAGTGCGGTGTCGGTGGCCAGGCTCTTCCAGGAGAACGGCTTCTTCTTCTGGACCTTGGTCTTCCACAGGTTGGTGACCGCGCCGCCCACGGCTCCGCCCGCGACGGCGCAGCCGATAGATCCTGCTCCGGCGGTCAGCGCCATGCACCCACCGAAGACCACCGCTCCTGCCACGGTACCGATGATCTCGGCCTGGTACTTCTTGACGAACCCACCCACGGCACCAGCGGCCTTCTTCGCCCCGGACTTGATGCTGCTCCACCAGGACAGACCCGACGGGTCGGAGAACGTGACGGGGTTGTTGCCCGCGTACACGTAGGCGTTGAACTGGGCCGGGTTGCTCGCGTCCAGCTGCGGGTCGGTCGAGATGAACCTGCCCAAGCCCACGTCGTAGTACCTCGCGCCAAGGAGTACCAGCCCGGTCGAGGCATCCTCGACGCCTCCGGCCGCGGCCAGGAACCGCCGGTCCCCGGGTAGTCGATCGTCCCCGGACAGCATCTCTCCGGTGTCAGGATCGACGACTGCGGGAGTGCGGTCACCGCCGAACGGGTCGGTGTACAGCCTGGTCACCGCGTCCGGCGTCCAGTTCGTGTTCGGCACGGCGGCGACGGTGCTGCCCTGGTGGTCGGCCACCAGGGAGGTCACGCCGCCCAGTCCTCGCCCGTCCCGGACCGCGACGGTCTGCCCGGCGAAGGTGTAGTACCGCAGCGCGCCGACAGCGCCGGCCCCGTCCACGTGGATCTCCTGGCCCCCCAGGAAGACCGTCGCCCCGGACGCGTCCATCCGCACGAGCCGCTCCCCCGACGGGGTGTACACGTACTCGGCTTCGCCGTCCTCGGTCGTGTTCTCGCCCTCGGTTCCCTCCCCCGAGGTCGCCACGGTAGCGAGGTCGCCGTCCACATCCCAGCCCATCAGCTGGCTGGTGGTGACCAGCCCGTCCCCGTCGGTGTCGGCCTCGACCTGCTCCGGATCGCTCCCGTCGACCGGTTCGGACAGGGTGCGCACGGTCTGGTTGCCCGCCGCGTCGTACTCGTACTCGCCCACGACTGCCTGCGGTGCGGAGTCGATCGTGTCTTCCGGTCCGGTCTGCTGGGTGGCGCGGGTGACCTGGTGCGGGCCGGTCGCGCCGTGCTCGTAGGAGGTCTTGACCACGTCGTCGCCGCCGTCAATCACGTGCTGGACCAGGCTGGTGCGGTTCCCGGCCGCGTCATAGGCGTATTCGTTCCAGTACGGCGCCGCGGAGAAGCCCGACCCACCGACCTGCGCGGCGGTCACGTCGCCGATCGAATCGGCACAGGTGCCACCCGCGTCGGTCCAGGCGCCGATCATGCGCCCGAGCCCGTCGTAGTCGAAGCACTGGTTGTCGTCGTTGGCCTGCGGGTCACCGTTGGCCGCGTCTCCGACACCCGGCGTGTTGCGGATCGCGGTGATGTTCCCCGACGGGTCGTGCTCGAAGGCCATGTCGACGTCGCGCGCGTCGTACTGCTCGCGTGACAGACCGATCCGGTCCAGGCGCCCGGTGCCGTGCTCGTAGCCGTAGGTGGCCACCGCACCGTAGGTGGTGCCCAGGTCCATGGCCTGCGGCCGGCCCTCGGCGGTGAACTGCGAGTCGGCGACGTAGGTGCCCCAGCCGAAGCCGCCACCCATCCAGGTCGGCAGGCCGGCGTCGTCGTAGAACGTGGTCACGTGCTCCTTGCCGAGCACGGTCCCGGCGACCGAACCATCCTCGGCCAGCTGCGACACCGGCGGCAGGACCTGCTGACGTACCGAACCGTCGATACGGTACTCGGTGGTCGTGGTGAACTCCCGGCCCACGAGCCCGGTCAGCAGGTCAAGCCCGTCAGGCAGCACCACCGTGGACGACGTCGGCCGGTATGCGTCGTCGTAGGCGTCCACGCGGGTGGTGTACTCCAGCCCGTCGTGCATGGTCGTGGTCGACGACGCCAGACCTGCCAGCGGGCTCCCGTCCGGACCTGGCGTGGTGTCGTACTCCCAGCGGGAACGGACCTGCCCGGCCCCGTCAGAGGTCTGCGTGGGCCGCCCGAGCCGGTCGTAGGAGTACACCAGCGTGTTCGCGTCGACCACGGCCTGTGTGGACCCGGCCGCGTTCCCGTTGCCGTTGACCGTGCGCGCCACGTTCCCCGCCCGGTCGAACGACGTCGTCATCGTTCCCGAGTCCGGGTCCGAGGCGCGCACCTGCCGCCCGCCCATGTCGAACTCATACGTCCAGGTGTCACCACCCGGACCGGTCATCGAGGTCATCTGCCCGAACCGGTCGTATGCGTAGCTCGTCTTCTGGTACGACGACGCCGATGCCGTCCTGGGATCGAATCCCGGCAGCGTCGAGGGCACGTACCAGTGCCCATCCGCCGTGTCCGAGTCGACCGTCGGCCGGGCCGTGTGCTCCCACAGCGCGGTCGTGCGGCCGCGCGCGTCAGCCACCGTGGTGCGGGCCGTCCCGCCCTTCGGTGGCACGACGGTCGTGTACTTCCCGTCGTAGCGAGTCACGGTCCGCCACCGCTCGTACAGGTGGTTGTCCGGGTTGCCGACGTAGAAGATCTCGTCCACCGGCCGGCCGGCACCGTCGTACGACCAGACCGTGGCCGAGTCCGCGATCAGATCAGGCTGCACCGGCGTATTCGAGACTAGGCCTGTGGCGAACTGTGGGCTGGTCTGCTTCCACGTGCGCCCTGCGCTGTCATAGAACGCCTGGGTGATCTGCCGGCCGCGGGTCGCGGCATCGTCGTTGCGCTGTTCGCCGGTGTCCAGCGCCTCGTCCTGCGTCTGGAAGACGCGCATGAGGCCGTCGTAGAACTCCGCCGAGGCGTGCTGCACCGGATTGTTGTCGCTGTCGGCGCCGAGGGTTCGCGTGACGACAACGTTCAGGCCGTTGGCGCGGGTGACGTACTCGTACTCGATCGACGGGACCGACAGGCCCTCGTGCTGCGGGTACACCACCTCCACCAGGCGCCCGAGCGTGTCGTAGGTGCCGCGGGTGGTCTGCCCGTTGGTGTCCGTGGCGGCCTTCAGCTGCCCGGTGACCGGGTCGTAGGTCGTCGTGGACGACATGGCCGTCTTCGGGCCGGTCCCGTCCGGGTCCGGACTCGTAGTGACGATCTTCGTCGGGATCGTACCGGCCGCCGGGGTGTATGCGGTGGTGGAGGTGCGGCCCGCGACGTCCGTCGTGGAGGTGACTCGCCCGAGGCTGTCGTAGGTGAACTCCTCGAACGTCACATAGCCCGCACCCGACCCGTTGCCCAGCGTCCCCGTGGCGCGGTCCAGGTCCGGGTCGATGCCTCGGGTGGCGGTCACCTGGCCCTTGGAGTCATAGGTCGCGATCGTGTCAGACAGCACGTCCCCGGGCCGCGACACGGTGCCCGCTTCCACGTCCGCGCAATCCACGGCGAAGCTCTGGGTGCGCTCGACCAGCGCCACCATGTTCTTCGACTCGAGCGTGTCGGCGTGAGCGCCGCTGCCCACGTGGGCGTAGGTGATCTGAGAGCAGGTCTCATCTCCGGTCTTGTCCAGGTCGCCGGAGTCCTCGGTCTGCTTGACCTGCGCCTGGGCGTTCAACGTGGTCACGGACTTGGTGCGGGTGGCAACGTCGCCTGCCGCGTCCATGGAGAACCCGTATGCCACGGTGCCCGTCAGCCTCGTGGCCTTCACGTCGTCGATCCCCGTCGCGACGGTCACCGGCGTCTTCGGCACCGTCACCGTGGTCGAGATCGCGTCCTGATTGCTGTTGCCGTTGTGGTCGGTGACCTCCACGACCTGCCCTGCCAGGGCTTCGTGGTCGTTCACCGTGTACCGGTGCCCGGCAGGTCCGACGTCGAAGCTGGAGCCGTCCACGCCCCGCAGGTAGCGGGTGGTGGTGGAGCTGGCCTGGGATCCCTCACCTTCGGTGACCACGACCGTGCGGAAGCCGCGGAACTCCGACCACGTGACGTCCTTGGGGTCGGTCAGGGGCCCGGTGGGCTTGACCCATTTCGCGCCGCCGTCGTACCGGTACCTGGTGACCAGGTCCTCGGACCCGGTCACGATCCCCCCGCCACCGGCGGTCGGTGAGGCGCCGGACTGGGTGACGCTGGTGACCACGTACTTGTGGAACCAGTCGATCGGGAGATCATCCCCCTGCCACTCGACGGGGAAGCACAGACGTGTGTTGTCCCGCTTGGCTGCATCCGTGTCGGCAGGCACGTCGCCCGGGCCGCACTCGGTGCGGTAGTTCGGGAAGACCACTCCGCCCGACTCGGTGCGCACGCCCGTGACACGGGGCCGGTACATCGGCGGCAGGCCGTCAGTATTCGTGTCCACACGGTTGGGCAGCAGCTCGAACGCGAAGACGACCTTGTTGTTCGACAGGTCATCGCCCGTGGAGGTGGTGCCTCCGTGGCCGGTGTGCTGGATCGAGCGCAGCCACAGCACCTTCCCGCCGCCGTCCCCGAGCGACCCGTCGCCGGGAGAGATGAAGGACTGGTTCAGCCGCCAGGAGTCCACCGGCTTGTACGAGCTGCCGTCGTGTACGCGTGTGGTCACTCGCGCCAGGCGGTACAGGGTGTAGAACGACGGCGAGATCGCATCGATCCCGCACTCCGACGCCGTCTTGTAGCAGACCAGGTCACCAGGCACGTCGGGCCACGCCGACAGGTACTGCTTGACCCGCCCGGCGTCACAGTTCACGCCTTCGCCGGGGACGCACCGGGCCGAGTGCTCCAGGTCAACCCGCACCGGCGCCAGGCCGTCGCCCTCATCGCCCGTACGGGTGCCGTACAGAATCCGCTTGAGGAACCCGCCCGCCGTGTAGGTGGAGGTTCCGGCGCTGAGGTTGTGCCCGTACTTGCGCGTCTCGGTGGAGTAGACGTACGTCATCGTGCCGCCGGTCGGCTCGACCACATGCTCAAGCATCCACCGGTAGGTCTGCCGGCACTTCGACGCCGCGAACCCGCCGTCGCCCGAGGTCTTGTAGCAGGCCTCACCCGGATGGTTGCCGTAGACCGGCATCGTCCACGACGAACCTGTCTTGAGACCGTCGGAGGTCCGCTCGCCACGACCAAAGGTGTATTTCGTCCCGTCCGAGGTGGTGACCAGCCAGTACTCACCCTCGTGGTCACCATTAGATGCCCCGGTCTTGCGCTCGACCTTGGTGCCGTCGGCCTTCTTCGGCCGCCAGGTCCCGCCACTGGTCTTGACCAGGTCCACGGCCTGCCCGTCCAGGACCATCGTCGCGTTGTCCACGCCGATACACATGTCACCAGTGGAATGCGAGACGTTGTTCGGCGTCTGCCCGTCCACCGCGTCCTGATCATCGGCGCACGGGGCGAACTTCCGCTCGATGTAGGACTCGGTCAGCGACCAGCCCTCACCCACCGCACCGGCCTGGTTGTTCGTGGAAGCCACCCGGCCATCCGAAGCGGCCGACGAGTACGACAGGCTCAGCTGTGGACCCGGCCCCTCCGCCGACGGCATCGTCAACGGGTAAGACCACGTGAAAGCACCCGTACTGCCCGACACACCCCACGACGCGGCAGGCGCCAAAGACGTCGCGCCCCAGTCACCGCCACCACCCGACGTGCTCGCGGCGACCATCAGCGTCGTCGACTGCTGAGACACGGTCATGGGCGCGGTGAGAGTCTTCGCGTCCGCGTCGTTCGACACCTCCTCGACAGGCTCTGCCTCGCAGTCCCCCGACGCCAGATCGTCCGCGTCGCACCCCGACACGTCCACCAGCGTCAGACGCGACGCCCAGTCGCCACCCGGCACCGCGCCGGCGGTGATCAGCGACTCGTAGTCCACCCGCACGTCCACGACGCCGTCCGCAGGGGCGACCTGCTTCGGGTCGGCGGCCTTCCCGCCCGACGCAGCACGCTTCTCGCCGGTGGCGTTCTTCCCAGCATCCACCGCGGTAGCCTCAACCCGCACCAACAGGCCCGGCACACTACCGGACGCATCCGCCTGCACGCCGGCCGCGGCGACCCGGATACCACCCCCGGTGCCTGGGGCATCCTTGCCCGCAACCTCGGAGTCCCCGCTCACGCTCACCTGGACACCGTCGACGTCGACCTGCGCGTCACCGGCAGCGAGATCCACCGTCGTGCTGGCGACGCCGGCGCCCCGCGCCGCCGGCGCGTCGGCCGTGCTCGATGACGGCGTCTGATCATCAGCAGAGTCCGATGAGGGAGCCGGATCACTGCTCACGTCCGGCGACGGCGCCGGCTCACCGCTCACGTCGCTGTCGAGCGTGCTCGACTTGTCGAGCTCGCTGCTCGCCGTGGCCGTCTCGACCTGCGACATGGTCGAGGCTTGCTCAAGCGGCACATCCTCGTCCGGTTCGCTCGAACCCTCCTCGCCGGGATCGTCGGAGACGGGGGGCAGTGTCTCGGCGGGGAGATCCTCGGGCGGAGCCGCCGAGGGATCGGGAGTCGGCTCCCACTCCTCGGCGGTCAGATCCTGCGCCACCACCGGGTCCTCCGGGCTGAGCTCGGCCAGGACCTCCTGAAAGTTCTCGTTACGTGCTTCCAGCGCGTCGATCTCTGCCTCGGCTGCTGCCTCCAGCGCGACGATCTGCCCCACCACGGGAGCTGCCGCTGCCGGATCGACACCAACCAGCACCGTCACCGCCGCCGCGACCAGGCTCACGCCCGCCGTCGTCCACCGCCCACGCCCCGCATCGCGCCGTGTGTTGTTCTGCTGGCTCATCACTGCCCCAGACGCTGTCTTCCCGCCCGATACCTGTCCGGCGTGCGGTGCTCGCCCGCCCCGTGTGCTGCCTGAGATTCCTGCCGGTCGCCGACCGGTGGGGATTCGCCCGTCTTGGTTCGCGGGCCCCTGGTGCGCGCTCATGGGGTGACCTCCTGCCCGGAGTTGCCCTGCTCGGTCGGGTCGACGTCGTCCACGCCGCCGGCCATCTGGTTGGCTTCCGCGCCCTGGCACAAGCGGCGGATCTTGGCCGCGGCCACGACCTCGCCGCGGAAGATGCGCACGTTGTCGACCTGCCCGTTCCAGTAGTGGGTGAAGTTCCCGCCGCTCAGGCCCCGGCCGACCACGAACCGGCCCGACGCCTGGGGAAAGTCACCGACATAGTCCGCGTCGTACAGTTTCGGCTCAGCCACGGCCGGCTCGGTGGGCGTCCCGATCTCACACACGTACAGGCGCACCTTGCCCGCAGGCTTGTCGTACTCACCCAGCAGGTGCACCCACTCGCCGATCTTCGCCGGCACCGTCGACCTCGCGTGCAGCAGTGATGCCGACTCCAGGTCCCGGTTCACCCCGAAGCCCCAGCACGGGTCCACATTCGGGCAGTAGCGCGGGTTGTAACCCAGCCGGAACCCGTTGTACAGCGGAGCGTCCTGGCTGATCGCGGTATACCAGCCCGTCGGACTCGTGTCCTCGTCCAGCCGCACGTGCGCCGAGACCACGAAGGAGTCGGTCGTGTCGATCACCGGTGCGTCGGACCACGCCACCTTCTCGTCCCGAGCCACCATCGCCTCGTCGTCATCACGCGCACCGAACTCCGCGTGGGGACCCGGGGCGAACTCCACACCCGAAGACGTCAGGTTCAGGTCACCCGCCTGAGCGAACTCGCCACGATCGGCGTCGTACACCGACGTGTCCGCGCCGCGACTGTCCGGGTCGTCAAACGTCCAGACCCCGTCCTCGCGAGCCGTCGCCACCCGGAACTCGTACTCCGTCTTGGCCGAATGCCCGGCCGCGTCCGCGACCTTCACGTACAGGAACTTCTCCCCCGCACCCTGCGGCGTCGCGCACACCTGCGTCGTGCGCGAGGACCCCAACGTCACCTTCGTCAAGTTCGTGCGCGTCTGGTAGCCCCACCACAGCGTGGTCGTGTCCGAACTCGGCGCATACAGTTCGAAGCAACCCGTCAGACCGACCCCGCCGGCCTCCTTGTAGTCCTGGTAGAACGCCTCCGCGTCCGGATGATCCCGCAACGGCGTCACCCTCGGCGGCTTCGGCGCCGTGTTGTCCACCACGAAGTAGCAGTGCCTCGAGTTCGCATACCCCGTGACCAGGCCCCCCTTGTCCTGAACCCGAGCCTGCCACCAGTACATCTTCCCGCTGGTCAGCTCATTCCCCTCGGTCACCCGCTTGGACAGCCGCACACTGCTGCCGCCCGGGTCCTGCCACGTCGTCCACCCCGACTCCCACACCTGCGTGTCCGAGCCGGCGCGCAGTACCCGGAACTGCATCCGCACCAGTTGCCCGTCCGGATCTTTTCCCAGCGCGCTCATCATGGGCCGCAGCCAGTTCGAGTAAGCCGGATCCTCCGAAGTTCCACACCCGACATTCGACCCGTCCACGATCGTGCGATGCCCGTAGGGCGTCTCCGGTGCACGGTTGTACTCGACCTGGAACCGCGCGTCATACGCGTACCGCTTCCAGCCGCGCATGTCCGTCTCCGTCGCGGCCCTCAGCCCCAGCGCCGCCGTCGAGTAGTCCCCGCTGGCGATCGTCTTGGCCACACTCGTCGCGTCCCACTCCGTCCAATGAGTGCCCCCGCACGCCGAGCTGTAGTACGCGTCCGGGACGGACGACACCTTCGACTTCCAGCCACCATTACCCACATGGTTCGACCACGTCGTGCCCGACGTCGGCTTGGAGATCTTCCACAGCTCCACCGACCACTTGTCACACGAATACGAATGCGTCCCCTTCGCGCGGAACGTAGCGCTCACGACATCCGACTGCTCCATCCGGCCGATGCCACCCAGCCCCGTGAACCACCACAACAACCGCTGCACATTCCCCGACCGCGAACACACCGGCTCGATCGAGACATCGCAATACCCCATACCAGCAGTCCCACCGAACTCCCAACCGCTACTGCTCGACGGCCAAGCCTTCTTGATATTCGTCCACGTGTTCCGGTTACCCGACAGCGGCGGATCGATGAACACCGGGAACACCGTGGAGTCAACGGTGAGCATCTCCAGGTCCGCCGACACCGAAGCCGCCGAACCGTCCGGCTCCACCTCGACATCCATCACCGCCACGACATCGCCCGGCAACGGCGCCTCCACCCGCTCACCGGTCTCCTCCACCCCGGCATTGCCAGTCGGGTCAACGTTCGCTGCGGCGGACGACTCCGCAGCCTCGCTGTCGTCAGCCGCCGCCCTCGAGGCCGAACCGGCCTTCTGCGTCCCCGCCGCCGTCCCGGACGACTCCGGCGTACCCGAATCGCCAGTCCCAGGATCCTGACCGGCGGCCGAGTCCCACTGCAGAGCCATACCACCGGAGAAAACGGCACTCCCGGAAGCGTCCACCGCGAAGAACGTACCCTCAACCGCCTGCGGCTCAGCATCCACCGTCTCCGCGGCACCAGACTTCATGGCGGCACCAGAGTCACCGGCCTCCTTCTCGCCGGCCCCCTCAAGCCCCTCGCCTCCCGCCTGGAGGGGCTCGTCCCAGTCCGCCGTCTCCTCGTCCACCGGCTCGACGTCAGTCAGTTCCAGGCCACCGGACGCCTCCACCGTGAACTCCAGGCCATCCTCGCCCGTCAGCTCCAGCAAACGGTCAGCCGCGGACTGGTCCACCACCCGGATCACCGGCGTCACGCCCGTGCCATCCGGATGGACACGCACCACCACATCCACGCCCACCAGTTCCTCGCCCGCACCGTCCAGCGCCGGATACACGACCCGCGAGTCGTCCGCCTCATCGACCACGGGCGCGCCCAAACCGAACGGCAGCCCCATCGCCACCCGCAGGTCATCCCGCCCCATCGCCACGAACTCCCCACCCGAACTACCACCGACCAAATCGATCTCGAACACCGGCGCCACCACCTCCGGCACACCAGTCACCTCATCGATCCGGACACTCGGATCGGTCTCCTGCCACGAACCGTCGATAGCCGTCCGTACCGCGCCCACAGAAGAATCAGCCAAGACCGTCCCCGAAGGAGTAGCCCACGACGTGTCGTACTCAGACCGCAACACCTCGATCTCAATGTCCTTACCGCACAACGCGGCCAACTCGAACGCCAGCTCCTCCGTCCGCGCAGAATCCACATCACACCGACCCGCATCACCCGAGAACGCCGCCACGATCCCGTCCCGCTCGACCACCGCCCACGCAGTCCCCACCACCAACGACCCAGCCGTCACCGCAGCAACCACCGACCTGACCCGCGACGCCGTCACCACGCCATACACGGCCACCACACCACTAGCCATCGCCCCGAGGACACCAGCAACACCACCGACACCCCGCACCGATCCAACCGACACCCTGAGCCTCCAGCAGCCGACGAAACCTTTGACGAAGGCCACCACCCACAACATCTCGATGAGACCCAGGGAAGGAAGTTACCAGACACAAACGACCTGTATGGGTGAATATTTCATGATCAAACCCCCCGGCACCCTTGCCGCCGCATGCGAGACAATGGACCCTCGTGACCGACCCCGCCGAGCCTCTCGATCTCGCTCTCTTCGACGTGCCGCCCGGCACTCGCCACCCGCGCACGAAGATCGTGCTGCTCACCGGCCCGTCGGGCTCCGGAAAGTCCTCCTTGACCCGGCGCCTCGGCATGCCCGTCGTCGAGCTTGACGACTTCTACCTCGACATCGACCACCCCGACCTGCCGCAGGCGTTCGGCAGCATCGACTGGGACCACCCGGCCTCCTGGGACGGCGTCGCGGCCCTCGCCGCCCTCCGGGAGATCGCGGCCACGGGCCGCGCGGAGCTCCCCGTCTACGACATCCCGACGTCGCGCCGCACCGGTACGCACATCCTCGACACCGGCGGGGCGCCACTCGTCATCGCGGAAGGCATCTTCGCGGCCGAACTCATCGCGGCCTGCCGCGCCGAGGGCATCCTGGCGGATGCGATCTGCCTGGCCAGGCCCCGGATCGTGACGTTCTGGTTCCGACTGCTGCGCGACGTCGCGGAGTCCCGCAAACCACTGATCACCCTGCTGCGCCGCGGCGCGGCGCTCTACCGTGACGAGCCCCGGCTGGTCGGGCGCTGGACGGCGCTGGGCTGCCGCGCGGTCGGGCGCACGCGGGCCGAGGTGTCCCTGCGGAAGCTCGCCCGAGGCACGTCGTAAAAGAAGTCATGCATCCGTAACATCCACGCCACATGTCTCTCATCAATCCGCCTCACTCTGTGAGGACGGAGGTGATGTCTGTGATCCAGCGCAACGGATTTCGAGTGCTCTCGCTCTACGAGGGCTTTTTCAGTGGTGGTGCCCGGGTACTGCACTCCACGGTTGTGACCGGGCTGCACCAGAGCGGCCGGCAGCAGCACTCGGTGCTGAGCCTGCACCACGAGGTCAGGCGGGAGTCGACGCTCCAGCGCATGGAGGACGATCCGCGCTACCGCGCGCTTCGCGCCGCCGGCGTGCGTATCACGTCGCTGGGCCGCAGTACGGAGGTGGAGCACGACCCCCGTGGCTTCACCGACGCGGAGATGTCGGCGGCGGTGCGTCAGGCCAAGTCGGCCGACGTGATCCTGTCGCTCAAGGAGCAGCCTCTGCGACTCGTGAACCAGCCGGCGTTCCCGCACCGGCCGGTCGTCGCGTGTCTGCACCGGTCCGACCCGGAGCACCAGGGCCATGCCCTGGACGACCTGATCACGGCGGCGAAACTCGGGAAGCTCGCCGCCGTCGTCTGCTGCGCGGAGTCCACCCGCGACGCGTACCGGGAGGCCGGCGTGCCCGGCGAGTTGCTCCGGGTCGTGCCGAACGGGATCAACCTGATCCGGTTCCGCCCGGTCCGCGGCGCGCGGCGTCTTGCCCTGCGGGGCTCGCTCGGGATCGCGCCCGACAGCACCGCCGTCGTCTACGCGGCCCGCTACGACGCGATGAAGAACCCGGAGCTGTTCCTGCGCTCCGCCCGGGAGTTCCTCGATCTGGACAAGTCCGGCCAGGTGCTGATGTGCGGCGCCGGGATGGACAGCGCGGACCCGGGACTCGCCGACGACCTCACGCGGATCTTCGGCGACCGGCCCGACCTGCTCGGCCGGGTGCAGCTGCTCGGCGTCCGGCACGACATGGAGCTCCTGTACGCGGCGGCGGACGTGGTCGCCCTGACCTCCGCGTTCGGCGAGGCCGCTCCGCTCTGCCTGATCGAGGGGGCGACGTGCGGGGCGGTGCCGGTGACGACTCCGGTCGGGGACGCGGCGTCGATCGTCGCTGGGATCGGGTTCGTCACCTCGTACGATCCCGCGGAGATCGCGGCGACCTGGGTCGAGGCGGCGGCCCGCCGGGAATCGTTGCAGCCGGCGCGCGACGCCGCCCGGCCGCGGTTCAGCCACGTGCGCATGATCGCCGGCTACACCCAGGTCATCGAGCGAGCACGCAAGGAGGCCGGCAGGCGCCTGGCGCGCGTCTGACCCGGACCCAGCCCCATCCCGAACCGCAACCTGACGTCACAGTGGGTCCCCGAACCGCACGATAGATCCGAAGAAGGTTGCCGAACCGCAGGATGAATCGCGCCAATGAGAGATTGACACGATTCATCCTGCGGTTCGACGGGCCGAAGCAGGCCCACCCTGCGATTCGACGCGCCAAAACAGGCCCACCCTGCGACTCGAGGGCCGAAGCGGGCCAACGTTGCGGTTCGACACAGGTGGGGCACGCCCGCGACCGCCGTCGTTCACTTTGCGGCAGGATGAGCCCATGTCCGACGGCCCTGTCACGCTCAGCCGCGTCGCCCGCGAAGCGGGTGTCTCGCTGGCCACCGCCTCCCGCGCGATCAACGGGAGCGCCACCCGCACCGTTCGCCCCGAGTTGCGCGACCGCGTGATGGAGGCCGCTCAGCGGCTGGGCTATGTCCCCGACCCGAGCGCCCAGGCCATGGCACGCGGCCGGACCGCCGCGCTCGGCCTCGTCGTGCACGACATCGCCGACCCGTACTTCTCCGCCATCGCCTCCGGCGTCACCCGCGCCGCCGAGGCCGAGGGACTGATCGTCACGCTCGCGTCGACCGAACTGCGGCCGGAGCGGGAGCGGGCCTTCGTCGAGCTGGTCCGCCGCCAGCGGGGACGTGCGGTCATCCTCGCGGGAAGCCGCATGGTGTCCGACGACGGCGCGGGCGCGCCCGTGCCCGACGCGGGCGACGGCCGGGTGGACGACGCGGACGCGCACACGTCTGACGCCACGTCAGCGGACCGCACGGACGCACCCGCGGCGCGGACCGACCCGTCGGCCACAGCGGCGCAAGCCTTGCCGACCACCGCAGCCCAAGCCGCCTCGACCACCGGGGCCCAAGCCGTGTCGGCCACCGCAGGCCGGGCCGCCTCGGCCGACGCCACAACGGGGCTCGGACGAGTTGGCGGGCCGGCCGAACCACCGACGGGACCGGCCGCGGGCCAGGACCTGGAGGGAATCCTGACCGCGTTCCGCGAGTCGGGCGGCGGCGTCGCCACGATCGGGCAGGCGATCGGGAGCCTCCCCGTCGTGGAGATCGACAACTCCGGCGGCGCGGCCGCGCTCGCCCGGGAGCTGCACGGGCTCGGGTACCGAAGGTTCGGGATCCTGTCCGGGCCCGCCCATCTGCGCACGGCAGCGGACCGGACCGTGGGCTTCCGTGACGCGCTCGCCTCGCTGGGCAGTGAGGTGCGCGACGACGACGTCGTGCCCGGCGCCTTCACCCGCGACGGCGGGTACGCCGCGATGACGGAACTGATCACCCGGTCGGGGCAGGCGAGCGCCGCGACGGCCGAGAGCCCGGACGCCGCCGCCGACACGGGACGAAACGGTCACCCTGGCGGCGCGGGCGGCGGCGCGGGGGCCGGTCCAGGAGCCGACGGCGGCTCCGGCAACATCCGCCCCGACGATCGGGGCGCGGGCGCCGGCCTCCCCGAGCTCGTCTTCGCCGTCAACGACGTGATGGCCGTGGGCGCGATGGCCGCGGTGCGCGACGCCGGCCTGAGCGTGCCCGACGACGTCGCCGTGGCCGGCTTCGACGACATCCCCACCCTGCGGGACGTGACCCCGGCGCTGACCACCGTGCACATCGCCCTCGAACGGATCGGTGAGGCGGCGACCAAACTGGCGCTCGGCGCGCCGACCGGCCTGGAGCCGGCGCCCGAAGCCGACGCCGAAACGACCGAGGGCTTGGAGGCGACGTCGCCCGCGTCGGTCACGGTCCACGGCGAGGTCATCCTGCGCGCCTCGACACCCCACCGCTGAGCCGCCCCCACCGCTGAGCCATGAGCTTGCTTACGCCTGAGGCCGCTCAAACGTAAGCAAGCTCGTGGCTCGAAGGCGCGCGCCTCGCAACCCAGCGGCCCGCCCCCGTAGGCGACCTCCCCGCCGCTGGTGCCCGTGTGCCCACATCGGCGATGGCTTGCGCTACCCTAGGGAAAGCGCATTCCACAGCAAGCGACCGGGCCCCACCCGGAGAGCCCGACAAAGGAGTCCCGCATGACACGCACCCTGCGCATCGCCATGAACGGCGTCACCGGCCGCATGGGCTACCGCCAGCACCTGCTGCGCTCGATCCTGCCGATCCGCGAGCAGGGTGGCGTCACCCTCGCCGACGGCTCGCGCGTCCAGGTCGAGCCCGTACTGGTGGGCCGCAACCCCGAGAAGCTCAAGGAGCTGGCCGCCAAGCACGACGTCGAGCACTGGACCACCGATCTCGACGCCGCCATCAGCGACGCCGACATCGTCTTCGACGCCGCGATGACCAACCTCCGCCCCGCGACCCTGACCAAGGCGATGCAGCAGGGCAAGCACGTCTTCACCGAGAAGCCCACCGCGGAGACGCTGGACGAGGCGATCGAGCTCGCCCGCCTGCGCGAGGAGACGGGCGTGACGGTCGGCGTCGTGCACGACAAGCTCTACCTGCCCGGCCTCGTCAAGCTCCGCCGTCTCGTGGACGAGGGCTTCTTCGGCCGCATCCTGTCGATGCGCGGCGAGTTCGGCTACTGGGTCTTCGAGGGCGACATCCAGCCGGCCCAGCGCCCGTCGTGGAACTACCGCCGCGAGGACGGCGGCTCCATGACCACCGACATGTACTGCCACTGGAACTACGTCATGGAGGGCATCGTCGGCGAGGTCAAGTCGGTCACTTCCAAGACCGCCACGCACATCCCGACGCGCTGGGACGAGCAGGGCAAGGAGTACGAGGCCACGGCCGACGACGCCGCCTACGGCATCTTCGAGCTGGAGACCCCTGCCGGCGACGACGTGATCGCCCAGATCAACTCCTCCTGGGCCGTGCGCGTCTACCGCGACGAACTGGTCGAGTTCCAGATCGACGGCACGCACGGCTCCGCCGTCGCCGGCCTGAACAAGTGCGTCGCGCAGCAGCGTGCCCACACGCCCAAGCCGGTGTGGAACCCGGATCTGCCGGTCACGGAGTCGTTCCGCGACCAGTGGATGGAGGTGCCGGCGAACGGTGAGCTGGACAACGGCTTCAAGGCGCAGTGGGAGGAGTTCCTGCGCGACGCCGTCGCCGGGCGCCCGCACCGCTTCGACCTGCTGTCGGCGGCGCGCGGGGTGCAGCTCGCGGAGCTGGGCCTGCAGTCGTCGGCCGAGGGCCGCCGCGTCGAGATCCCGGAGATCACGCTGTAAGAGCCTGCGCGGGCAGGCTGGTCGGTCGTTCTGCGTGTGGTCGGGGGTTTGGCGTGTGGTCGGTCAATCACTTGACCGACCACACGCCAAACCCCCGACCACACACGTACGGGCCATCCCTACCCGCGATCTCTAAGACGTAGCTTTCGGCAGTTCGTCGTGAGTTCGGCAATCCGAGGTGCCGAGCTCGACGAACTGCCGATGGCACCGCCATCGTAGGAAGGAATCCCCGTGAGCTCATCCAAGGTCACCCTCCCAGTGTTCGACGACGCCGGGGCGCCGTCGGGCAACCACGTCCTCGACCTCCAGGGACCAGGCCCCTGGACCATCCCGGACACGCCCCTGACCAGCCGCGTCGCCTTCGCGGCGGCGCACGTCGTCCCGCACGCCGGCGCCTCGAACGTGCCCGGCGAGCCGGCGTCGGTCGACTGGGACAGCACGCTCGCCTACCGCCACCGCATCTGGTCGTACGGCCTCGGCGTGGCCGACGCGATGGACACCGCGCAGCGCGGCATGGGCCTGGACTGGGCGGCCACGCAGGAGCTGGTGCGGCGGTCGGCCGCCGAGGCCGCGACGTTCCGTGCGACGTCGGTCGCCGGGCACGCCGCCCGCGTGGCGTGCGGCGCGGGGACCGACCAGCTCTCGCCCGAGACCGTCGCGGCGCTGGAGCCGGGCGAGGCCGGACTGGCCGCCGTCACAGGCGCGTACCGCGAGCAGGTGCACGTCGTGCAGGACGCCGGTGCGCAGGTCATCGTCATGGCGTCCCGCGCGCTCGCGCGTGTCGCCCGCGGTCCGGAGGACTACGCGCGGGTGTACGACGCCGTCCTCGCCGAGGCGGACCAGCCCGTCGTGCTGCACTGGCTCGGCACGATGTTCGACCCGGCGCTCGAGGGCTACTGGGGTTCGACGTCGGTCGCCGCCGCCACGAACGTCTTCCTGGACGTCATCAAGGCGCACCAGGCGAAGATCGACGGCGTGAAGGTGTCGCTGCTCGACGCGGGGCACGAGGTCGGGCTGCGGCGGGCACTCGCCGCGCTGGAACCGGCGCTCATGCCGGCCGGATTCGGGGTCACAGCGGACGGCGCCGGTGGGAGCGGCGCGCGCGGTCGCAGCTCCGACGGCAGGTCGGGACCTGGCGGCGGATCGGCTGCCGACGGCGGGCTCGCGGTGGATCTCGACCCGCAGCACGGCTCCCGCCCGGGCGACCGCCTCGCCCGTCCCCGTCTGTACACGGGCGACGACTTCAACTATCCGGAGCTCATCGCGGGCGACGAGCAGGGTCACTCCGACGCGCTGCTCGGCATCTTCGCGGCGATCTACCCGGCCGCGTCCACCGCGCTCCAGGCGTTCGACGCCGCGGCCGCGGGCGAGACCGACGCCGCGAAGCGCGGGCACGAGATCCTCGCCGCGACCGAGGCGCTCGGCCGCAAGATCTTCGAGGCGCCGACGTACTACTACAAGACGGGAATCGCGTTCCTGTCCTGGCTGAACGGCTTCCAGCCGGCGTTCTCGCTGGTGGGCGGGTTGCACTCGGGTCGGTCGGTGGCGCACTTGGTCGAGCTGTTCCGACTCGCGGACGGCTGCGGCATGCTGCTCGACCCGGAGTTGGCGGCGCGGCGGATGACCGCGTTCCTCTCGGTGAACGGGGTGGAAGCATGAGCACCGACAGCACCACTCACGACCACACCGCGCCCGGCAGCACGGTGCGCGGCGGGTCCGCGGCAGCCGGGTCCACCACAGCCAGGGCCGCGGCAGGCAGGGCCCCGGCAGCCGGGTCCACGGCAGCCGGGGCCGCGCCCGCCGCGTCGTCGTCGGCCGTGGTCCCGACGGACCTGCGACGGGCCTCGCTGAACACCGCGACCGTCAAGCACGCCACGCTCGCGGAGGCGTGCGAGGTCGCGGCCGCGGCCGGCTTCGGCGCGGTCGGGCCGTGGCGGGATCGCGTCCAGGAGGTGGGGGCCGCCGAGGCGGCGAAGATCATCGCGGACGCCGGCCTCGTGGCGTCGTCGCTGTGCCGGGGTGGCTTCCTCACCGCACGGGACGACGCCGGAATCGCCGCCGCGCTCGACGAGAACAAGCGGGCCTTCGAGGAGGCCGCGACGATCGGGGCGCCGGAGCTGATCTTCGTGGTCGGCGGGCTTCCCGCGATGTCGGCGCCGGGGGCCGGCCCGCGCCCGGACGCGGAAGCGGCGGACCGCGACCTGGTCGCCACTCGGGCCCGGGTCGCCGACCGGCTCGCGGATCTCGCACCGATCGCCCGCGAGCACGGGGTCCGGATCGTGCTGGAGCCGCTGCACCCGATCTTCGCGGCGGACCGGGCCGTGATCTCGACGCTCGGGCAGGCGCTGGACCTGGCGGAGCCGTTCGCGCCCGAGGAGGTCGGCGTCGTCGTCGATACTTACCACGTGTGGTGGGACCCGGCGCTGCGCGCGCAGATCGGGCGCGCGGGGCGGGCGGGGCGGATCGCGTCGTACCAGGTGTGCGACTGGATCCTGCCACTCGCGGCGGAACCGCTGAACTCCCGCGGGCACGTGGGGGACGGATACATCGACTTCCCGACCATCTCCGGCTGGGTGCGCGACGCCGGCTACACCGGCTACGTCGAGACCGAGATCTTCAACGAGGAGATCTGGGCGGCCCCTCCGGCAGGAACGGCAGCCACGGTCCTGTCCCGCTACGAGCAGCACGTGGCCCCGCACCTCGCGCTGCCACGGAACGCGGCCGCCGCGGACCGCTGACGAGCCCGCCGACGTCCGCAGCGCTGAGGTGGGCGCCGGCCTCGACCCCGTCCCCCGACCGAGGAACCCGAAGCCGAGCCCCTGCTGCGGACGACATCGGCCTCGACGTTGCCGCTTCTGGAGATCGCGCGGGTAGATGTGGTCGGTCCGGTGTCCGTGCGGTCGGTCCCCAAAGCGGCCGACCGCACGGACACCGGTCCGACCACTCGACAACCGACCAGAGCGCCGTCATGGTGGCCCGTCCCTCCAGCGAATAGCGTGAACCCGACGAAGGAGAGGACTTCCCGATGAGCCGCCTGCCCGCGCCCGACGTCACCGCACGCGAGTTCTGGACCTCCGAACGAATGGCCTCGTCCCTTGCCCCGGCGGTCGAGCGTGCCGAGCGCGCGCTCGGCACGCCCTGGCCCGAGGCGCGGGCCTCGCAGTTTGCGCGGTTCTGGCGGGACGGGGACCGCAAGGAGTACGAGGGCGGCGTGATCGCGCGACAGCGGCGACTCACCTACGCGGCGGTCGCGGCACTGCACACCGGCGGCGAGCACCTCCTCGACGAGGTGATCGACGGCGTGATCCTGCTGTGCGAGCAGTCCACCTGGTGCTGGGCGGCCCACGAGCACACGAACGACCGCAACGGCTACGTCGTGTCCGACGTCGCCGACCCGTGCCTGGACCTCGGCGCCGGCGAGGTCGCGGCGCAGCTCGCCTGGGTGGACCATCTGCTCGGGCCGGCGATCGACGACCGCGCTCCCGGCGTCCGCGCACGAATCCGGCACGAGGCGCAGCAGCGGGTGCTGCGCCCGTTCACCGACCGCCGCGACTGGTGGTGGCTCGGCATCGAACGCCCGCCGATGAACTGGACGGTCTGGATCCAGGGCAACGTGCTGACGGCTGCGCTCGCCCTGGAGGACGACGCCGCCCGCCGCCGGCACATCGCCCGGCTCGTCGCCGAGGGCGTGGACCGCTACTGGGACTCCCTCCCGATCGACGGCGGCGTCGACGAGGGCTACCACTACTGGTGGCAGGGCGCGGCCCGCGCGCTGGAGGCACAGGACCTGCTCGACTGGGCACGCACGCACGACCCGGCCTGGCGACCGCCGGCAGGGCTGGACGACGCCGCTCCCACCCCCGCAGCAGCAGCCGCAGCGGCCGACCAATCCGGCCAGACGAACGCAGTCGCACCAGTCGGCCGACCCGGCCGAACAGATGCGGCCGCCCCCGCCCACGAACCCGGCCGGACGGACGCTGCCGCCCCCAGCACGACGCCCGACGACACCGACACCGCCGGACCCGCCCCCGGCACGCCGTCGGACACCGCTACGATCCGCGCCGAGACGATCCGGCAGGTCGTCGCCTTCCCGCACCGGATGCATCTGGGCGGCGACTGGTACGCCGGGGTCGCGGACAGCCCGGCCCGACCGATCTGGACGTGGCCGTGGAATCTGGTGCACTCGTGGGCGCGTCGCGTCGGGGACGACGACGCCGCCCGGCACGCCGCCTCGTACCGCGGCCGCCCGGAGATCCTGTGGGACGAACGCGTCACGCTCTCCCGGGCGGTCCTGATGCTGTCCGACGACGAATGGGCGGCCCTCCCCGCAGGCACCGCTTCTCCGCTGGTGGGCGACGTGTGGCTGCCGGAGACGCAGGTGGCGCTGGCGCGCGCGCGGCCGGGCGCGGCCGACGGCGTCGCCGCGTTCGTCAAGGGCGGGCACAACGGGGAGAACCACAACCACAACGATGTCGGCGAGGTGCTGGTCGCCCTCGACGGCGTGCCCGTGGTGGTCGACGCCGGAAAGCCGACGTACCGCGCAGGCACGTTCGGCGAGACGCGCTACGAGCAGTGGCCGATGCGCTCGGCCTGGCACAACGTCCCGCTGATCCGCGGCGCGGAACAGCTCCCGGGCGCGCAGTTCGCGGCGCGCTCCATGACGGCGACGACCGGGCCTCGGGGCGACGTCTCGCCTCCGGAGACGGAGGCCGGGGTGCCGGCCACGTGGGCCGTGCGGCTCGATCTCGCGGGGGCGTACGCCGTGCGCGGGCTCAGCTCCTGGTGGCGAGAGGTGACCCTGGATCGCGCCACGGAGTCGGTGACGGTCCGCGACGAGTGGACGTTCACGGCCGACGTCGGCGCCGACCACCGGGAAAACAGTCGGGCCGCCCCGCCCACCGAGGCGAGGGCCGCTGACGAGGCGAGGGCCGCCACCGAAGCGGACGCGGCCACCGAGGCCCGCGCAGCCGACGGGGCAGGTCCAGCCGACGAAGCCGCCCCGCCCACCGAGGCGGGCACGGCCACGAAGGCGGGCGCAGCCACCGGCAAGGCCCTCGATGCCCGGCGCCGGGGCAGCCCCGACGAGGATCGCGGTCCGACGGAGTGGCACTGGCTGCTGGCCGGGGACGTGGATCTCAACGCGGCGGCGGGACGTGCCACGGTGCGGCACGCCGCCGGCCGGCCCGACTCCGAGGTCCGCTCGCTCCGGATCGCCTGGGACGGGGAGTCCGTGGACGCCGCCCTCGAGATCCAGAAGATCGACGACGACGAACTGGCCGCGGTCTGGGGCGAGCGCCTGACCAGGCTCTCGCTGACAGCCCGCGAGGAATCCCGTACCGGAGCATTCCGCGTCCACTTCGACGCGGTCTGACCCAGCTTCACCCTCGACAAACCTGGGAAAAGTCCGTCAATCCCGTAGTATCACCAACTGTGGTCCGGCTGAGAACGGTACGGCTCTTGGGGCTCGCCATTCTCGCGGTGAGTCTCGTCGGCGCGGCCGGAACCAGCGCCGCCGCGCACCAGAACGACGCCGACCTGAACGTCACCGCCGAGGGCGTCTCGTTCGACAGATGGCACGTTTCCCGGGACGCGAGCCTCGAGTACACGATCCGGCCGCTGGACGGCGACAACTCCTCCTACGTCCGGCGCTACCTCAGCGGTTCCGAGTGGCACGACGGCTGGGCCGCCCTCCACGAGGCTCCCGACCGGTACCCGGACGGCTACTGCGTCGCCTGGCTCCGCCTCGACCGCTACGACTGGGGCGAGTGGATGGACGGGCCGACCTGCTGGGAGCCGGAGGAGCCCGCCCCGACAGACGCGGAGGAGCCGGGGGGCGAGTCCGACGACCGGCCCGGCGCCGAACCCACGCCACCCCCCGCGGCGGCGCAGGAGTCCCCGCCCGCCGCGGGCGCCCGGGAGACGCCTGAGGCCGACCCGGAACCGGAGCCGACCCCGGCCACGCCTGAGCCGACCCCGGAGCCCACACCCTCCCTGGCGAGTCCGAGCCCCAGCGCGAGCCCGTCGGCCGAGCCGCGTCCGTCCTTGTCCTCGAATCCGAACGACCCGGCGAGCGCGATCATCAGATCGTTCGGCGGGCCGGCATCGGCCGACGACGAGACGGGCGGGCTCCCCCAGGCCGCGGGCCTGATCTGGATGTGGGTGGTCATCGCCGGGATCGGCGCGACCGCCGGCGGCGTGCTGCTCATGATGTTCCGCCGGCCCCTCTGACCGGCACCGCGGCGCGGCGAGCAGCGGCCGTGGACCAGGATGGTGGGATGAACGTCTCCGGACTCCTGCTCACTCCCGGTGCGGGCGCGTCGCGCGACCATCACACCCTCCTGGCGGTCGACGACGCCCTGGCCTCCCTCGATCCGCCCGTGCCCGTGCGGCGGGTCGACTTCCCGTACCGGATCGCCGGGAAGCGGATGCCGGATCGGGCACCGGTCGCCGTCGCGCACCTTCGAGAGGTCGCCGCGGAGTTCGCGCGGGAGATCGGCACGACGACGGACCACCTCCTCCTCGGCGGGCGCTCGTACGGCGGCCGCATGTGCTCGATGGCGGTCGCCGAAGGGCTGCCCGCGGCAGGGCTCGTGCTGCTGAGCTATCCGCTGCACCCGCCGGGGAAGCCGGAGCGCCTCCGGGTGGACCACTTCGGCGACCTGGATCTGCCGGTGCTCTTCGTGTCCGGCGACAAGGACCCGTTCGGCGCCCCGGAGGAACTGGCGGAACACGCCGCCGCGATCCCGGGAGACGTCAGCCTCGTGACCCTCCCCGGCGCACATGACCTGCGCACCAAGGATCCGGAGGTCGCCCAGGCGGTCGCGGCCTGGATCACTGGCGACCCCGGCTCTTGAGTCAGGTTCAACAGGGTTTCGAATCGATCTAAACTGCCCTGAAAGGTCCGCCGGGCCCTACTGAACCATCATCAGTCATGGGTGGAGCCGGGATTCCGGCCGAGCCCCCCGGGGTTTGTAGGTGTGCAGTTCCGTACCGGCGCGGACCGTCGCCCGGAGGTCCGGGAGCAACGCCGGGCCGCCGTTCGCGGCCGTCAGCGCACCGGCCGCGCGCGCCTGGACCAGGACGTTCCCCAGCGCCGTCGCCTCGACGGGACCCGCGTGCACCGGCAGGCCCGAGGCCTCGGCCGTGAGCCGGTTCAGCAGGTCGTTCTGCGATCCGCCGCCGACCACGTGGATCGCCGTGACCTGGGCTCCCGCCAGCTCACCGGCCTGCCGCACCACACGGGCATAGGCCGTCGCAAGGCTGTCGAGGATCACCCGCGCGATCGCCGGCCGCGTGTCGGGTACGACGACGCCACCCGAGCCCGAGGCAACGGACCAGCCCTGCGCCCCCGAGTGCGGCGGGCCGTCCAGCCCGCCGTCACCGCGCTCAGGGCCATCCGGCCCACCACCGCCGTGCACCGCGGTATCCAGCCGAACGCCGGTGCCATCCAGCCAGACCGCACCGCCGACGTCATCCAGCCGGACCGCACCGCCGGTATCGTCCGGCGGCAGGCTGCCGGACGCCTGTCTGGCGATCGCCGCCCGGACCCGGCCGACCATGTCGCCCGGCGCGAGGAAATCCTCGCCGTCCACCTCGATGAGGCAGCGTCCGCCCGGCTCGCGTGCGGCATCTTCCAGGAGGGCCGACAGGTCGACCGGCTCGCCGTCGGCCTCCGACCACTCCCGCACGCATTCGTTGAGGATCCACAACCCCATGACGTTGCGCAGGTACCGCACGGTGCCGTCGATCCCGAGCTCGTTGGTGAAGTTCGCCTCGCGGCTGGCGAGTGTCAGCACGGGCTCGTCCAGTTCCAGCCCCACCAGCGACCACGTCCCGGACGAGATGTAGGCGGCCACGGCCTTCCGGGCGTCGGCAGCGTCATCCTCGCGCCCACTGGCGTCCTGCTCGCGCCGGGCCGCGTCCTGCTTGCGCCCGGCAGCGTCATCCTCCCGCGCGCCGGGAACGACACCACGGTCGACGAGATCGTTCTCCGCCCCCGCCCGTGTCGGCGTCGTCGGCGGGAACGGCGTCGTCGACGGGAACGGAGTCATTGCCCGCGGGGGCGGGAGCGGCGCGGCCGCCACGGCCGAGGCCGTGTCGTGCGAGCCGACGGCGAACACCGGCACCTCGGCCAGGCCCGTCACCTCACGGATGTCAGGCAGGAGCCGCCCGACGGCCGCGCCGGGTTCCACCAGTTCCGGCAGCCGCGCCCGCAGGTTGCCGAGTTCCGGGAACTCCTGCACGAGGCGCGCGATGTGGGAGTCGGACCAGGTCCGGGTCCGGGCGTCGAGCAGGCCCGTGGTGGAGGCGTTGGTCGCCTCGGCCACACGGCGGCCGGTGAGACGGTACGTCACCAGGTCGGGGATGAGGAGCACCTGGGCAGCGCGGGTCCACTCGGTCTCCCGCACGACGGCGGCGCCGGTTCGCTCCGAGCCGTCGGCCTCGCTGTCGGTGTCTCCCACCCCGGCCACGTCCCCGGACTCTGCCCCGGCCACGAGCTGGAACGCCGACGTGAACGGGAGGTCCTGCAGCCCGTTGATCGCGTAGTGCTCGGCGAAGGGGATCCGCGCGTAGACACGCCGGCGCACGGCGTCGGTCCGGGGGTCGCGGTAGCACCAGGGGCGGGCGAGCAGGGCGCCGTCGTCGTCCAGGAAACCGTGGTCGACGGCCCACGAGTCTACGCCGATCCCCCGGACGTCGAGCCCTCGCTCGGCGGCGACGGACGCGGCCTCGCGGAGCCCCGCCACGATCCCGCTCCAGAGCGCCTCGAAGTCCCAGCGCAGACCGCCGTCGTGCGCGTCAGGCCCGTTCGGGAACCGCCCGCACTCGACCAGCTCGACCCGCACCGCGAGCGCGGCCGGGTGCAGTACCCCGAGCATGACGCGGCCCGACGTCGCGCCCAGGTCGATCGCGATGAACGCCGCGTTGGAGCCACTCATCGCAGGAAAGCCGCTGCCACGCCCGAGTCGACCGGGACGTGCAGGCCCGTCGTGAGCGACAGGTCCGGCCCGACCAGCGCGAACACCGCCGCGGCCACGTGGTCCGGCAGCACCTCGCGCTTGAGCAGGGTGCGCTGCGCGTAGAACTGGCCCAGTTCCTCCTCGGGCACGCCGTACACCGCCGCGCGCTTCGCGCCCCAGCCCCCGGCGAAGATCCCGGACCCGCGGACCACCCCGTCGGGGTTGATCCCGTTGACCCGGATGCCGTGCTCGCCGAGCTCGGCCGCGAGCAGCCGCACCTGGTGCGCCTGGTCGGCCTTGGCCGCGGAGTAGGCGACGTTGTTCGGGCCCGCGAACAGCGAGTTCTTCGATGCGATGTAGACGATGTCGCCACCCATGCCCTGCGCGATCATCACGCGGGCGGCCTCGCGCGCGACCAGGAACGAGCCGCGCGCCATGACGTCGTGCTGCAGGTCCCAGTCCTTCTCGGTGGTCTCCAGCAGCGGCTTGCTGATCGACAGGCCGGCGTTGTTCACCACGAGGTCCACGCCGCCGAACGCGAGCGCGGCCGCATCCACGGCGGCGGCGACGTCGGCGGCGGAGGTCACGTTCGCGGAGATGCCCACGGCGACGTCGGGCCCGCCGAGCTCGGCGGCGACCTCGGCGGCCTTCGCCGCGTCGAGGTCCGCGACGACCACGCAGGCGCCCTCGGTGGCGAGCCGACGTGCGGTCGCCAGCCCGATGCCGGACGCCCCGCCCGTCACCAGCGCGACCCGCGTGGCCAGCGGCTTCGGCTTGGGCATGCGCTGGAGCTTCGCCTCCTCCAGCGCCCAGTACTCGATGCGGAACTTCTCCGACTCGCCGATCGGCGCGTACGTCGAGATCGCCTCGGACCCGCGCATCACGTTGATCGCGTTCACGTAGAACTCGCCGGCCACCCGGGCGGTCTGCTTGTTCCGCCCGAACGAGAACATGCCCACGCCCGGCACCAGCACGATCAGCGGGTCCGCGCCGCGCATGGCGGGCGGCTCCTCGCCGCGCGCCCGAGCGGCGGCCGCGCCGCGCTCGTAATAGCCCGCGTAGTCCTCGCGGTACCGGGCGTGCAGCTCGTGCAGGCGCGCGACGACGTCGTCCACCGGAGCTTCTGAGGGCAGGTCCACCACCAGCGGCTTCACCTTGGTGCGCAGGAAGTGGTCCGGGCAGGAGGTGCCACGTTCGGCGAGTGCGGCGAGCTTCTCGCGGGACAGGAGGTCGAGGACGACGTCGGAGTCGGTGAAGTGCCCGACCTGCGGCGCATCCGTCGAGGCGAGGCCGCGGATCACCGGGGCGAGCGCTGCGGCCTTGGCGCGGCGGCCGAGCCGACACGACGTGGGGTCGCCGGCCGATGCACGATCGGGCTCGGATCCGGACCGCCCCGCGGTGTCGCCGGCCGGGCCTGCGGAGTCATCGACCTGGCCTGCGGCACTGTCGGCGTGGGTCGCTGTGTCGTCGGCCAGGCTCGCGGTGCCGTCAGCTGGGCTCACGCCGCCGTCAGCCCGGCTCGCTGTATCGGCCGAGGCCGGACCTGCCGCGTCCCCGGCGGGACCGTCGTCGGGCAGCGCCTCGAAGCCCGGGCGGACGGGACCGAACGGGTGCTCGCCGCGCTCGGCGAGGGCGGCGGTGCGGGCGGCAATGAACTCCTCGGCCCTGCGGATGATGGCCAGGGAGCGCTGCTCGCACTCCTCGGGGGTGTCGCCCCAGGCCGTGATGCCGTGGCCGCCGAGGATGCAGCCGATGGCCTGCGGGTTCTTCGCCTTGATCTCGGCGATGTCGAGTCCGAGCTGGAAGCCGGGGCGCCGCCACGGGACCCAGACCACCTCGTCGCCGAAGATCTCGGCCGTGAGGGCCTCGCCGTCGGCCGAGGCGGCGACGGCGATCCCGGAGTCGGGGTGCAGATGGTCGACGTGCGCGGCGTCGACCAGGCCGTGCATGGCCGTGTCGATGGACGGCGCGGCGCCGCCCTTGCCGTGCAGGCAGTAGTCGAAGGCGGCGACCATCTCGTCCTCGCGGTCGACACCGGGATAGGTGTCGACCATGGCGCGCATGCGGTCCAGGCGGAGCACCGCGAGGCCCTGGGGCCGCAGCGTGCCGAGGTCGCCGCCGGACCCCTTGACCCAGAGGAGCTCGACGTCCTCGCCGGTCACGGGGTCGGTGGCGGTGCCCTTCGCGGAGGTGTTGCCGCCGGCGAAGTTGGTGACGCGCGGGTCGGAGCCCAGGCGGTTCGACCGCGCGACGAGCGCCGACACGGCCGGGTTGTTCGGGGTGGTCATCTGCTGCTCCTAGCTGTCCTGCGAGGTCGGTCGTGTCGTGGCGCCCTTGGCCGGGAAGGATCCGCCGGCCCGCGATGCGGTCGGTCTGTTGTCGGCTGGTCGGTCGGATGTCGGGCAGTCGGTCCGACGACGGGTGGTCGGCTCGACGTCGGATGATCGGCCCGACGTCGGATGATCGGCTGGACGTCGGATGATCGGTCCGACGTCGGATGATCGGCTGCTCGGGAAGCCGATCATCCGACATCCGACCGATCGCGCGACATCCGACCGACTCCGCAAGGCGGCGGGCTATGCGCCCCAGCCCGCCTGGGCGCCGCCGACTCGCTCCGCCGCGATCTTGTCCGCGTAGCCCGAGGCCGCGTAGGCGGCCATGGGGTCCGGGGCGAGCCCCTGCTCCTCGCGGAGTTCCGCGAGGAGCGGCCGGGTGTCCGTGTTGTAGGCGTCCATGAGGACACCGTGCGCGCCGAGGACGTCGCCCGCCTGCTGGGCGGCGGCGAGCGCGTCGGCGTCGACCAGCAAGGCCTTGGCCGTGGCTTCCTGCACGTTCATCACCGAGCGGATCTGGCCGGGGATCTTCGGCTCGATGTTGTGGCACTGGTCGAGCATGAAGTTGACGCCGGAGTCGGGGGCGAGCGCGCCTGCCTGCACGATCTCGTGCATGATCCGGAAGAGCTGGAACGGGTCGGCGGCGCCGACCATGAGGTCGTCGTCGGCGTAGAAGCGGCTGTTGAAGTCGAAGGCGCCGAGGCGGCCCTGCCGCAGGAGCTGGGCGACGATGAACTCGATGTTGGTGCCGGGGGCGTGGTGGCCGGTGTCGAGCACGACGTTCGCGCGGTCACCCAGGGCCATGCAGTGCAGCAGGGACGTGCCCCAGTCGGGGACATCGGTGGAGTAGAAGGCGGGCTCGAAGAACTTGTACTCGAGCACCATGTGCTGGTCGTCGTCGAGGGCGGCATAGATCTCCGCGAGCGACTCGGCGAGCCGGTCCTGGCGGGCGCGGATCGAGTCCTGGCCGGGGTAGTTGAGGCCGTCGGCGAGCCAGACCTTGAGGTCCGCCGACCCGGTGGCGCGCATGACGTCGACGCACTGCTTATGGTGGCCGATCGCCTTGCGCCGGACTGCCGCGTCGGGGTGGCAGAGCGACCCGAGCATGTAGTCGTCGTCCTGGAAGACGTTCGAGTTGATCATCCCGATGGTGACGCCGAGGTCGGCGGCGTGGCGTGACAGGTCGGAGAAGTCGTCCACCAAGTCCCACGGGATGTGCAGGCTGACCCGCGGCGCGACGCCGGTGTACCGGTGCACCTGCGCGGCGTCGGCGAGCTTTTCATAGGGGTCGCGCGGGACGCCCGGCTGGCCGAACACCTTGAACCGGGTCCCGGAATTGCCGAAGGCCCACGACGGGAGCTCGATCGTCTGGTCTCGGAGTGCCGCCTTGGCAAGGTCGGGCGTCATCGGCACGGTTCCCTTCCGCGCATCCTCGCGCGCTGTGATGCGGCGCCGAACGACGCCTTGAAACGATTCAAGGGGAGCGTAACCCTCGCCTCCGCGTGCGGTCAAGCGGCATGGATCCGCCGACCACAGGGTGGACCGGCACAAGGTGGACAAGGCGGTGGTCGGCCGGATGTCGCATGGTCGGCCGCTCGGGGTACCGACCACTCGGCATCCGGCCGACCGCTCGGCATCCGGCTGGCCGCTCGGCATCGGCCTGGCCACTCGGCATCGGGCTGGCCGAGAGGCCGGTTCCAGCAGTCCCGCAACATCCTGGAATCCGGAAGGTTGCCGCGATCGCCAGAACCGAACCGGCCTGGTCGGGGGTTTGGCGTGTGGTCGGTCAAGTGATTGACCGACCACACGCCAAACCCCCGACCACACGCGAATCCCCCGACCACACGGCGGCCGAAGCACCCTCCCGGGCCGGGCAGCCGCTCAATCGCCCGGCGTCGTCCGCAGGCCCGCCGCTCGCAACTGGCCCTCCAGGTGGAAGACCTCGTCAAGGATCACAAAACCCTCGTCCGGGTTGCCCTCGTCGACGAAGAAGCCACCCATCTCGGCCTGCCAGCGGGCGTTCACCTCGGTGGCGGCCATGCCCGCCTGCGCGGCGTCGTAGTCGTCGGTCTCGAGGATGCCGACCAGCAGGCCGTCGTCGCGCAGGTACAGGTGGTAGTCGCGCCAGCCGGTGTCGCGCAGCGCCTCGAGCATCTCCTGCCAGACCGCGGCGTGGGCCGCACGGTACTCGTCGATCCGATCGGCCCGGACCTGCGAGGTGAAGCACACGCGACCCCGCCGCGGGCCCCGCTCCGCACGAGCACTACCGGTGGAATCCGTCATCTTCGACCTCCCACACCTTCCGCACCGCAGGGCGACACCCATCGGCGCACGATCCGATGAAACGGTTCAAAAGATACCAGCGACCGTGGTCGGCACATTTTTGAGTGAACGGCAGTTCAACGTGCCGATCATTCAAGAAGGTGCCGACCACTACCGCCGCCCGTGCCCGCCACCCACCTTCCCGGTCTCAACCGTCCCCCGCTCCCGGCCCACCTACCTCCCCGGTCCCGCCACCCACCGTCGCCGCCCGCCACCCACCGTTCCCGCCCACCGGCCCCCGAGCGGCCCCGGAACCGGCCAGTGCGCCGCCTCCCGCATGAATCGCTTCATAATGGGGGGATGGCCAACTCCACGAAGGCGTCGAACGCGGCAGGCCCGGCGGGTGCGCGCACGCCGCGCCGTCGGGCATCGATCACGGACGTCGCCAAGGCCGCCGGCGTCGCCGTCGGCACGGTCTCGAACGTCCTCAACAAGCCCGACCGCGTCCTCCCCGCGACCCGTGAGCGGGTCGAGGCCGCCATCGCCGAACTCAACTTCGTGCGCAACGGATCGGCGCGGCAGCTCCGCGCGGGCACGCTGACCAGCGTCGGCCTCGTGGTGCTGGACCTCTCGAACCCCTTCTTCACGGACGCCGCGCGCGGGATCCAGGACCGCCTGGAGCGCGACTCGTTCACCCTGATGGTCGCCGGGTCCGACGAGGATCTGGACCGCGAGCGCCGCTACCTGCGCCTCTACGAGGAGCACGGCGTGCAGGGCGTCATCGTCAGCCCGGCCACGGACGACATCGACCATGTCCTCGCGGCGCGCGAGCGGGGCACGTCGGCGGTGCTGCTCGACCGGCCGTCGCCCGTTCCGGAGCTGGCGTCGGTGGCGGTGGACGACGTCGCCGGCGGGCGCCTCGCCGTCGAACACCTGATCGCCCAGGGGCACCGGCGGATCGCCTTCCTCAACGGCCCGCACACGATCCGGCAGTGCCGGGACCGCCGCGAGGGTGCCGCGGCCGCGATGGCCGACGCCGGCCTCGACCCCGAGGCCGCGCTGGTGGAGATCACCGTGCCGGGCCTCACCCCGGACGGCGGCGAGGCAGGGATCCGGGAGGCGCTCGCGCTACCGGCCGCCGGGCGCCCGTCGGCCGTGTTCTGCGTGAACGACCTGGTGGCGCTGGGTGTGCTGCGGACGCTGCGGCGGGAGGGTGTCGCGGTCCCGGAGGAGATGGCGGTGGTCGGGTACGACGACGTCACCTTCGCCGCGGAACTCGCCACGCCCCTGAGTTCGGTGCGGCAGCCGACGCTGGAACTCGGCACCCGCGCCGCCGACCTGCTGTTCCGCCCGGAGGACTCGCCACCGGAACAGGTGGTGTTCTCCCCGGAACTGGTGATCCGGGAGTCGTCGACGACCCGCTGACGGCCCCCTGGCCCAGCCGGCTCCACGCGGCTCCGGCTCCACGCGGCTGCGGCTGCACGCGGCTGCGGCTGCACGCGGTCCAGGCTCGGCCACACCGACAACCCGTTGCCGAGTCTCGTTCAACAGGGTCTCGAAAAGAATCCATTTGTTCGGACCTGAAGGGTCTGCCAGTGTCCCGCGCCCGAGATTCGAGACACCATTCCGCTGGCCCTGCCGTGAATCGCAGTCTCGCGCCGGTTCCCGCCGCCGAACCGCAGTCTCCGCCCGGTTCCCGCCGCCGAACCGCAACCTCCGCCCGGTTCCCGCCGCCGAACCGCAACCTCCGCCCAGGTCCCGCCGCCGAACCGCAACCTCCGCCCAGGTCCCGCCGCCGAACCGCAACCTCCGCCCAGGTCCCGCCGCCGAACCGCAACCTCCGCCCGGGTCCTGCTGCCGAACCGCAGTCCGACGTCGGCATCGACCGCCGAGCCGCAGGGACACGCCGACAATTCGCGATTCTG
>NZ_BAAGRL010000043.1:0-30816 GCF_054782975.1 Myceligenerans halotolerans
CGGTCATCCGCCACTTCCAGGACGCCTACCGGGTCGAGAAGGTCACCGTGGTCGCGGACGCGGGCATGGTGTCGGATGCGAACAAGAAGGCGCTGGACGCGGCGGGACTCGGGTTCATCATCGGCGCGCGCCTGCCGCAGATGCCGCACGTGATCGCCGACTGGAAGCGCCGGCATCCGGGCCAGGACCTGGCCGACGGGCAGATCTTCACCCAGCCCTGGCCCGCCGGCCCCACCGACGCGCGCAGCGACCACTGGTACTACTACCAGTACAAACACGACCGCGCGCGACGGACCCTGCGCGGGATCGACGAGCAGGTCACCAAGGCGAACAAGGCGCTGGCGGGCAAGGCGGCGGTCAAGCGCAACAGGTTCGTCAAGCTCACCGGCGGCACCCGCAGCCTCGACCAAGCGCTGATCGACAAGACCCGATCCCTCGCGGGGATCAAGTCGTACGTGACGAACCTGCCGCCCGAACAAGCCGACGCCGAGTTCGTGATCGGCGCCTACCACCGCCTCTTCCAGATCGAGAAGTCCTTCCGCATGGCCAAGTCCGACCTGGCTGCCCGCCCCATCTACGCCCGAACCGCCGACTCGATCCACGCCCACCTCAACATCGTGCTCGCCGCGATGGCCGTCGCCCGCTGGACCGAAGACACCACCGGCTGGTCCATCCGCCGCTTCGTGACCACCGCTCGCCAGCACCGCACCGTCACCATCAACGTCGACGGCAACGAGATCTTGGCCGAACCACCCCTCCCCGACGACCTCGAGACCGCCATCAGGACCGTCGAAGCCCGCCAGAGATCATCCTGACGAGACACGAAAACGACATCACCGCCACTCGTCAGCATCAACGCCTGTGGATGAAGCCGCCCGTACTAAATGATCAAAGTCGGGTTCCAGCGCCGCGATCCTCTCGTCACGCAGCGCGAGCGCTTCGACGATCTGCTCACGCGACGGCTCGACCACCCACCCAACCTACACGTTCCCGCAGGTCACAGCCTCACGAGACGTGCGGCTGAACAGGTACATTCATAGCTCCTTGCTGCGGCGTGCTGCCAGGGCTGGGATGTTCTGGATCTTGGACTCGGGCATGTGGTTCCAGTCGATCCCGGATGGCCTTTTGCGGACCGTCGTCTCGATGACGCGGGTGGGAGTCACGATCAGGTCGACATGGAAGTCGTGGGCGGATTCGGGGATGTCGGTGTCGAGGACCTGGAGGTCGTGGACGGTTGTCGAGATCACTGTTTCTGTGCCGATCAGTCCTGCCTCGGCCAGGATGGCGACCTCGATGTCCCCGTAGCCGGCGCCCTTGCCGATTCTCGCGCCGGCGATGTTGACCGCGACGCTGCCGGTGACGACCAGGTCGACCGGTCGCATGCGGTCGACGTCGACCCGCCGGGCGAAGCGCACGGCCTCGTGCCGGTCGGCGGCGACGTCGGGGCTGACGGGGAGGGTCGCCGGGTCGAGCAGGATGAACGGCTCGGGTTCGGCGAGTCTCGGGATCGCCATGTAGACGAGCTTGCCGGCGCGCAGGGCAAGGGCTCGCACGGGCTGTTGCGGCGTGTCCGGGACGATCTTGACGACTCGTGAACGCTGCCAGGGTTCACAGCGGGCGAGGCTGTCGGCGGCGTCGTCCGCGCCGGTGAAGTCCGGGATGCGGCCGTGCACGTCCGACGGCGCCGCGCCCGATGCCGCGAGGTCGTCCCAAACCTGCCGCCGCAGAGCGGCCTTGGCCGCGTCGATCCCCGGTGCCGTCATGCGTGCATCCTCGCACCTGGCGAGGACACGGGGCATTCATGGGGACACGAGCGCGAGGAGGCGTTCACGCACGTCACGGACCTCGTCCACGTCATGCCATGGAGCCAGTTCGCGACCGGCCCGGAAGGCGACGTTCATCCCGCCTCCGCCGCGGGTTGTTTCCACGACGTCGATCGCGCGCGACAGCACCGCCGCGGCCTGGTCCGGCAGGTTCTGGCGGATGAGCGCGAGGGCGATGCTTCCGGAGCCGCCGCGGGTACTCTGCTCAAGCAGGCACTGCCGACCGAGGGGGCGCTGATGGGCCAGATCGACGTCGATCCGGGCTTCGGTCCGTACCTGGAGAGCCTGCGCAAGGAACGTGGCTGGTCGCTACGCCGGCTCGGCGAGCACGTGCATATCTCGCATCAGCACGTGTGGGACCTTGAGCGTGGCAAGAAGCGGCCCAGTCTCCAGGCCGCCGAACTGCTCGACGACGCACTCGACGCCGGCGGACGGCTCGTCGACATGGTGCGGCCCGTCGCGGATCCGATCGAAGCACCCGGCCGATCACTCGCCGACGCCATTCGAACGCCGCTGCAAGGCTCCGCCGACCTCATCCTCGAGCACCTGCACTCACAGCTTGGGATGCTCGCGGCCGTCGACGGGAAGCACGGCGCGCACGCGGCGCTCGTCGGCACGCGGGGAGTCGTCGACGTCGCGACCGCGGTCGCCAGGCACACGGACGATGACGCCGGGCTCTTGTCGCTCGCCGCGCAGGCTGCGGAGTTCGTCGGCTGGCTGTACCGCGACACGGCCGACGCCACCCGGGCCAGCCATTGGTACGAGCGAGCGATGGAGTTCGCCCAGGCCGGCGGGGACATGGCGATGCAAGGCTTCGTGCTCCTGCGCAAGTCGCAGATGGCTTACGAGTCGCGCGACGGGCGACGCGTGCACATGCTTGCACGTGCCGCCCTCGACGGACCATGGCGGCTTCCTGACCGCTTGCACGCCGAGGCGCTACTCCAGGTCGCCCGCGGCGATCTGATGCTCGGCCGCTCGATCACCATGCACGACATCGTCGAACGCGCCCGCGACACCGCACCCGACACGAACCTGATGCTGCGCGAAGCGTCATGCTGGATCGAGGCGGGCGAGCCCGAGCGCGCCGCCGAGCTGTACGAAGCAAGCATCAGCAAGGCCAGCGTCTCTGAACGCGACTCGGGCTACTACCGCGGGCGGCAAGCGGTCGCGATGGCGGCGGCGGCTCGACCGGATCGAGCTGCCGAACTCGCGCACGAAGCGTTGCTGACGTCGCGGAAGACCGGCTCGCTGCGCACCCGGCAGGCCGTCCGGGAGGCCCGCACCGCGCTGGCGCCGTGGCGCTCACGCGATGCGCTGGCCTCGCTGGACGACGCTCTCAGCGCGTCGGGCTGATCCACTCGGCCACGGCCCGGATCACCTCCGCCTGCCACTGCTGGGACTGCGGGTTCAAGTAGGTCGGGTCCTGGTCGACGGCGAAACCGTGCTGCGCGCCCTCGACGCGCAGGAGCCGGGAAGCGCCGTTGAGCTGGCCCATGGCTTCGACGCTGGTGTCGATCGGCACGAGCGTGTCCGCAGTGCCGTGGACGACCAGGGTGGGCGCCTGGATCTCGTCGAGGGAGCGGTGCGGCTGCAGCCAGAACACCTCGTTCAGGATCCCCGGACCGTGGCGGAACGTCGGCGAGTACTGGATATAGCCCTGCTCGGCGAGCTCGGCTGCCTTGTCCTGGTCGAGCCGGTCGTCATTCCAGTACGGCTTGCTGTCGATCGTGCGCAGCTTGTAGTTGATCCGCGGGCATAACAGCACGAGCCGGTCCACCTCATCCGGCCGCTTGGCGGCGTAGTAAGCCGCGATCCCGCCACTGAACGACTGTGCCGCCAGCCCGATCCGGGACGCACCGGTCTCACGCCGGACCGTCTCGATCGCGACCCGGATGTCATTGAGCACCGAAGCGAGCGTGAGGTCCTCCTGCCGGCCGGCGGACTCGCCGTGGCCCCGCAGGTCGAACCGCAGGGAAGTCATCCCCGCATCGGCGAGCCCGGCGGCAAGCCGATCGAAGAACCCGGCCTCGTGCCTGGTCACTCCCCCACCGTGGACGAGGACGACGGCGGTATCCCCCGGGGAGTCCGGCGTGGTGAGGTCACCGACCAGGTCGAGACCGTCGAGTGTCTGGAAGTGCACAAGTCGCTCGGGCATGGTGCCTCCTCGGCTCGGGATACGGCGCCCATCCTGGCAGGTGTCAGCCACAACGCGCACGTGTCGGCTGACGACGGCTTACGCGGCGGACCTGTCATCTCGGGACGACGGCAGCGACCGTGAAGGCATGACCTCATCACTCGACCGCATCGCCGCCCCACTCCCGATCCGCCACCTGAGCGAGCACGCGTGCTACGCGCAGGGCTGCGACGGCATCGCCGAGATCGGTGAGGCCTACTGCTGGCAACACGTCGGCGCGGACGACTGGGTCGAGCGCCTCCGAAGGGGCGAACGGTGACCGCGGCGGAGGAGGCGACGGCGTTGCGGTGGGTGCTGATCACGTCCGGCCGGTTCGCCGGTCAGATCGGCCGCCTGCTCGGGCAGGGCCCGGAGCGGGCCGGGGTGGACCTGGGCGTGGACATCGACGGCGGCAGCGGCATCGTGTCCGTGCCGGTCTCGGCGGTGCGGGAGGTCGAGCGGTGAGCGCCGTCGAGGGTGAGGAGGACTTCGCCGCCGAGTCCGCGGTCGCGCCACCCGTGTGGCAGGTTGGCGACCGGGTGCGGATCGTGGGCGGGGCGCCGCAACTCCTGGGCGCGGTCGGGACGGTCGTCGAGGTGAGCCTTCCAGGCCGATGGCCGGTCCGTGTCGAGGTCGAGCGTCGGCGTGGATTCGGGCAAGTGCTCCGGGCCGCCGATGAACTGGCGTCCGAAGACGAGGCGACGTCGTGACCTGGGTCCTGGTCGGGTATGTCGTGGTACTGGTCGTGCTGCTGTGCGCGCGGGCCGCCGCGCGGGCGCGCCGGTGACATGACGAGGAGCCCGCCATGCTGAGGACAGCAAGCCGAACACGCGCCGCGCCCTGTTCCGGTCCCGGTACCCTTGATCCACGTGACCTCCCCCGTGATCGCCGTAGTCGGCGGCGGACAGCTCGCCCGGATGATGGCCCCCGCAGCCGCGGAGCTCGGAGTGCGTCTCCGGGTCCTCGTGGAAAGCGCCGGCACCTCTGCCGCGCAGGTCGTCACTGACGCGCCCGTCGGTGCGCCGTCGGATGAGGCCACGATCCGCGCCCTCATCGCCCCGCCCGCCGGCCAAGCCAGGGCCGACGTCCTGACGTTCGAGCACGAGCACGTGCCGAACGACCTGCTCACCGACCTGATCGAGCACGGAACGCCGGTCCGGCCCGGGCCGCATGCCCTCGTCGCCGCGCAGGACAAGATCGTGATGCGCACGCGCCTCGGCGAACTCGGTGTGCCGTGCCCGCGCTGGCACGCGTTGCCGTCGTCGGTCGACGGGGGCAGGGCCGCGCTCACGGAGTTCCTGGCCGACCTCGGTGGTGAGGCGGTCGTGAAGCTCGCGCGCGGCGGCTACGACGGCAAGGGCGTGCGTGTCGTCTCCACCGTCGGCGGGGCCGACGACTGGCTGGTCGCCGCCAGCGAAGGCGGGCCGCCGGTGCTCGTCGAGGAGAAGGTGCCGTTCCGGCGGGAACTGTCGGCGCTCGTCGCGCGCCGGCCGTCCGGCGAGGTGCGCGCGTGGCCGGTGGTCGAGTCGATCCAGCGCGACGGGGTGTGCGCGGAGGTGATCGCCCCGGCGCCGGGCCTGTCCGACGACGTCGGCGCGCGCGCCCGCGAGATCGCCGTCGCCGTCGCCGAGGGCCTCGACGTCACCGGCGTGCTCGCGGTGGAGCTGTTCGAGGTACCGACCGACCCGGCCGATCCGGACGGGCCGACGACGGTGCTGGTGAACGAGCTCGCGATGCGCCCGCACAACTCCGGCCACTGGACCATCGACGGATCGGTGACGAGCCAGTTCGAGCAGCACCTGCGCGCGGTCCTGGACCTGCCGCTGGGGTCGACGGACCCGGTCGCTCCGTGGACCGTGATGGTGAACGTGCTGGGCTCCGAGCGCGAGGCCCTGGCCGACGCGCTCCCAGAGCTGCTCAAGCGGTTCGACACCGCACGGGTCAACCTGTACGGCAAGGACATCCGTCCCGGCCGCAAGCTGGGTCACGTCAATGTGAGCGGAACCGACCTCGACGAGGCGCGGGCCGCGGCCAGGGGAGCCGCGGCCCTGCTGATGGGGGACGACGGCGGCCGGGCGGACAGCAGAGGTTCGGTGGCAGAGTCCGCCGCTTCCGTGGTCGGGCCCGTCGAGACGAAGGAGAGCGCACTGTGAGCACCAACCCGCAGGTCGGAATCGTCATGGGGTCCGACTCCGACTGGCCCGTGATGCGGGCGGCCGCCGAAGCCCTCGCAGAGTTCGACGTCCCGATCGAGGTCGACGTCATCTCCGCGCACCGGATGCCGACCGAGATGATCGACTACGGCCGCACCGCCGCCGAGCGAGGCCTGCGGGCGATCATCGCGGGAGCCGGCGGCGCCGCCCACCTGCCCGGCATGCTCGCGTCCGTGACGCCGCTGCCCGTGATCGGCGTGCCGGTGCCGCTCAAGTACCTGGACGGGATGGACTCGCTCCTGTCGATCGTGCAGATGCCGGCGGGCGTGCCGGTCGCGACGGTCTCGATCGGCGGCGCCCGCAACGCAGGCCTGCTCGCGGCGCGCATCCTCGCCTCCGGCACGGACGAGGCGGCGGCAGCGCTCCGCGAGCGCATGCTGGCCTTCCAGTCCGACCTCCGCGACCTGGCCCACGCCAAGGGCGAGAAGCTCCGCGCGTCCGTAGTCGAGTAGTAGCTCCTCCTCATCGGCCTGGCAAACCGCACTCTTGACGGCGCCGGGCGGTAGAGGATTTACTACACTCGAAGGATGGAAGAGTGGGAGATCCGGGTCACCGATGAGTTCATGGCGTGGTTCGCCACGCTGGATGACGAGTCGCAGGCCCTGGTCTCAGCGGCGATCGACCGGCTCGCCGACGCTGGGCCTCAGCTTGGCAGGCCGCTGGTCGACCGCATCACGGGCTCGCAGATCCACAACCTCAAGGAGTTGCGACCCGCGTCGACAGGTCGTACGGAGGTGCGGGTGCTGTTCGTGTTCGACCCGTGGCGATCGGCGATCCTGCTCGTCGGCGGCGACAAGTCCGGTGCGTGGTCCGCGTGGTACCGCACTGCGATCCCGCAAGCCGAGGAGTTGTACGCGATGTACCTCAACGAACGCGAGGAAGGGGATGGAAGGCCATGACTTCTCAATATCCCAAGTGGTCCGCCGTGCGGCGCGGCATCGTCGACCGGCTCGGCGAAGATGTGCTCGCCGAGGCGCACGAGCGCACGCAGGCATACATTGACGGGCACAGGCTTGCGCAGCGCCGTACTGAGTGTGGGCTGACGCAGCAGGACGTCGCGGATCGGATGGGCGTCACCAAGAGCCGTGTCTCGCAGATCGAACGTGGTGACGTCTCGACGTTCGCTGTGATCGCCCGCTACGTCGAGGCGCTTGGCGGCACTGTTCAGGTGACGGCAGTCTTCGGCGACGACATGTACCTTCTGCGGGGTACCCACGCCGCGTGACCTGCCCGGAGCGTGGTCCGATCCAATTTGACGACGCCGACTGGCTGATCGCGGTCTGGGAGGGGGGCAAATTGAAGGGGCGCTAAGGATGCTGCCGAGCCTTGACTGGAAATGCGGCCGAATTCTTTGGCGGAATAGGGTTCTGATGGCAAAGTATGAGAAGAAGAGTTCTGATGATGCCGTGCGCTCTCGACTGGCGATGCTGGGCGTATTGATCGGTTTTCTCTGCGGACCCGGATTTGCTGTATCCCTCTTTGTGGAGGTTCCATCATTTGTTGCCGCGTGCTTGTTGATCTTGCTTGTATTGGGCGCAACGCTGGTAGTGGTTGGCTCAGTATTGGAATCACGTAGTCGCGGGGTGTCGGCTTGGAGGGTTGCGCGCGGATCGGCGTCGAGCTTCTTTCGATTTATTTTCGATTTCTCGGTATGACCGGCTCTTGAGCCCTCGGGCTGCCTCCGCTCAATGCGAACAGCGCCGGGCGTGTAGGTCGGTCTTGGAAATGCGGAAGGACCGCCCCGCATGCCAGAGGTCGTGGTAGACGGCGATGACCTCGCTCGGGGCTGGGGCTGGCCGGGACGTTGCAGACGTAGCCCGTTACCCAAGTCAGGTCGGAAGTCCGGTGTGTGAGCCGGCGTGCCGAACTGCGTCGCGGTGGCAGCACCTCACGAAGATTCGAGGCCGACCTGCGCGGCGTGGACCCACGCGGCACCTCATCAGCGCGCCACGAACGTGCCCGCCGCGATGGCTTCGAGGATGGTGGCGGCTCCGTGCTGCTCCAGCGTGCCGGTCGTGATGTCAGCGGCGTGGCGGACGGCGGCCGGCGCGTGACCCATCGCCACCGAGATGGCGGCCCACTTGAATCCGGGCAGGTCGTTCACGCCGTCGCCGATCATGACCGTGTCGTCGTAGGACACCCCGAGCCGCCGTCGTACCGCGTTCAGTGCCGTGCCCTTTGACAGCAGGGGTGGGGTGACGTCGGTCCAGTCGTCGGTGGCTGCGGTCGTGGTGAGTCCGAGCGCCTGCACGTGGTCGAGAAGCGCGGTGGTGACTCCGGGTGCGCGCAGAACCATGCGCGGTGTGGAGGAGGGCAGTTCGTCGTCCGGCACGAGGAGCTGACGGCCGTTGAGCGTGCCGCGCGGGAAGGCATGGGTGACGTAATAGCCGCGGCCGATCGATTCCACGGCGATCGAGGTCTCGGGCCGGAGTTCTCGGACCAGGCGGACCACCCGGGCGGTGTCGAACACGAACGAGTCGACCACCTCGTAGCCGTCGGGCAGGTTCGGGGCCAGTCGTGCTGTGACGGCGCCGTTGGAGGCGACGATCCAACCCGAGGTCAGACCGAGGCCCGCGGCGACCGGCAGGGCGCCGACCAGCGATCGGCCGGTAGCGACCGACACGTGGTGGCCGGCGGCGACGACATTCTGGACGGCGTCGGCGATGGCGGGCGGTACGTCCATCGTGCCCTCTGAAACCACAGTGCCGTCGACGTCAACGGCGACGAGTCGCGGACCGCCTGTCGTCGTCACGATGGTGGTGGTCTGTGTGCTCGCTGCGTCCTGGGTCGTGTGATTGCGGAGCGTGCTGACCGGGCCGGGTGTCATGTGCGTCATGGGCATTCTCCTCGGGAGGTTCGAGTGGCATCGGATCGATGTCCGGCACCAGCCTGCGGGTCCGGTCGTGCCTCTCGCGATGACGAAAGCGGCGTTGAAAAGGCGACATTAGGGCGACATTTGGTCTAGTCTTGAGACCATGACAACGCCCAACACTGTTCTGCGAGCGTGGCGGGTGAGCCGCAGGATGAGCCAGGACGGGATGGCGCGTGCGGTTCAGGAAGCCGGCGCTCGCATCGGAGAACCCAACGACGCGTCCAAGCGACTGATCCAGCGCTGGGAGACCGGGGAGACCCGGCAGTGCCGCAACGCATACGCCAAGGCCCTGGAAGCGATGACTGGCCTGCCGATCGAGATGCTCGGCTTCTCCGTGCGCGTTGCCTCGGACGGGCAAGGCGGACACGACGTCGTCCGCGAGCCCGACGCCACCCGCGAGGAGGAAGCCCGGCCCAAGGGTGGCACGCATGTGGTTCCAGGCGCCTACAGCGGCGTCTGGCTTTCGCGCTACCAGTACTTTTCTTCCGGCCGGGAGGGCGCTTTCGAGGGTCTGCACTACGTCGTGCTGCTCCAGCACGACTCGCGGCTGACTGTGCGCTCGTTGCCCCGCGCCAGTTCGAACCCGGACTCGAACCTGTCCATGGACCTGGGTATCGAAGGCAACGTCGTCACCGGTACCTGGCGCGAGGAGACCTCACGGGAGGGCTACTACCGGGGAGCGGTCTACCACGGAGCCATCCAGATGCTGATCGAGCCGACCGGGCACCGGATCACAGGCAAGTGGGTCGGCTTCGGCCGCGACATGGACGTGAACAGCGGCCCGTGGGAACTCGTCTTCCAGGACGCCAGCACCTCCCAGGCCACCATCCGCAGCTACAGTCGCCCGCCGGGGAGTAGCCCGATAGTGCTCTGACATGCGGTATACGCGCAGGTCACGCCCGCCTCACTGACAAACTGACACTGGCCAGGCGCAAATTTTGTATATTTGCGGTCCCGCGATTGTCAGTTTGGGTGTCGAGGACTCTTGGCGGCCGGGCGCGCCGACAGGACTCGCGGGGAAGGCTCCTGCGATCGACGCACGCCGACGGCGGTCTCGGGTAGCGGGTCGTGACGGCGAGCTTCGGCCTCCTCTGAGACCTCGGTCAGAAGCGCCTCAACGTTCGTCTTCTCACTCATGATTCTTCCCATCCGGTGCGAGCACGTTCATCAGTCCGCCACCACATCCCGTACCGCGACCGTGCTCTCCGTCGCCGCGGTCTCCGGCGGTGTGAGTGTCGCGATCAGGGAGCCGTCGGCCAGGCGGAGCGCCCAGGGCGTCGCGGCATCGCCGGTCGACGTCACGCCGATCGCGGTCACGTCCTCGCCCAGGGGTTCCAGGTCCTCGCCGGACAGGTCGAGATCCTCACCCGCCGGGACCTCCACGTCGAGCGTCCCCGTCTCGACGCCGTCGGCCGCGTAGCCGGTGACCGTCACCTCGGCCGACCCGATCGGGTCGTCGTCCTCGCCCCGCGCGGTCGGCACGGCGGCGACGTTCAGCGTCCACGACACGCCGTCGGGCACCGCGAGCAGGCCGGACGACGTCGGGTCCGCGCCTGCGTCCCCGTCGTCCACCGCCTGCCCCGCGATCCACGCCGTGTCGTACGGCTCCTGGTCGACGACGGCGTCCTCCGGCACGGAGCCGCGCCGGTGCACGAGCCCGCCGCCGATCACCGGCACGGTCGCATCCACCACCACGGCGTACCGGCCCTCGGGCAGCCCGCCGAGCGGGATCTCGGTCACGGTTCCGGCCTGCAGCGAGACCTCCTCCACGCCGCGCAACCAGACGCGCCCGTCCGCGCCGTACACGCTGAGCCGCGCCGTCCCCTCGCCGTCGCCCGGCGCGAGCAGTCGCAGCGCCGGAGCGTGCGGGTCCTCCACTGACTCGGCCCGGCTCTCCACCCCCACGACCGCCAGCGCCGACGACGGCGAAGCCCCGCCCGCCACGAGGTCCGCACCCTGGGGCACCAGCCCGTCGATGCGGTGATGCTGCAGGTAGGCGACCACGCGAGCGCCTCGGCTCACGGCGTGCACCGCGAGGCGCCCCTGCCCCGGGGCGATCGCCTCGAGCGTCGTCGACACCTGCCCGCCCGCCGGTACCACCACGAGCGCCTGCCCGCCGAGCGTGATCGGGCCCGACGGCCCCCAGACCTCCAGCGACACCGAGGCGGCGGTGCGGCCCGGGTTCTGCAGCACGAGGCGCGAGCTCGACCCGACGCTCGACGACCCGCCCACGAGCCAGTGCTCGATCTCCGGCTCCCGGCAGGCGCCCGCCACGAGTCCGCGCAGGTCGCCCGCCGTCGTGACCGACGTCGCGGTCGCGGCCGCGACCGCGCCCGGCTCCGCCCGGATCACGCGCGCCGCGTCGTCGTGGCTTGCTAAGTCGCTGCCCGTCGAGTCCTCGTCGCTCGCAGTGTCCTCGTCGCTTGCCGCGTCGTCGTCGCTCGTCGCGTCCTCGCCACCCGTCGCGTCCTCACCGCCCGCCGCGCCGCCGTCGGGATCCGTGCCGTCGTCGTCGTGAGGATCCGTCCCGTCGCCGGGATCCGCGTCGTCACCGCCGTCGAGGTTCTCACCGTCGAGTCCCACCACCTCCGGCGCCTCGGCGGCGATCGCCAGCCTGGACTCCGTCTCGACCGGGCTGGCGTCGAACTGGTCGTCGCCGACGTTCTCCTGGACGAGTTCGGCGGGGGACGGGCAGACGAGCGTCGTCTCGCCGGGCGCCACCTCGACCGCGCGGGTCGGGGCCGTGTCGGCGGCGCCGCCGGGGGCGTGCTGGGCGAGCATCGCGACCGCCGCGACGCAGGCGACGCTGAGGGCGTGCACGCCGATCCGGCGCGTCGTCGTCCAGGCCGTCATCGTGATCGCCTCCGCCGCGTCGTGGTCCCGTCAGTCATCGTGACCGCCGTCCTCGGACCGGGAGTGCGAGCAGTGCGAACACCGCGCCGACCAGCCCCAGCGTCAGCAGCCAGACGGTGCGGTGGGGTGCGTGGTAGCCGATGTCGAGGCGTCCGCCGTCGGGCCCGAGCTCGAAGCCTTGCAGGGTCGCCCCTGCCGTCCGTACCTCGACCGGTTGCAGCCGGCGCCCGTCGAGCGTGGCCGACCAGTGCGGGTCGGCCGACTCGGCGAGCACGACCCGCCGGGTGGCGTCGCCGTGCGCCACGTCGACGTGCACGCTCGGACCGCCGGACGCCACCAGGACGGCCGACCGCCCGTCCTCGATCCGCGCCCATCCCGGCGTCGGCTCCTGTGTGGTCCGCACGCGCCAGAGCGTGATCGACTGCCCCTGCGTGACCCGCTCCACGCCGGGAATCATGTCGAGCGACGCCGTCAGCTCAGCGATCCGGGCGGCCCTGCCGGAGCCGTTCGTGGCGTCGTCGTGCAGGTCGGGCGTCGGGACCTGGACGGCGCCGATCCCGAGCGCGGCGAGCCGCTCAGCCACGTCCGGGTCCGTCCCGCCCGCGAGCCGGACGACGACGTCGTCGACGGCGGCCTGGGCCTCCGCACCTGCCGTCACGGCTGCGGCGGCCTGGGCCCACGCCGCTACCGACGCGTCGACGAGCTGTGTCCCGTCGCCCCGGAGCAGGGCGTACTCGAGGGTGCCGGCGTCGCCGGCACCGAGCTGCAGGACGCGTGCCTGCCGCGGCACGGCCTGCATCTGCTGCCCGACGGCGGGTACCGCGGGCTGCGCGGTGGCGTGCACTCCGTCGTCGGACAGCGGTCCGGCGAGGTACCAGGACGCGAGGCCGGCCACGCTGGCGAGGCCGATCGCGAGCGGCACCGCGACACCGGCGGCCGCCACCGTCCGCGCGGCGCGGCGTGCCCGGACCGCCCGCGTGGTGCACAGCGCGGCGCCGCCCAGGCCGAGCAGCACCACGGACGCGAGGGCAGTCCCGGAGGTGCGGCCGTCCAGGACGCCGTCGTCCAGGCCGAGCGCGTCGAGACCGCGTGTGCCGAGTCCGTCCGCACCGCCGTCGGCCAGGACGACGACGGCGAGCGCGCAGGCGACGAGGATCCAGCCCACGCGCGCGCCGGCGGCGCGGGGGCCGAGCAGCGCGGCGAGTGCGACGGCGCACAGCAGGCCGCCGAGCAGGTACGGCCCGACCTCCAGGCCCGGCCACGCGCTGCCGAACCACGCCTCGGGGGCGCCGGCCTGTCCGAGCAGTGCCTGCCACCCTGCGGCGGACTCGCCGGGCGGGAGCGTGCCGGGCAGGGCCAGGGGGTCGGCCACGAGGAGGCCGATGTCGCCGGTCCGGGCCATGTAGATGAGCAGCGGCGCGCACGCGACCAGCGAGGGGAGGATCGCCAGAGCCAGGTGGACCCGGCGGGACGGGGCGGCGAACGCCGCGGCGGCCAGCATCACCACCGCGATCGGCAGCAGCACCGGGGCGCCGGAGACCGCGACCGCGAGGGCCAGGCCCGCGGCTCCTGCGGCGCCGAGGCGATGGCCGCGCCCTTCCTCGACGAACGCGCCGTCGAGGAGGGGCCGGTCGTTGACGGCGTCGACGCTGGAGCGGTCGGGAAGGTCGATCTGCTGTGCTCCCACGGACCGGACGAGTGCGAGCGCGACCCACGGCAGGGCGAGGTGGGCGACGAGCGCGCCGAGCAGTCCTCCGGAGAGCGCGCCGAGCAGCGGGGGAGCGGCCGCCCACGCCACAGCCGCGACGGTCCGTACCCAGACGGAACGGGTCACGGCCCCCGTGGCGGCCCAGCCGCCGAGGGCGGCGAGCGGGAGGGCCACGACGAACAGCGCGTTGATTCCGGTCTGGAGGGAGTTCCCGGTCAGCAGGGCGAGCCCGGTCAGCGTGAGCAGCAGCGGGTCGCCCGGCCCTGCCTCCCCGAGGCCCGAGCGCACCCAGCCCGACGTCGCGGCCGTCCACACCTGGCCCGTGTCGGACGACGCGGGCAGGAGGGCCCCGCCGACGAGCCGGCCGCTGTCGGCGAGCGTGCCGAGCACGGGCCCGAAGACCGCGGCGGCGAGTCCCGTCACCGCGACGACGACGAACGCCAGCACCATGCGGCGGCGGGCCGCCATACGGTGCAGGTCCGCCCGGTCGAGATCGTCGGGTCCGGTGTAGCGGGCGTCGGCGCGGGCGAGCCGTCGCTCACGCAGCTCCCGGAACGTCTGGCGCCAGGTTCCGAGCAACGGGCGCAGCACGCGGTACGGCTGGGTGGCGCTGCGCGCGGTGCGGCGCCGCGCGCGGAGCACGCTGCCCAGGCCGAGCAGCATCCACAGCGGAGCCATGAGCTCGTCGCGGGCGGCGGCCGGCTGTTTCACGGCGAGCCGGTAGGCCGCCAGGAACGGAGCGCCGGCGACGACGGCGAGCATCGCCCAGCCGAGCAGCCAGGGCGACGCCGACACGAGCCGGAACCGCAGCTGCGCGCGTCGCATCCGGCTCCGGTGGGAAGGGTCGGACAGGGACTGCTGCGCGTGCCGGACCACGGCGCCCGGCACGACCGTGACCCGGTGCCCGGCCAGCCGCACACGGCGGCAGAACTCGAGGGAGTCGCCGAACGGGCCGTACTCGGCGTCGGTGCCGTCCAGGTCACGCCACACCGACGTGCGCACCAGCGCCCCCGCGAGCCCGACGGCGAGCACGTCCTCGCGCGAGTCGTGCTGGCCCTGGTCGATCTCGGTCTCGTCGAGCCCGGTCATGCGCCGGCCCAGCGGGGAGACGGTGTAGCCCACCTGGAGCAGGAGGCCGCGGTCGGGATCCGCCGGGTCGCGCGGCTCGCCGTCGTCGTCCAGCTCCCACCTGCGCTGCTTGCAGCCGGCGACGGCGACGGTGGTGGTGTGCTCGACGGAGCGGAGCAGCGCCGCCAGGGTGCCGGGGACGGGGGCGGAGTCGTCGTGCAGGAGCCAGAGCCAGTCGGGTGCGAGCGTGTCGCCCGAGGAGGTGAAGCCGGCGACGGCGGCGTTCACCGCGTCACCGAACGACCGGGAGTGGCTCGCGGCGACATAACGTGCGCCGTCGAGGCTGAGCCCCTGGTGCGCGGACGTGGAGGGTGCGGTGTCGACGTCGACGACGACGATCGAGTGCGGCGCCAGCGACTGCCCGCGGACCGCGGCGAGCGTGGCTTCGAGGTAGGAGCTGCGACCGCGCGTCACGACCACAGCGGTCACCGTGACGACGGTAGGGGCGGATCCGGTGACCGACCTGACCGCGGCGAGGGCGGTGTCGGTGGTGCGGCGGGGCGGGAGCCCGGTGGGTGGCGAGGTCATCTCGCCGACCATCATGCGCATCGCGGGCCGGATCCGCAGGGTAAGGAGGAAAACCGGCGTGTCGCGCTCCGCCGGAGGGAATGCTTGTCAGAATGCCTGCCGGAACTCGGGTGGTACGCCGCAGACGGCAGGGCCGGGCGGCGGGGTCGGTGACGTCAGACGGCGCGCCGCTTGAGCTTGCGCCGCTCCCGTTCCGAGAGCCCGCCCCAGATGCCGAACCGCTCGTCGTTGGCGAGGGCGTAGTCGAGGCACTCGGCCTTGACCTCGCAGCCCTGGCAGACCTTCTTCGCCTCGCGCGTGGAGCCGCCCTTCTCGGGGAAGAACGCCTCGGGGTCGGTCTGCGCGCACAGTGCGCGTTCCTGCCAGCCGAGCAGGGCGTCGTCCTGCTCCTCATCGAAGAGCGACAGCACGTCCGCCATGGTCTCGCTCGGGCGTTCGGTGTCGGACGGGATCTCGCCGTCCGGTTCCAGCATGTCCCACATGATGTGTCCCTCCATGCCGTCTCTGTCGGTCATGTGTCGCGCGTGTCCACGCGCTTGCTTCGCTACGAAAACTGCATACATGGAATTACACGCGTGTCGTGTGGAGTCGTCAAGCGGAAGTGTGCTATCGGCCGAGGGTTTCACAAGAAAATCGCCCCCACCTCGGCGGACGGTCACGGGTAGAGGCGTGCGCGGCGCGACCCGGCGCGTAGCCTCTGTGCATGCTCGTCTCCACTCTTCTCGACCGTCTCCAGTCCGATCCCGGCCGCCCCCGCCTCACCTGGTACGGCGACGACGGCGAACGGGTCGAACTCTCCGGAGCGGTCCTCGCGAACTGGGTCGCGAAGACCACCAATCTGCTCGTCGAGGAGTACGACGTACAGCCCGGCTCGATGGTTGGGGTGAATCTGCCGGTGCACTGGCGCACCGTGACCTGGGCACTCGCCGCGTGGCGGGTGGGTGCCACGGTGGTGCTGTCCGACGGGGCGCCGTCGGGTCCGGCCGCCGAGGGGCTGGACGTCGCCGTCACGGATTCTCCCGAGCGCTGGGCGGCGTCGCCCGCGGACCTCGTCGTCGTCAGCCTGCCCGCCCTGGCCCGCCGGTACGACGGCGATCTGCCGCCCGGCGCCATGGACGCGGCCGCGGCGGTGATGACGTACGCCGACCAGGTGATCTACGCGCCCGAGCCGGAACCCGGCCGCGCGGCACTGGCCGGCGCCGGCGCGGACGGCTCGCCGACGACCGCCGTCGTGCGCCACGACGAGCTCGTGCCCGAGGCCGGGGACGGGGCGCGGGTGCTCGTCGACGGACGAGGCGCCACCGCCGACGTGCTGCGCGAGCTCCTGCGCACCTGGGCCGGCGCGGGCTCCGTGGTGCTCACGAGCCCCGCCACGGCCGCCGCCCTGGAGGCTGACGCCGCGCGTCGTGACCGGCTCGTGACCACTGAGAAGATCGAGAAGATCGCCTGACCCGTTCTCCACGAACCCTCTACCGTCCCTCTGTCCGGCCTCTGCGCCCGTGCAAGTCCGCCCCCCTATGCTCTGAAGTTGTGACCTTTCCCGACTTCAGCACGCCCGGAGCGGGCCTGGACCACTCGGTCGGCCCCGCTCACGCGCGGGCTCTGGCCGGGAAGCGTTCCACGGTGCGGGTCGTGGCGATGGTGATGACCGGGACGCTCGCGTTCGCGGCCACGGGGGCGGTCGCCGCCGTGACGCGGTGGACGGGGAACATCGACACCGCCTCGAAGGAAGTGCTGACCAACCGCCCCGAGAAGGTCACCCCCACCGACCCGAGCGCGGGAGAACCGGTGAACCTGCTGCTCCTGGGCAGCGACTCGCGCGAGGGCGAGAACGCGGAGATCGGCGGTGCCGTCGCCGGCGAGCGGTCCGACACGACGATCGTCCTGCACATCTCGGGGGACAGGACACGGGCCGAGGCCATCTCGATCCCGCGCGACTCCACGGTCGACATCCCGTCCTGCGTGGCCACCAACGGGGCCACCACCGCGCCGCAGCGCACCAAGTTCAACGCCGCCTTCGCCGCCGGGGCGGGCGCCGGAGGCGACACGGCGTCGGGCGCACTGTGCGCGATGCAGACGGTCGAGACACTGACAGGCGTCTTCCTCGACGGCTTCATGGTGATCGACTTCCAGGGGTTCCAGCGCATGATCGACGCGGTCGGCGGCGTGGAGCTCTGCATCGAGGAGGAGGTCAACGCCCCCAAGGCGAACAACCTGCACCTGGAGCCGGGAGTGCAGACCCTGGGCGGGAAGCTCGCGCTCGACTACGCCCGCGCCCGCGTCGGCGTCGGCGACGGCAGCGACCTGAGCCGCATCGGCCGGCAGCAGGAACTGCTCGCCTCCCTCGTGCGTACGGTGCTCAGCGCCGATACGCTCACCAACCCGGGCAAGACCCTGAGCTTCGTGGACGCGGTGACCAGCTCGATGACCATGGACGACGAGACCGCGCAGCTCGACAACCTCACGGGACTTGCCTACAGCCTGCGCAACCTGCGCCCCGAGTCCGTCACGTTCCAGACCGTGCCGTACGCGGCGGACCCGTACGCCCCCGCCAGCAATGTGGTCTGGACCTCCGAAGCGACCCTCCTCTGGGAGAACCTCAAGCACGACCGCCCGCTCGACCACGACCCCGCCACCGCCTCCGCCTCGCCCGAGGCCACGGACCAGACCTCGTCCGCCCCCGGCGCGTCCGCCTCGCCGTCGGCGCCGGATGACGAGACGATCGACCCCACGGCGTCCCCCAGCACCGACGACGTCAAGGAAGCCGGCAGAGAAGCATTCACCGGCGCCGACACGACCGCCGTCTGCGGCTGACGGAGAGAGACATGCCAGATCCGACGACCGACGACGACGCCACCCGGGTGAACGAGGACGCCCGGGTCGCGCCGCCGATCCCGCCGAGCTTCACCCCGCAGCAGGCAGGGGACCGGCCGGGTGCCGACGGGGCGATCGCCGTCGGCGACGCGGCGCAGGGGGCCGCACGCCCGAGCGCGGAGGCGCCCTCCGGCAGCTCACCGCGCCCTCTCGCCGAGACGCCCGGAGCTGGCGTGCCCGTGGGCGAACGAACCAGCGAGCCACGAATCAAACGACAGTCCTCCCGGGAGGTCCCAGTGTCCGGTGGCAAGAACCCACCGCCAGTCCCGCCGCGTTCCGTACCGCCGCGCGGCGCCCAACCGCCCCAGGCCATCCCGCCCCGCCGCGCCACAGGACGCGCGTCGGGCCTGAACGCCGCACCGGTGCCGCAGCAGCGGCGCCCTGCCTCCGTGCACGCCACACAGCGCCCGCCCGCCCCGGTGCGGCCGCAGCCCCCGGGTGGTGGACACGCGCCGCCGGGGTACAACCAGGCCCGGCCGGCGCCGCGCCCGGGCCGCCCGCGCCGCAAGGGCCGCGGAAAGCTCGTCGCGATCGTCGTCGTGCTGGCGCTCGTCGCCTGGCCCGTCGGCCTGCTGATCTGGGCGAACGGCAAGATCCAGCACGTCGACGCGCTGTCCGGCGCGGCAGGCACACCCGGCACCACCTACCTGATCGCCGGCTCCGACGCGCGGGGGTCCGGAGGGATCAACGACTCCACCACCGGCGCCCGCACCGACACGATCCTGCTGCTGCACCAGCCCGCCTCCGGGCCGACGGCGCTCATATCCCTGCCCCGTGACACCTACGCGGAGATCCCCGGGGTCGGTATGCAGAAGCTCAACGCCGCGTACGCGTTCGGCGGGCCCGAACTGCTCGTGGAGACCGTCGAAGGACTCTCCGGGCTCACGATCGACCACTACGCAGAGGTCGGGTTCGGCGGCGTGAGCGACATCGTCGACGCCGTGGGCGGCGTCGAGCTGTGCTACGACCGCGAGGTCGACGACCCGAAGTCCAGGATGAAGTGGGAGCCCGGCTGCCACCAGGTGAACGGCGAGGAGGCACTCGCGTTCTCCCGCATGCGCTACCAGGACCCGGAGGGTGACATCGGCCGGGCCAAGCGGCAGCGCCAGGTGATCGCCAAGGTCGGGCAGGCGATCAAGGACCCCGCCCTGCTGGTCGACCCCGTCAAGCAGGTCTCCCTCGCCGACGCCGGCCTGGGATCCCTCGCGGTCGACCAGGACACCGGCGTGATCGACCTGGCCTTCCTGGCGGTGCGGTTCCAGAGCGCGAACGGCGAGGACGGCGTCACGGGCACGCCACCGATCGCGAGCCTCGGCTACAACCCGGGCAACGGCGTCGGCTCCACGGTGCTGCTCGGCCCCGAGGATGAGGTCGCCCAGTTCTGGACCGACCTGCGTGAAGGCAACCTGGAAACGGGCGAGGTCAACTCCCTCACGGGTGGGTGAGCCGCGAGCCATGAGGTTGCTTACGCCTGACACGGCTCAGGCGCAAGCAACCTCATGGCTCGTAAGCAACCTCATGCCGCCCGGCCGCCTGCGGCGTGGGCCAGCGCCACTGCCCGGGGCCGTCAGCGCTCGCCGAAGTGGGGGTCGATCTCCTCCGGGGCGCGGGCGAGCAGGTGCGCCACCTGCTCGACGACGACGTCGCGGACCAGGTCGGCCAGGTCGTCCTCGTCGCGCGAGCGCACCTCGATCGGGCGGCGGTACGTCACGACCCGCGCCGGCTGGCCGGCCTCGGCCGGGAAGGAACGCCCCAGCGGCACGCCGCCGTCCTCCCACGGCGCCGGGTCCGACGGCGGCACGTCCTCCACCGCGAACTGCGTGCCGTTCAGCGCCTTCCCCCAGCGCCGGTCGAGGGACTGCGCGACGTCGAGGACGAGGTCGTCGAACACCTCCGCCCGGGTGCGGTGCGCCGGGGAACCCGGCGGGAAGAGCGGCCCGCGAAGGCCACGGCCGCGCCGGTCCCGCCGCCTGGGCCGGGCCGGGTTCCGGCGCGGGCCTTCCCGGCCGTCCGACGTCGGGGCGAGGGAGAACTTGGAGGCCACACCACGACAATACGTCCCGACGGCCGCTGCCCCGGACAGACTCCACCACCCGGGCCGAGCTCGCGGTCTGCCGAGAACGACGTCGCCGCCTACGCACCTCGCTCCATCGACGGCGACGTCGTCCTCGACGTGGGTATCGGCAGGTGAGTGTGGTGAGCTCGGGCCGATGAGGTGAACTGGATGAGCGCGCCGGGCCGTTGCCATACGCTGATGCCGTGCGTGACGACATCGCCCTGGCGCGCCATCGAGTCGCCCTCGCTCTCATCACGGCACTCGTTGCCGCGTCAGCCGCCTGCTGGGCGGTGCTGACTCCCGCCTTCCGGGCCCCTGACGAGGTGCAGCACCTCAACAGCACGCTGCGCCTGGCCTACGGCGGTGGCTGGCCCGCGCCCGGCGAGGCGCTCATCAGCCCTGGCGTCGACGCAGCCCGGGACGAGGCCGCCATCGACACCGACGTCCCCGGCCGGTACCTCGATCGCCCCGAGAAGGGCCAGTACGTGGAGGTGCCACCGATACCCGACGGCGATCGGACCGTCATCGGCCCCGGCAACGCCCTGGCCGCCGGTGTACCGCCCGGCACGGACACCAGCACCTGGGACGTCGAGAAGATCGACCAGATGACCCAGCACCCGCCGCTGTACTACGCGGTGGCGGCCGGGTGGCTGCACCTGACCGGAGCCGTCGAGGCGCGGTGGGACCACCAGGTCCTGGCACTACGCCTGCTCGACGTGCTGCTGCTGTCGCCCCTGCCCCTGCTCGCGGCCGGCGCCGCGCGGCTGGTCACGGGGTCGCGGACGGCGGCCCTGGTGGCGGCGTCGTTCCCGCTGCTCCTGCCGCAGCTCGGACACATCATGGGGAGCGTCACGAACGACGCACTCGTGGTGCTCACCGGCGCGTGCGCGGCGTACCTCTGCGCCCGGGTGGTGACAGGGGACCTGCGGTGGACCACGGCGGTGCTGCTCGGGGGCGTGGTCGGGATCGGGCTGCTGACGAAGGTGATGGCCGCGTTCACCGTGCCCGTGGTGGTCGTGGCCTATCTCCTGGCCGGTTCCCACGTCCTCGGGAAACGGCGGCTCGCGCTCGCGGGGCTCGCGCTGTCGGTGGCGTTCGCCGTGGGCGGGTGGTGGTGGCTGCGGAACCTCATGGAGTTCGGGGCCGTGCAGCCCGTCGGGATCCCCGAGCGGTTCGAGCCCGTGGAGGACCGGGGGCTCTGGTACTTCGTCAGCACCACGGTGCAGCACCTGACCTGGTCGTTCTTCGGAAGCTTCGGACTGCTCGACGTGCGGGTGTCCGACGGCGTGTACTGGACCGGCGCCGTCACCGTCGCGGTGCTGTGTCTCGTGGCCCTCGCGCGGGTACCGCGCCGGAGGGCCCTCCTGATCCTCCTGCTGCAGCCCGCCCTCCTGTGGTGCGCCGTCATCGCGAACGCCTGGTCCGGGTTCGCCGAGACGGGCTGGGTGGTCGCGGTCCAGGGCCGGTACATGTTCGGCGCGATCGTCGGCCTGACGGTGGGAGCGGCCTCCGGCGTCTGGGCACTCACCGCACTCCGCCGGAGCGATGCCCCGGCGGACCGGCGCGCTGCCGCGGCGGACGGAGGCCGCCGGGAGGATCGGGTGCCGCTGGACGGCGCCGTCCCCGTAGGGGGCGCGGTCGCTGCGACCGACGGCGGCCGGGTGCGGTCGGACGACGCCGTCCCCGTGGGCGACGGCGAGCGGGTGCCCCTGGAGGACGCGGTGCCGCCGGATGCCGGCCGCCGGGGCGGCGCATGGGTGGTGCCGGGGATTCTCGTGGGCGGGATCGTCGTGTCCGCGGCCGGGATGGCGTTCGCGTTCCGCGGGTTCTACCGGGGACCGGGGAAGGATCTCGGCACCGCGCTCGAGCGGTGGGCCGGGTGGAGCCCGTTCGGCGGGGCTCAGCTCGCGGCGTGGTTCGTCGTCGCGCTGCTGGTCGCCGTGGCCGCCGTCGTCGTCGGTGTGCGATACGCGCGGAGCGTCAGCGCGGTGGCCCCGACCGCGGACGTCACCGCGAGGACGCCGACCGCCGCCGCGGGCGCCACCGGCTCGGAGTAGAGCCCGGCCCCGGCCGGTGTGGAGAGTTCCACGACGAGCCACACCGCCAGGTCGGCCAGGGAGACCCCCACCCACGCGGGCACGAGGATCCGGGGCCGCACCGCCAGCCCGGCCGCCACCCCCAGGAAGAGCGGCAGGGCCACCGGCAGGAAATACCGCGGATAGACTCCGCCGCTGCTCGCCGCGTACAGGATCTGCATGGTCGCCGCGACCCCCGCGGCGACCCAGGGCAGTGCCGCGAGGAGCCGGAGATCGGTGGGGTCCCCGGTCGACGTGGGAGCAGAAGCCCGAACGGGATCCCCGGTCGGCGTCCCCGAGGCGGCGGGCGGCCTCGCGGCGGCGGCCGTCCCGCGTGTGTCGGCGCCGGAGCGGACGGAGACCATCGTGTCCGGCGTGGGCGTGCCCTCGCGGTGCTCGCGGATGCGCCGCAGCGCGGCGAGGAACAACGGGATCCAGACCAGCAGCACGGCCGTGACGATCAGCGTGGTCATCGGGTGGAGCGTGCGCGGCGGCACCCTTCCCGCCCACCAGAACAGGTCCGGCAGCCGTGCCCAGGTGACCGGGTCGATCAGCACGGCCCACACCGGCCGTTCGGTCCGGTTCTGGTTCTCCAGCGCCCAGTCGAAGTGGGAGCCCTGGATGTTGCCGGTGAGCGCCACGTTCCGGGCGTAGAACCAGCCGGCGGCGGCCAGGGCCGTCGCCGGGCCGCCCACCGCGAGCCACACCGCCGGAGCCCAGCGGCCCCGGCCCTGCGCGGCCCGCACCGCCGCGGCGAGCACGGCGACGGCGGCCACGACGACGGCGATGACCGCCGTGGACAACCGGGTCAGGGCACAGCCCGCCGCGAGGACGCAGAGGGCGGCCACGAGCCGTGCGTCCAGCCCGCGCCGGATCGCGGTCGCGCTCACGCCGTACATCGTGGTGACCAGGACGGCCGCCAGGAGGTCGTTGTACCCGGAGCCGCCCACGTGCGCGACGGCGGCCGCGAGCCCGGCCACGAGGGCGACGAGCGGGGGCAGCGGGCTTCCCGGCCGGCACAGGCGCCGCGCGCTCCACCAGGCGGCGACGACGAACAGCCCGGCCAGGAGCGTGTTCACGCCGCGCGCAGCGTAGACCGCGGCGACCGGATGACCGGCGTCGGCCAAGGGGCCCACCAGGGGCGCGACGAGCAGGTAGTAGAGAGGCGGGTGCTGCGCGGTCCACTGCACGGGGGCGAGCCAGGCACCCCCGGGCCTCAGCTCCAGCCCCTCCTCGAAGACGGGGAGCTCGCCGTGCCACACCTGGTACGCGTAGTCCATGTGCGGCGGTTCGTCGCCCGTGGCGTAGGGCGGGTCCGTGAGCAGCACGGTCAGGGACAGCAGGACCGCGGTGAGGACCGCCGCGGCGACGCCCAGGTGCTCGTGCCGTCGGGGGTCGGACACGGCCCGGGCAAGGGTGCGGATCACGCCGTCAGCATAGGAGATCGCGCGGACACCCGGCCTCGCGCCGCCGCCGCGCCGCCGCCACGTCGCCACTACGTCGGCGCAGCGCAGCCGCTACGTCGGCGTGCCGGCAGGCGCGTGGTCCCGCGCCGCGGGTTCGACCACGGGGCGGCGGATCACCTGCCACGTCACGCCCGCCGCCGCGGCCACGCCGACCGCCATGATCGCGACGAGCACTCCCGGGGGCCACGGGTACCAGTACTCCACCGCTGAGACGGCGCTGCCCAGCGCTGCCCAGCCGGACTCGTGCTCGGGCATCCAGTACAGGACCCAGGTGTCGTACTGGAAGGCCGCGTGCAGCCCGAGGGCGAGCACCAGCACGCCCACGGGGACCCAGCGGCGCCAGGCGGGCCGCAGCACGGCGGCTCCGGCGAGCGCGACGAGGACCACCCCGGCGAAGCCGGTGTACAGGTAGCGGCCCTGCTGAGCGGCGGTGAGGTCCCGGAACGCGGCGAACTGCTCCCAGGAGCCCCGCGCCACGATCGCCCCGAGCATCGGGATGGCGGCAAGGAGCACGAGGGCGGTCGCCCGCGGCACCGTGCGTCGCAGCAGGGCCGTCACGACACCGGCGGTGACCAGCGCGAGCGCGACGCGTGCGGCCCACCAGGAGACGTCGTGCGCCTCGGCGACGGCGTGGTCCTGCACGAAGAACGTCGTCACGAAGCGCTCCAGCAGGCGCTCGAGCCAGAGATCGCCGCCGTCGGACCAGCCGTAGACGGGAGTGAGGTCCGGGACCTCCGTCCGGTATCCGTGCGGCTGGATCGCCCCGTACAGCACGAGGTTGCGGACCCACCAGGCGACCCCGGGCAGCGTCGCGACGGCGGCCACCGCCAGCGAGCCGACCGCCGCCCGGCGCCGGCCGCGCGCCCGGTACGCCGCGACGCCGTAGGCCAGCGCTATCCACGCCGGGAACATCAGCGCGAACCCCTTCGTCAGCAGCGCCGCGGTCGCGACGACGCCGATCACTATCGCCGTGCGGCGGGACAGATCGCCGGTCATGACCCGGACCAGCAGGTAGGTGAGCGCGGTCCCGAGCAGCACCAGCAGGTTGTCGTTGTTGACCGCCGAGTACAGGTGTTCCATCTCCGGCACGGCGATCGGGGCGAGCGCGGCGGCGACGGGCAGCGGCTCGGGCAGCCTCAGCCGGCGGGCCGACGCCCACAGCAGCAGCGGTATCGGCGCCGCGAGCAGGGCGTTCAGCCAGCGCAGCCAGAGCCAGACCTGGTCCATCGGCGCCGTCGTCCAGTCAGGAACGGCGTGCAGCGCGGCGGCGCCGAGCAGGTAGTACAGCGGAGGATGCTGGACGAGCTGATCCGGGACGGGCGCCGTCGTGCCGTCCGTGCGTTCCGGCTCCCAGTACGCCAGGCCGCCGTCGTCGACGAACGACGGCCGTTCACCGCGGGGTGGTGCGGGCTCGTTCCCGTCGGCGTGGATACCCGCCACGCGGTCCGCGAGGAACTGCCGCCCTGCGTAGAGCCGGTCGCTGGAGAGGAAGTGACCGGCGTTGACGCCCTCCGCGACGAAGATGGTGCCCGGGTCGGGCCACGGCCAGGCCGGGCCCTGCTCCACCTGGACGATCAGGTCGACGTGCTTCAGCTCGTCGGGCGAGCGGACGTTGGGGAAGACGGCGGTCTGCTGAAGCATCACGGCGACGTGCAGCACCGTGATCAGCCAAACGACGACAGGGACGGCACGAACGGGTGCCGTCGCCCTCCTGCCGGCCTCTCGGAGCTGCTCGCGGTTCACGTCAGAAGATTATCGGTCCGCGTCACGGTGCCTGGGTGATCTTGGAAATGGGCTGGGCTCCGGTGAGATGCCGGGTCCGGCGTCGTGCGAGCAGCAGCCCGGCGCCCGCCAGCACGCCGTCGACCACCGTCAGCACGACCCGGCTGACCAGGACCGCGACGGGTGCCGCGACGCCCGCGAGGGACCCGGCCAGGACCCCGGCGAGCACGACCTCGCGCACGCCCACGCCGGCCGGCGCGAGCACGACGAGGAACCCGACCGTCCAGGCGAGCGCCCAGCCCCCGACGGCGAGCGCGAACGTCCGGCCCGACGGTGTCATGCCCAGCCCCGTGGCCAGTACCCACGTCTGCGTCCCGGCGACGAGCCAGCCGGCCACCGACCACGCGGTCGTCGTCGCCAGGCCGCCCCAGGTCAGGGGCCGGGCGAGAGGTTCCCGCCCGCCGAGCCGCAGGGCCAGGCCGATGAGGCGGTTGAGCACCGGCGGCAGGAGGACGACGGCGATCGCGGGCGTGACCCACACCACCCAGCTCCAGGCGCCGAGCGCGCCGGCCGAGACGAACGGGAGCGCGACGGCCCCGACGGCGGCGCCCGACACCACCGACACCAGCACGGCCACCCCCATCGAGGCGACCGACCGGTGCCGAGGAATGCTGTGGTCGGCCCCGATCTCCGCCGCGGCGACCACGTTCCACACCCCGCCGGGCAGGTACTTGCCGAGCTGGCTGAGCCCGAACACGCTCACGGCGTCGCGCAGGGACAAACGGGAGCCGAGGTCCGCGAGCACGGCCCGCCACGCGATCAGCGTGCACCACACGTACACGAACCCGAGGGCGACGACGGCGGTCAGCGTGCCGCCCGACAGCATGGCGGCCGCGTCGGCGAGCTCCGCCCGGGCGTCGACGACGTACCAGACGGCGAGCCCGACGGCGACGGCGAGGAATCCCCACCGCACGCCGGGCGATCTCATGGCACGGGCGGCCACGGCCAGGAGCTGCTTCACGACCGCCCGCCATCCGCTTGCCGGGTGCCGGCGCTGCCCGGCGTCTCGACCACGTCACCGCCGTGTGGTGAGGCGACGTCCGCGGGAACCTCGTGCTCGGTCACGGAGATCCCCCGACCGCCTTTCGCCCGCTGGGAGCGAGGGTGCGACAGGAACTCGGCGAGCGGGGCCACGACTGAGGCCGGGCGGATCGCGTCGCGGCCTCTTGCCGCCCGGTCCCGCGCGTCGGCGAGGCGGGACGGGTCCGTGAGGTCGGCGAGGGTCTTCGCGAGGGCGTGCGGGTCGGCGGGCGGGACGAGCTCGGCGACGTCGCCGACGGCGCGCCGCTGCGGGGGAGTGTCGGAGGTGACGACGACGCAGCCGGCCGCCAGCCCCTGGTAGACCTTGTTGGGCACGACGCGCAGGCCCTTCGGGGTGTCGCTGAAGATGCCGAGGCAGATGTCGTGGCCGGCGACGAGCGCGGGCAGCTCGGCCGGCTCGACCCAGTCGTGCCAGGTGACGCCGGGCGTGCCGGCGAGGATCTCGCGGGCGGCGTCCAGGTCCTGCCCCGACCCGATCATCGACACGCGGAGATCCGCCCCGGAGCCGACGGCGTCGCGTACCGCCTCGGCGATCACGCGGGCCCCCTGCAGCGGCGTGTACAGCCCGAAGAACACCACCCGCAGGCTCCGGCCTGCCGCGGCCCCGCCGACGTCGGTCCCGTCGGCACCGCCGACGCCCGGCTCGCCGGTGCCGGTCCCGTCACCGCCGGTCCTGGCGGCGACAGTCCTGGCGGTGCCGGTCTCTTCAGCACCAGCCTCGCCGAGCATGACATCGCCGTCGGTGGAAGGTCTCCCGCTGGCGGCCGTGTCGTTCGCGCCGGCCACCGCGGTCCCTGCGGGGCGGTAGTCGTCCCGTGCCACGTCGAACCAGGAGGTAGGGGCGCCCACCAGGACCGTGACGCCCTTCGACGGGTCCGGGAGCATGGCGCGGTGCTCGTCCGTGTCCGTGACGACCACGTCCGCGCACCCCGTCGCCACGCGGTCCAGCGCGTTCAGGAGCCGTACACGCAGGCCGACGGCGCCACGGTCGGTGGCGGTGTCTCCGGCGAAGATCAGGTGATCGAGGAGGACGACGGACCGGGGGAACAGTACCCGCGCCAGGACGACGTCGAAGTGCCCCATGTAGCCCACGAGCACGGCGTCGGGCCGCCCGTGCGCGCGCCGCAGCCGCATCGCGCCGGCCGTCAGGCCCGCCCAGCACGCCAGCAGCCGTAGCGCCAGCAGCGGCAGCCGCCAGGGCTGCCGCAGCATCCGGACGCGTTCGGCCGTGGAGAACCCGAGCGGACGGTTCAGCTCCGTGACCTCGGTTCCGTGGGCGCGCAGGCCCGCGACGAGGACGGCGACGCGGGGGTGGCGTTCGGCGTCGTAGGTGCCGAACGTCAGGATCACGACAGGCCCGCCGGCTCCTCGGCGCGGCCGTCGGCCGTGTCGCGGAGCACCTCGGACCGCCCGGCCTTGAGGGCGGGGCGCTTGCCCGGCCGGGTCCCGGTCGCCTCGCCCGGGCCGTCGGCCGACGGGGCCACGCGGCCGGTGTTCGTGCCGGGCCCGCCGTTCGTGGGCGGTTCGCCCGGCACGGCGGTTCGGACCGCCGCACTCTGCTCGACCGACGACGCCACGGCTCCCGCGCTCGAACCGGCTGACGACGCGGCCGTCGCACCCGGCCCGGCCACCTCCGGCGTCGTGCCCGCGACGCGTCCGTACTGGACCTCCTTGAGGCGCTCCAGCGTTTCCTCCATCAGCGTGCGGTTCGTCTTCAGCAGGTCGGCGATCACCAGCAGCGCGAACGACAGCAGGGCCCCCACCAGCATCGACGATCCCAGGATCAGCGACTGGATGTGCTGGCCCGCCTGGCCGAGCACCAGCAGCACCAGGTACCGGCCGAACGGGATCAGGCAGCCCAGGCCGAAGATGACACCGAGCGTCACGAACACCGTGTGCGGCTTGTACATGAGGTACGAGCGGATGATCGCCTGCCCGGACTTGCGGATGTGCTGCCCCATGCTGGAGAACAGGCGTGACTCGCGGGTCTTCGGGTTGGTGGTGACCGGGATGCTCGTGATCCGCAGGCGCTTGTTGCCCGCCTGGATGATCGTCTCCATGCAGTAGCTGAACTGCGTGACCACGTTCAGGCGCATCAGGGAGGCGCGCGAGTACGCACGGAACCCGCTGGCGGCGTCGGGCAGGCCCGTCTCGGCGGCGAAGTTGACCACCTCGCTGCCCACCTTCTGCAGCACCTTCTTCAGCGGCGAGAAGTGCTCGATGGTCGCGGTCTGCCGGTCGGCGATGGCGATGTCGGCCTCGCCGCTGACCACCGGCGCGACCAGGTCGCCGATACGCTCCTGCGGGTACTGGTTGTCGCCGTCGGTGTTCACGACGATGTCGGCGCCGTGGCGCAGCGCGTAGTCGACGCCGTCGCGGAAGGAGCGGGCAAGCCCCATCGTGCGGGCATGATGCACGAAATGCCGCACGCCGAGGCGGCGCGCCACCTCCACCGTGTCGTCGGTGGACCCGTCGTCGATGACGAGGATCTCGACCTCGTCGATCCCCGGGATCTCGCGGGGGATCGTGGCGAGCACGAGCGGGAGCGTCTCCGCCTCGTTGAGGCAGGGGATCTGCACGAACAGCTTCATGGGGAGGGACTTCCGCCTCGGGGCTGGGGCATTCCCATCGTACTGAGCGGGTGACGGAGCGGGAGCACCCGAGAGGTGAGGCACTGTGGAGGTGCTGTGTCCGGGGGCCGTGCGCGACGCGTCCCGCAGTTCGGCGCGACCGGCTCGGCGTGTTCGTGACATTGCTCCCGGTCAGCGGCGTACGCTCAGCGGGTGAGATCGGTGAGACAGTGCTCGAGGTCCGCATGCACCCATGCCGCGGTCGCGACACTCACGTATGTGTACGCGGACTCGACGGCGGTCCTGGGACCGCTCGCGCATCTCGCCGAGCCTCATAGCTACGACCTGTGCTCCGAGCATGCCGACGGCCTGACCGCGCCGCGCGGCTGGGAGGTGGTCCGGCTGGTCCCCGAGTTCCCGGAGGAACCCGCCCCGTCGCCCGACGACCTGTCGGCGCTGGCCGACGCCGTGCGCGAGGCGGGGCGGCCACGCAAGGCGACCGACGCGGACGCGACCGAGCTTCCGGCGCAGGAGCCGGGAGTGACCGAGACGGCCCGGCGGGGGCACCTGCGGGTGCTGCGCGCGGAGGAGTAGGGCTCAGGGCGCCGACGGCGCGGCGGTGGCCTCCCCTCGTCGCCGCCGTTCCGCGGTGCGGCAGGCATGGCGGACTCTCCCCGAGCGTCCATCCCCAGCGTTCATGAGGCGGGAAACGTCAACGCAGGCTCGCGAGGAATGCCTCCGCGCCGTCCACCTGCTCGAGGAGCGCGAGCCGCCCGAGCATCTCCGCGGGTTCCGCCTCGCCCAGCGTGGCGTAGCGCTCGGCTCCGGGCAACGGTGCGCCGAATCGGCCCGTCTGCACCGCGTCGAGGAGTGCCACCGCGACCGCCGCGCCGTCGTCCAGGTCGACGGCCGTCCGATCCCCTTCGGCAAGGAGCCGACGCTGGTTCGAGGGGATCTCGGTGAGCAGCTTGTCGTACCACGAGAGCATCTCCGTGCCGCCCGCGGCGCCGTCGAGAGCTCGCGCGACGTACCGGCACAGGTGCACCACGTCGTCGACGGCGTAGTCGTGCCATCGCTCCTCGACTAGTAGACCGTCGCGGCTAAAGGGTTGGGTAGAGGTGGCGGAGGCGGGTGCGGGCGTTGCTGGTGGTGAAGTGCCAGTCGACCTGGCGTTGGTCGGTGTTCGCGTCGGCCTGCCAGGCGGCGAGCTCGGTGTTCAGGACGTCGAGGTTGTCGATGCGGCGGTCCAGGCACTGGCGGGTCAGGCGGGACAGCTCGATCTCGGCGATGTTGAGCCAGGAGCCGTGCTTGGGGGTGTGGTGGATCTCCAGGCGCTGGGCCAGCGCGAACGCCTCGTCGGCGGGGAACGCCTGGTAGAGCGACCCGATCGAGTGGGTGTTGAGGTTGTCCATGACCAGGACGACCTTCTCGGCGTGCGGGAAATCGACGGTGAGCAGTTCCTTGACCTGGTGGGCCCAGTCGATGCGGGTGCGGGTGGGCAGGGCCTGGACACGTCGCCATCCGGCCAGCGGCTGGGTGAACACGAAGATCGAGCAGGTCCCGCACCGCTTGTACTCGGAGTCCTCGCGTGCCGTGTGCCTCCCCTCGTAACGTAGAGACGTCCGCCAATTTGGGAGGTGGGCGGTATGTCCAA